>NZ_FLKP01000002.1:1571385-1942770 GCF_900087015.1 Christensenella timonensis
ACAACGTTACAGGAATGGACAAACTGGGGCTGGAGCCTTTTGATGAGGCGCTGACTGCAGAATATCTGCGGGAACGTTTGTTAAAAAGAAAAAAACCGATCAAGGAATGCCTGCTCGATCAGAGTATAGTCTCTGGTATCGGCAATATTTATGGCGATGAAATTTTGTTTGCGGCAGGGATACATCCAGCGCGCCCCGCAGGAGACCTGACGATGTGTGAATATGAAAGATTGGTAAAACAAATACACGAAACGATGGAATATTTTATTGAGAAAAACGTTATCCCGGCGGAGGATTATTTGGCCGGGAAAGGTAAAACCTATCGTAACACCCCATATCTCAGGGTTTATGGGAAGGAAAAGAAGCCGTGCCCGATATGCGGGAGGGAGCTCCAAAAAATTGTACTTGCAGGAAGAAGCAGTGTCTTCTGTGCACATTGCCAAGATAAATAAAATCATAAAAGTCAGGTATTGTATTGTGGCTAAAAATAAAATTTGCTATAATGATGTAGTAGAAGGTAACCATTGGATACATCTGAGGAAGAGTGGAAGGAAAGCCGGATTAAAGGAAACGGCTGTTTTTTATAACGCGGTGAAATAGAATGAAAGAGCGGATTCTGCTAAAAACAAATTTATTGGTGTGTTTGGTTATTGTAGCCGGCTTCCTGATGACTGCAGTCCTTAGTTACCGGGCGAATTACAGTGCATCCATCGAAAATATAGAGCAGGTATCCGCCCTCACGTCGGAAGACATCTATTACCAGATCAACTCCATTCTGACAAAGCCGGTCAACATTTCCCTTACCATGGCAAACGACAGTCTGCTCAAGGACTTCCTGATTGGGGAGAACTCCCATCTGGACGATCAGGAATATACGCAGACGCTTCAGGAATATTTGAATACCTATAAGGAAAAATACCAATACGATTCGGTTTTTTTGGTTTCTGCCGCTACGAGCAGGTATTATAATTTCAATGGACTGGATCGGGTGCTTGAGCAAGGTGACCCTGAAAATTTCTGGTATTATGACGGGATGCTGAAATCCGCGGAAGAATGTAGTATGAATGTGGACAATGACGAAGTGGACGGCGCGCAAAACGCCATCACCGTCTTTGTGAACTGCAAAATAAAGGACGACGGCGGAAGCCTGCTGGGCGTCGTCGGTGTGGGGGTTCGGCTTACGACACTGCAGGATATCTTGCAAACCTACCAGGATGATTTCAATATGAGTGCTTACCTGATCGACAGCACGGGAATAATCGAGGTTTCTCCTGACTATTCCGGATATGAGCAGGTCAATTTGTTTGAAATAGGCTGTGACGAACAAGGGCAAAAGCAGCAGATATTGAGCTGGAAGGAAGAAGGATCCGCCCTTAGCTTTTGGAATTCAGGACAAGGTGGACAGGAGCAGGAATATATTGTCGCACGCTATCTGCCGGAGCTTCAGTGGCATTTGGTGGTGGAGCGGGATACGGGCGCATTGATAGAAAGCCTGAACAAACAGTTAGCCATCACGGTAGCGATCATCATAGTGATCCTTGCCCTGATCTTGCTGTTGATCACCCGCGTGATCCGCAGATTCAATATGCGGGTCGTTCAATTAGCGAAATCCGTTGAACAGGAACGCCAGAGTATTTTTGAGAAAGCGACCGGACAGCTTTTTGAAGATATCTATGAGCTGGATATTACCCACAATCGTCCGGCCAACCGCGCTACGGAGGAATACTTTGAAAAACTCGGCGCGCCTCCCGGAACCTTCTACGATAAGGCTCTACGCATTATCGCGGAAAAGCAGATCAAGGAAGAATTCCGTCAGGGGTACATTGATACTTTCCTGCCGGAAAAGGTGCTGCAAGCGTATGAACAAGGCAAGGAGAGCCTGCAGTATGAGTTCCAGATCACGCGTGACGGAAAACATTATTACTGGATGCGCATCACTGCGCGGCTTGTAAAATGGGAATCGGACCAGACGCTTCATATGCTGGTCTATCGACAGAATATAGATGCAGAAAAGCGGCAGGAGCAGAAAATGCTTCAACTTGCCCAAACGGATGAAATGACAGGTTTGCTGACGAAAACAGCGACCCAACGCCGCATTGAAAGGATGCTGGCGGACGAGCCGGGAGAATCCTTCGCCTTCTTTATCTTCGATATCGATCATTTTAAGCAGGCGAACGATTTATATGGACATATTTATGGCGATTCGGTGATTCAGGCGTTTGCAAAAACACTGCAGGAACATTTCCGCAACGGGGATATTGTCGGCAGGATCGGCGGCGACGAATTCGCGGCCTTTATGCAAATCAGGGAGTATGCGTTCGTGGAAAAGAAAGCGCGTGAATTGTGCGCTGCCCTTAGTCATACCCATACTTGGAACGGCACGGGCTGGCATGTATCAGCCAGCATTGGCATTGCGCTTGCGCCCCGTGACGGGGCTGATTTCGATACGCTTTACCGGCACGCGGATACCGCGCTATATGAGACAAAGAAGCGCAGCAGGGGTGGTTTTACGCTGTATCATGACGATATGGAAGAAGGGAAACACTGACGAAACAAGATGAGAAAGTAAAATCATGTTGAAAGGAAAATAGCAATTTGATATAATAGCACAAACAAAGCAATAGATAGAAATCAAGTACTGGAGATATGGTCAAGGCGGCGCATGCCGCCTTGTCTGGTTTAAGGTTATGAAAGAGAAACTGTCGCAGCGGATGCGCGCGATCATTGAGATGGCTGGCAAAGGGAAAACGGCAGCTGATATTGGCTGTGACCACGGCATGGTTGCACAGGCCCTGATCCGGGAGGGGTTGGCAGACCGGGTGATCGCCTGCGATATCAGCGAAAAATCGCTGCAAAAAACGATCGACCTTGCGCGGCAAAACGGTTGGAGCGATCAACTGGATGCCCGCTGTGGGGACGGCCTATCCCGCCTTACCGAGGACGAAGCGGATGTGATCATCATTGCGGGTATGGGCGGCTTATTGATCCGGCAAATCCTTGCGCAAAATATCAGGGTGGCGCAATCTGCAAAAAAACTGGTATTGGTTCCCCATGGCAGCGAATACGAGCTTCGGAGCTTTCTTTTCGGCAATGGTTTTACGATCGTGGATGAGGATATCGTCAGGGAAGGCGATCATTATTATCAATTGATCTGCGCGGCAAAGGGAAGGGAATACTGTGGTGATGAATTACAGCTCATGTTTGGCAGGCGATTGCTTGAAAAAAATGAACCATTGTTCAGGCAATACCTCAAAAACAGGGATAGCGAATTCAAAAATATCATTGAAAATGCGCGGCAAGGTAAAAACACGGAAGCATACAGGAAAGAGCTCAGCGTTTTGCGTGAGAGGATCAGGGAGGTGCTTATATGCCGGAATTAAAAGAAATAGGAAAACTTCTGGAGCAGTTGTCGCCCACGGAATATGCTTACGATTGGGACAACAGCGGTTTTAATGTAAAGCTGGACAATCAAGAAGTCAGAGGGATCATGGTATGCCTCGATGTAACAGGCGAAGTGATCGGCGAGGCGATAAAGAAGGATTGCAACCTGATCATTTCCCATCACCCCTTGCTGTTTCATGCGGTAAAATGCATCGATGCAGGTACCTACCAGGGGCAATGTTTAAGTGGCCTTATCAAGCACGGCATTTCCCTTTATTGCGCGCATACCAGTATGGATACGGCGCCGCAAGGCATCAACAGGTATCTGGCGGATATGCTTGGGCTTAGGAACCAGGAATATTTGGAAGAGACGAACGTCGGGCGTTATTTCGAGGTAGCGGTGCACGTACCCGAAAGCCATGTGGGCAAGATAAGGAGTGCAATGTCGAAGGCAGGCGCCGGAAATATTGGGGATTACAGCGAATGTACTTATAATATTGCAGGCAAAGGAACCTTTCGGCCAAACGATCAGGCAAACCCTTATATTGGCAGCAGCGGTAGTTTAGAAATCGTGGATGAAGTGCGCGTGAGCGCCGTATGTCCGGAATACCGGCTTGCGGCGGTTCTTAAGGAAATACGCAACGTACACCCTTATGAGGAACCGGCCATCAGCGCACTTGTTGCTGCGGAGCCGAGGTCGGTAAATGCAGGATTGGGGATCGTAGGCGATCTGGAAGAAACGATGGCCGCTTCCGACGTAATCCTCAAAATCAAAGAGAAGCTGGATTTAGATTGTGTGCGGGCTGCGGGAGATTTAAGACGCAAGATCAGCAGGGCAGCAGTATGCGGCGGCGCTGCGGGAGATATGGAAGGACTCGCCAAAGAAAAAGGCGCGCAGCTTTACCTGACAGGCGAAATCAAGCATAATTTTTATATGGAAGCGCAGGACATGGTGCTTATAGAAGCAGGGCATTACGACACCGAAAAGTGCTTTTGCAAACTATATGCGGAAGGTTTACAAAAATTGCTTGATGATGTAAACTATAATGTAGCTGTTTATATTGCGAGTTTACATAGACCGTATGTAAACATTTGAGGAGGATTATTGTTGAGTAATTTAAAAGCTTTATGGGATTACCAAGGCGCGGAGATAGAATTGGAAAACTACGAGAAAGCGCTTAGGAATACGGAAACAAGGAAAAAATTGGTACAGCAGCAGCAGATTTTCCAAAACAACCAGCACAAGCTGAAGCAATTGGAGCAGGAGTCTGTGCTGTTGCAGAATAAGCTTTCGGAAGCAGCAGGGCAGGTTGAAATCCTGAAAAAGCAGATGAAATCCAAAAAGGAAGAGATCGCCGAGATCGCGGATTATGATTTGGAAGACCTGTTTTTGGAAGACGTCCGCGAAATGATCAAGGAATGTGAAAACATCAAATCCGCCGTGGAGCTCAATAAGCGCAAGGTTGTGGAAGTGATGCATCGGCTTGAAAAGTCCGAGGGAGAAATTAAGGAAACCCTCGTAAAAATGAGCAACGCAAAGAAGCTTTTCGACCAGTTGAAGGAAGCGCATACCAAGGAGCTGGAAGCAGGCAAGGACGATCTGGAAAAACTGCGTGCCAATGTAGCGAAGGCTGCCAAAGGTGTTGACGCCGCATTGATGGAAAAATATAAGCAGATCAAGCAGCACAGGCCGAACCCGATGGCAAAACTCGTAGGAGACCGCTGCGAAGGATGTAAGATGCAGCTGCCTTCCGGCGTGCTGCAAAGCCTGAAAGTGGAGGGCAATGTCGTGGAATGTGAAAACTGCGGCAGGATACTTTACGTGGTGGAAGAATAATTTTTTGAGCAGGCTGGATGGTTGCGCGCCTGAAAGGGCGTGAGGAAAGTCCGGGCTCCACAGGGCAGGGCGCCGGGTAACACCCGGTGGAGGCGACTCCAAGGAAAGTGCAACAGAAATATACCGCGCCTTCTGGCGTAAGGGTGAAAAGGCGAGGCAAGAGCTCACCGGCGGTAGGGTAACTTACCGTGCAATGTAAACCCCGTCTGGTGCAAGATTGATATGGGGACATTTAATGGCGGCCCGTCAAGTCCTCTGTAATCGCATGAGCCATGCGGTAACGTATGGCCTAGATAGATGACCATCAAGACAGAACCCGGCTTACAGGCCTGTCTCAAAAACGTTTCGGAAAAGCCTCTTTTCAGGAGGCTTTTCTCATAATACCGTATAAGGAGCAATATGGAAGGTTTTCTGCCCATCAATAAGGGCGATATGAAAAAAGCGGGAATCGCGCAGTTGGATTTTGTGCTGGTGACGGGCGACGCCTATGTGGACCATCCTTCTTTTGCCCATGCGATTATTTCACGCTACCTTGTTGCACATGGCTATTCCGTAGGTATTATCGCACAGCCTGACTGGCGAAAAACGACGGCTTTTGAGGTGCTGGGGCGGCCACGGCTCGGCTTTTTGATCAGCGCCGGAAACATGGACAGTATGGTCAACCTGTATACGGTGAACAAGCGGCGGAGGAAACAGGATCTATATACGCCCGGCGGCAAGACGGGTAAACGCCCGGAGCGTTCAACGATCGTGTATACAAGGAAGATACGCGAGGCTTACGGGGATATCCCGGTCATCGTGGGAGGTATCGAAGCCAGCCTGCGCCGGTTTGCGCATTATGATTATTGGGATAATCATGTAAAACCGTCGCTGCTCATGGAAAGCGGAGCGGATATCCTCGTTTATGGAATGGGGGAACGTGCGATCGTAGAGATTGCAGAGGCGCTAGACGGCGGACTTGCCGCAGGGGATATCACTTATGTGGAAGGAACGATGTACCGTGCCCCCAGCCTTTCACGCGTCTATGAATATGAAGCATTGCCTTCCTATCGTCAGGTAAAAGGAGATAAGGAAGCGTATGCGAAGGCCTTTTTAAAACAGATGCACGACAGGAAGCACGTGCTTGTGCAACGGCACGGAGAAGAATACGTGGTGCAAAACATCCCGGCGCGCCCGCTTGGGCAGCAGGAGCTTGACTTTGTGTATTCACTGCCATATACAAGGAAGGCGCATCCGGTGTATACGCAGGCGATCCCCGCCTTATCTGAAGTGGAATACAGCATTACCGCCACACGCGGATGCGCGGGGGCCTGCGCCTTTTGCGCGCTTTATTACCACCAGGGCAAGGATGTTGCATGGCGCAGCGAAAAAAGTATCGTGCGCGAGGCGGAAAGCTTCCTGCACGATAAGAACTTCAAGGGGTATATTCATGACGTAGGCGGGCCGACTGCGAATTTCTATGGACTTACGTGCACCAATCCCAAAGGCCGGTGCGACACCCGTCGCTGCCTGACGCCCGAAAAATGCCGCTTCTTAAAGGAAGACCATACAAAGTACCTGCATCTTTTACGGCGGCTACGTTCGTTAAAGGGCATCAAAAGGGTATTTATCCGCTCGGGGATCCGTCACGATTACGCCTTGCTCGATAAAAGCGGTGAATTCATACGGGAGCTGGCGGCTTACCATGTGAGCGGGCAGCTGAAGCTTGCGCCCGAGCACGTCAGCCCCGACGTGTTGAAATGTATGGGAAAACCCGATATCGAAAAATATACGCGCTTCTGCCAAAAGTTTGAAGCGGCGTCAAGGCGCGCGGGAAAAAAGCAGTATATCCTTCCTTATTTTATGTCGTCCCACCCGGGGAGTACGCTTATGGATGCGGTAAAGCTTGCGGAATTCATACGGGATACGGGTTTTATGCCGGAGCAGGCGCAGGATTTTTATCCAACGCCGGGCACGCTTGCGACTTGTATGTACTACACGGGCTTTGATCCGGTCACAGGGAAAAAAGTATATATTCCGAAATCACCGGCGGAAAAGGAAATGCAGAGGGCGCTTATCCAATATAAGAGCCCGAAAAACAGGGCGGCCGTAAAGAGGGCTTTGCGCCAGGCGGAACGCGATGATTTGATTGGAAACTCCAGGAATTCCCTGGTGCGGGAATAATTGCGGAATGTGTTAATAATGGTTGCGTGCGGGGTATAAATATAGTATACTGTTTCCTGTATTGTTCTACGAATTTGTAAGTATTGTAGCAATTTAGGAGGAAAGATATGACTGCAAAACTGGAGAAGCTGGATGGCAATAAAGTAAAACTGGAAATCACCGTTTCTGGGGATCAGTTTGAAGAAGGTATTCAGAAGGCGTATCAGAAATTGAAGGGGAAGTTCAACATCCCTGGATTCAGAAAAGGAAAGGCTCCGCGGGGGATCGTTGAAAACTTCTACGGGCCGCAGGTGTTCTACGAAGATGCGCTTGATGAGATCATCCCGGAAGCTTACCGTGCAGCGGTCGAAGAGAATAAACTGGACGTGGTTTCAAGACCGGAATATGACGTATTGAGCATCGACAAGAAAGATGGCGTCGTGCTAACGGCGGAGGTTTTTGTAAAACCGGAAGTAAAGCTTGGTAAATATGAAGGCTTAAAGGTCAAAAAGCCGGTGGAGAAGATCGCGGCGAAGGATGTGGACGCGGAAGTTGAGAAGACACGCGAACAGAATGCAAGATGGGTCGAAGTCGATCGTGCGGCCAAAGACGGCGATACAGTTATCGTGGACTTTTTAGGCTCGGTTGACGGCGTTCCGTTTGAAGGCGGCGAGGCAAAAGAACAGTCGCTTGTTTTGGGGGAAGGACGTTTCATCCCCGGGTTTGAAGAACAGATCGTCGGCATGAAAGCCGGCGAGCAGCGTGATATCAATGTGAAGTTCCCGGAAGGTTATACGCCGGAGCTTGCAGGGAAAGACGCAGTGTTTGCGATCACGATGCATACGGTAAAGGAAAAAGAACTGCCGGAATTGGATGATGATTTTGCACAGGACGTATCGGAATTCGATACGCTGGCAGAATATAAAAAGGATATCAAGAAAAAGATGCAGGAGCGCGCCGATATGAAGGCGAAAGCTGAAATGGAAAACCAGCTGCTGACGGCGATCGCAGACGACATCAAAGCGGATATCCCGGACGTCATGATCGAAAACCAGATCGATTACCAGGTTCAGCAGATGTCTTACCAGCTGATGTACCAGGGGATGAAGCTGGAAGATTACCTCCAGTATATCGGCATGACGATGGATGATTTGCGCAACGAGTATCGCGAAGGTTCCGCACAGCAGGTGAAAATGCGCCTTGCGGTGGAAGCCCTGCTCGATAAGCTGAAGATCGACCCGACGGAAAAAGACATCGAAGCAAAGTACGAAGAGCTTGCAAAAGCGGAGAATAAGACAGTCCAGGAATATAAGGACATGATGGGCGCGCAGGAACTTGATTACTTCAAAGACCGCGTTGCTATGGAGCAGTTGTTTGATTATCTGGTTTCCAAGGCCGAAGTGCAGGAAGTAGATGCGAAGGCATGGGAAAAAGAACAGGCTGAAAAAGCGAAAAAGGAATCCGAAAAAAAGGAGACCAAAAAAGCGACGGCCAAAAAACCTGCTGCCAAAAAGGAAACAGCAAAGACTGCTGAAAAAACAGCGGAAAAGAAGCCCGCTGCTAAAAAGACGGCGGCAAAGAAAGAAACTACAAAAAAAGCATAATGTGAAGTATGCAAAAGGGTGCATGCTTTACGAAGGGAGGATCCTTTATGAGTTTAGTACCTATGGTTATAGAACAGACAAACAGGGGAGAAAGGTCGTATGACATTTTTTCCAGGTTGCTGAAAGATAGAATTATATTTTTGACGGGCGAGATCGACGACGTTACCGCAAACCTTGTGGTGGCGCAAATGATCTTTTTGGAAGCGGAAGACCCTGACAAGGATATTTACCTTTACATCAACAGCCCCGGTGGTTCCATTACGGCCGGTATGGCAATTTATGATACGATGCAGTACATCAAGTGCGACGTCAGCACGATCTGCATTGGGATGGCGGCGTCCATGGGCGCATTTTTGATGGCGGCCGGCGCCAAAGGCAAGCGTAAATCCCTGCCGAACAGCGAGATCATGATCCATCAGCCCCTTGGCGGTACGCAGGGCCAGGCGACGGATATTGCCATCCATGCGCAGCGGATTTTGGACATCAAAGACAAGATGAACAAGATCTTAAGCGAAAGGACAGGCCAGTCTCTGAAAAAAGTCCAGAAGGACGTGGAGCGTGATTACTTTATGGGGGCGGATGAAGCGCTCGCATACGGTATCATCGACGAGATCATACCTGCGAAACGATAAGGTTTAGAGGTGAAACATGTACGATAATTTTAATGACGATGATAAGAAGCAGATCAAATGCTCTTTCTGCGGCAAGCCGCAGGACGAGGTAAAGCGTTTGGTCGCAGGGCCCGGCGTGTTCATCTGCGATGAGTGTGTGGAGCTCTGCCGCGAGATCATTGACGAAGAATTCAAAGAAGCGGCAAAATTTGAACTGAAAGACGTTCCGAAGCCGCCGGAAATCGTCAGGATGCTCGACGATTATGTCATCGGACAGGAAAAAGCAAAAAAGTACCTCGCTGTGGCGGTGTATAACCACTACAAGAGGATCAATGCGGATACGCAGGAAGACGGTACGGAGATACAAAAGAGCAACATCCTGATGCTCGGGCCGACCGGAAGCGGCAAAACGCTGCTTGCGCAGACGCTGGCGCGTATCCTCGACGTACCGTTTGCCATGGCGGACGCGACGTCGCTGACGGAAGCCGGTTATGTGGGCGAGGATGTGGAAAATATCCTTTTGAAGCTTATCCAGGCAGCGGATTTCGATATCGAGCGCGCGCAAAAAGGGATTATCTATGTCGACGAGATCGACAAGATCGCCCGTAAGAGCGATAACCCGTCTATCACGCGCGATGTTTCGGGCGAGGGCGTGCAGCAGGCGCTGCTTAAGATCCTGGAGGGGACGGTTGCCAGCGTGCCGCCGCAAGGAGGCAGAAAGCATCCGCATCAGGATTTCCTGCAGATCGATACGACGAACATCCTGTTTATCTGCGGGGGCGCATTTGACGGCCTTGACAGCGTGATCGAACGCAGGACAGGCAAGAAATCGATGGGCTTTGGCGCGGACATACAGAGCAAGGTAAATAAGAATGTCGGGCAATTGTTCGAGCTGATCGAGTCGGAAGACCTGCTCAACTACGGCCTGATTCCGGAGTTCGTAGGGCGGCTGCCGGTGGTAGTCAACCTGCATTCACTCGACCAGAAAGCGCTTGTGGATATTCTGAAAAAGCCCAAAAACGCTTTGACCAAGCAGTTTAAGAAGCTGTTTGCGATCGACGGCGTAGAGCTTGAGTTTGACGATGAAGCGCTGGAGGAGGTTGCGAAGCTGGCAATCGAAAGAAAGACGGGTGCGCGCGGGCTGCGGACGATCATCGAAAGTTCGATGATGGATATTATGTACGATATCCCATCGCGCAACGATATCCTGAAATGTGTCATTACCAAGGACACGATAGACAATAAAAAACCGATGCTCGTGGTGGGCGACAAACCGGAACCAAACAAACTCGGGCCCATGACCAATACGGACAGCGAGCACGAATCGGTTTCCTAAGCCAAAAACAAAGGGCGGATCAAGTATCCGCTCTTTTTGTTTGCTATATTTTGTGGTTTGATATATAATTATACAGGATTTATTACAGAATATAGTGCTTTCGGAGGATGGGACATGTCAAAATCATATACCGCCGGAGATATACAGGTCTTAGAGGGGCTGGACGCGGTACGCCGGCGTCCGGGTATGTATATCGGTACGACGAGTATCAAGGGATTGCATCACTTATTATGGGAGATCGTGGACAACGGGATCGACGAAGCCGCAAACGGTTTTGCGGACAAGCTGACGGTCACGATCCATCCTGATAATTCGATATCGGTAGAGGATAACGGCCGCGGGATTCCGACTGGCCTGCATCCGGAGCTCAAAATTTCCGGCGTTGAAGTCGTGTTCACACAATTGCATGCAGGCGGCAAATTCAACAATGAGAACTATGCCTATTCGGGAGGGCTGCACGGCGTGGGCGCTTCGGTCGTGAACGCGCTTTCCAAGTGGCTGGAGGTCGAGGTCTACCAGAATGGGAAAATATATTTCCAACGCTACGTGACCGAGGTGGACGCGAAGGGCAAGCTGCACACCGGGCAGGCTGTCTCGCCTTTGAAGGAAATCGGCGAATCCAGGAAACACGGTTCAAAGATTACCTTCCTGCCGGATGATACGATTTTTGACGAAGTAAATTTCAGCTATGATACGGTCCGGCGCAGGCTGCGCGAGTTGGCTTTTTTGACTAAGGGGCTCAAGATCATCCTGGTCGACGAGCGCGAGCTCACAGGCGGCCGCCCCAAAAAGGAAACATTTGAATATACGGGCGGCATCGTGGACTTTGTCCTCTACCTGAACAGGGACAGGACGCCGCTGCACGCTGCGCCCATCCTTTTGGAGGGGCAGCGCGGGGATATCCTTGTCAGCATTGCGATGCAGTACAATTCGAGTTACACGGAGAGCATTTTTTCCTATGTAAACAACATACCTACCACCGAAGGCGGGATGCACGAAACGGGATTCAAGACAGCGATCACAAAGGTGATGAACGACTATGCCCGTACCAATAACCTGCTCAAGGAAAAAGAAGCGAACCTCACGGGGGACGATTTTCGTGAGGGGCTTTGCGCCGTCGTCAATATTAAAATGAAAGACGTACAGTTTGAGGGACAGACAAAAACAAAGCTGGGCAACGCAGAGGCGCGTGTGGCGGTGGAGTCGGTGGTAACGGAAAAATTGTCCGCATTCATGTCGGATCTCAATAATACGCAAATGTGTACGAAGATACTGGAAAAAGCGATCTCCGCTGCAAAGGTGCGCGACGCCGCGCGTAAAGCCAAGAAAATGGAACGCGCAAAGAACAAGCTGGAAAGCGCGCCGCTGGTAGGGAAGCTTTCCGCTTGCACAGGCAGGAAAGCAGAGCTCAACGAGCTGTTTATCGTGGAGGGCGACAGCGCGGGCGGCAGCGCAAAGCAAGGACGAGACCGGCGTTTCCAGGCGATCCTGCCACTGCGCGGCAAGCCGCTCAACGTAGAAAAGAAGCGTGTTGACCAGGTGCTGGCGAATGAAGAATTCCGCTCGATCATTACAGCCCTTGGCGCAGGCTTTGACGACAGCTTTGTGCTCGAAAACATGAAATACAATAAAATTATTATTCTGGCCGACGCAGACCAGGACGGCGGACACATCCGCACGATCCTGATTACTTTCTTCTACCGCTATTTCAAAGACCTGATCACGGACGGACACCTGTATATCGGGCGCCCGCCGCTCTATAAGATCGCAAAGGGCAATAAAGTCCTTTATGCCTATAATGAGGAACAACTGGAAAAGGCCAAGACAAAAATCGGCCGGGGCTACACGGTACAGCGTTACAAAGGGCTCGGCGAGATGAATCCCGAGCAGTTGTGGGATACGACGATGGATCCTGAAAAGCGCTCGCTGATCCGCGTAACGATCGAAGACCTTGCGGACGTGGAAAATATCGTTACCACTCTGATGGGGGACAATGTCGAGCCGCGCAAGCAATATATCGCGGAATATGCGAATTTCAATAAACAGGATAATTTTGAGGTAGCGCAATATGAAGACTAAGCAAATTGTATTCAACGAGGAGATCATAGAAGAAGCGCTGGAAGAGGTGATGCACACCTCCTTTATGACGTATGCGGAGTATGTCACGATGGAACGCGCCCTGCCGCGTGTGGAGGATGGTTTAAAGCCGGTACAGCGCCGTATTTTGTATACGATGTACGACCTTGGCATCTTGCCGGACAAGCCGTATAAAAAATCGGCACGGATCGTTGGGGAGGCGCTTGGCAAGTACCATCCGCATGGCGATACCAGCGTATACGACGCAATGGTGAGGCTGGCGCAGCCATATGCGATGCGCATGCCCCTTGTTGACGGCCACGGGAATTTTGGTTCGATGGACGGCGACAGCGCCGCCGCTATGCGTTATACGGAAGCACGGCTTTCTCCGCTTGCCCTCGAAATGCTGCGCGATTTGAATAAGGATACGGTACCGTTCCGGCCGAACTTTGACGATACGGAACGCGAGCCGGATATGCTTCCTGCACGCTACCCGAACCTTCTTGTAAACGGTGCCTCCGGGATCGCGGTCGGCATTGCGACAAATGTACCGCCGCATAATTTAGGAGAGGTCATCAAAGGCGTTGTGACGCGTATCGATCATCCGGAATGCAGCCTAAAGGATGTGATGAAGCATATCAAAGCGCCCGATTTTCCGACAGGCGGCTCGCTTGTGGGCGGGGAAGGACTCCAGCAGGCTTATGAGACAGGCCGCGGGAAGATATTGATCCGCGCGAAAACACATATCGAAAAAACCAATTCCGGCAAGAGTTTGATCGTAGTGACGGAAATACCGTACGAGGTCAAGAAATCCGCAATGCTGGAGAAAATATTATCGGTCAGCGAAAACAAAAAGGAATTGTTTGCGGGAATCGACGATATCCGTGACGAATCCGACAGGGAGGGCATCCGGGCGGTCATCGAGATCAAAAAGGGACACGATCCCGAAAAGATACTGAACCTGCTTTATAAATACACGGACCTGCAAACGACTTTCGGTATCAATATGATGGTCATTGCAGACGGTTCGCCAAGGCAGCTCGGGCTTTTGCCGATCATCGACTACTATATCAAACACCAGAAAAATGTGGTCACGCGACGTACGCAGTTTGATTTGGAAAAAGCCGAAAAACGCGAGCATATCCTTCTCGGCCTGATCATTGCCGTGAAAAACATCGATCGCGTGATTAAGATCATCCGCGCCTCAAAAAATACGGAGGAAGCGAAAAAGTCCCTGATGCAGGAATTCAACCTCACCGGGATCCAGGCACAGGCCATCCTCGATATGCGTCTTGCGCGCCTTACCAATCTTGAAGTGGAGCTTTTGGAAAACGAATACAAGGAAGTGGTCGCGCTCATCAAGTACCTGCGTTCCATCCTCGGCTCCGAGGCAAAGCTTCTGGAGGTCATCAAGGACGAGCTCGTTGCGATCGGCGATAAATATGCCGATAAGCGCCGTACGCAGCTGATGAACGAGGAACATGCGAATATCGAGGTGGATGAAAGCGAATTCATGGTCGTGGAGGACTGTGCGATCGTTTTGACGCGCGGCGGGAACCTGAAGCGTATGTCTCCCAAAGCCCTGCAAAAGGGGATCGAAGCGGGAGAGTTGGAAGAGAAGCTGCAGCCCGTCACGCTGCTGCAAACGGATACGGCAAGCAAACTGTATATCTTTACCAACAAGGGCAATATGATGATGATGCCAACGGTAAGCGTGCCGGAGGCGCGTATGAAGGAAGCGGGCAAATCTTTGAATGCGCTGATGAGCGGCATCGATGCAGGCGAAGAGATTTTGAATATCATCACCAAAACTGATTTTGAGAAGAAGCTGATGTACTTTGCAACGTCGGGAGGATTGGTCAAAGCGACGGATATGAACGAATTTGACGTGAAAAAATCCAAGATCATGGCCTGTGGCTTAAAGGACGGGGATGAGCTGATCTATGCAAAGCCGGATGATCCGTCGGCGCGCAATATGCTGTTCATCACCTCGGACGGGATGTCCATCAATATCAAAAAGGATGAGATTTCCACGATGGGCCGCAGCGGGAAAGGCGTGGGAGCGATCAAGCTGGGCAAAAACGCTAAAGTCATTTTTACAGAACAAATTGAAAACGGACAGGATGGCGAAGTGCTGCTGATGACGGACAAGGGCTACGCAAAGCGTACGCCGGTCAGCGAATTTGACGAGCAGGGCAGGAACGGGAAAGGTTTGAAAGCCTACCTGCTCAACGACAGTACCGGAAGGGCGGTCGTCGGGGCTTTGATTTTGAACAATATCGCGACGGTGACGGTGCTGCAAAAATCCGGAGATATGCACAAGCTGCAGACTGACAGCATACCGCAGGACGCGCGCAACACCAAGGGCGAACAGGTCGTACTGGCGATCATGGGCAACGATGCGGTGAAGCTTTACAGGAATATATTTGAATAACAGTTGCGGGATAGTTTTTTTTCGCGTAGTAATGTGTTAAAATGTAGGTATAATTACAATACCTGCATTTTTGCATTGAGAGGTGTTTATTGATGTATGAATCGAAATTGAAATCAAGGGAACTGGATACGCTCTTCAAGGCGGTTTTATCGCTCAAAAGCGAGGAAGAATGTTACATGTTTTTTGAGGATCTGTGCACGGTGGCCGAGCTTTCAGCGATCGGGCAGCGTTATAAGGTTGCCCAGATGCTGCGCGACAAAACGACATGCCACGCGATCGCGGAAAAAACAGGAGCATCGACCGCGACGATCTCGCGCGTCAACCGCAGCCTCAACTATGGGACGGGCGGTTATGACCTGGTACTGGAAAGAGACAAAAAACGGGGAGAATGATTTTGCAGGGATTAAACGATAAGCAGCTTAAGGCAGTCAATACAACAGAGGGTGCAGTCCTGGTACTTGCGGGGGCGGGCAGCGGAAAAACAAGGGTACTTACGGAGCGCGTCGCTCATTTGATCAATGAAAAACGCGTTGCGCCATGGCAGATTTTAGCGATCACCTTTACCAACAAAGCTGCGCAGGAGATGAAAGACCGGATCGCGGGTATCATTGTTGCGGATATGCGCGATATGTGGATCAGCACGTTCCATGCGATGTGTATGCGTATGCTGCGCAAATATGCGGACAGGATCGGTTATACGAGCAGTTTTTTGATCTATGACACGGACGATTCGCTGCGCATTATCAAAAAGATACTGGAAAACATGGGGCTCAAGGAAGACAAGATGTATTCCGACCGCTACATGAAGAACCTGATCAGCAAATATAAGAACGACAGTACGACGCTGGATTTTGATACTTACGCGGAAATGAAAAATCCCTTTATCGCGGAACATGCAGGGGAAATATATGAAAAATACCATAGCGAGCTGAAAAAGCAGAACGCGATGGATTTTGACGATTTGCTTTTGAATACATTGACGCTGCTCGAAACGGATGAGGAAGCGCGTACGTTTTACCAGAACAAGTTCCGTTACATTTTGGTAGACGAATACCAGGATACGAATATGGTGCAGTATAAACTGGTCAAGATATTATCGGAAGGTTATGGCAATATCTTTGTTGTAGGTGACGACGACCAGTCCATCTATGCTTTTCGCGGTGCGAATATCCGCAACATCTTGGAGTTTGAAAAGGATTTTCCGGGGGCGACGGTCATACGCCTCGAGCAGAATTACCGTTCGGATAAAAAAATCCTCGATGTAGCGAACTGCGTGATCAAGAACAACGAGGGGCGCAAGGGGAAGACACTGTGGAGCGAGATAACGAGCGGGGATAAGCCCGTTCTTTATACGGCGAACAGCGAATTTGAGGAAGCGGAAACCATCGCCCGCGAGATACAGCGTTTATCGGACGAGGGCGTCCGTTATGCGGATATGGCGATACTGTACCGCATCCATACGCTTTCGAGGATATTGGAAGAAAAGCTGCGCATGTACGCTGTCCCATACCGCATTTATGGCGGCATCAGCTTTTACGAGCGCAAAGAAATCAAGGATATGGTGGCCTATCTCAATATCATCGCCAACCCGGCGGCGGACTTGCAGCTTATGCGCATCATCAATACGCCCAAACGTGCGATCGGCGAGGCCAAGGTAACGGCAATCGCGCAAGCGGCGGCGTATAACGGTATTTCCATGCTGGAAGCGATACAAAATGCCAATGTGCTGCTGACGGATAAGGCGCTCAATAAAAAAGCGAATGAGTTTTATGAAATGTACGAGCAAATCAGCGAAGGTTATGCCGATTTGCCGGTGCACGAGGTTTTGGAGCGCGCATACGACCTCTCCGGGTATAAAGCGATGCTGGAAGACGACCAGTCGCCCGAAAGCGAAGCGCGGATGGAGAATATCGCCGAACTGATCAACTCGGCCTATACCTACGGCCAGGAAGAAGGGGCGAGCCTCGAAGGGTTCTTGCAGAACATCGCCCTGATCACCGACCTTGACAGCATGGACGATAAGGGCGGCGTAACGCTGATGACCATGCATGCGGCCAAGGGACTGGAATTTGACGTGGTCTTTGTGGCGGGCATGGACGAAAGCATATTTCCCAGCCAGCGTGCGATCGACGAGGATAATATCGAAGAGGAGCGCCGGCTATGCTATGTTGCGGTGACGCGCGCCAAAAAGAACCTTTACCTGACACATGCGCAAATGCGTACGTTGTACGGCCGTACGCAGCCCTCCGTACCTTCGCGCTTCCTAGACGAGATCGATGAAGAAATGATCAACCACGTCAATAAGGGGAGAAGGCCTGTGATCGCGGAGCATAAACAGGAACGTTCCCCTGTAAAACCACTTTTCAGCGGTATCCTTCCGGGTAAAAAGCAGGCGCCGCAAAAGGTGAGTGGGGATTACCGGGTCGGCACGGTCGTGGAGCATAAAACGTTTGGACGCGGGAAAATCAAATCCATTGCAGGCGCAGGGCAGGCGCAGGTCGCGGTCGTTGATTTTTACGAGGTAGGCGAAAAAAAGATGTTCCTTGCCTTTGCTTCCCTTAAAATTTTGAAATAGGTGTCTTGTATGGAACGCATGAGAGAATTGATCGACCAACTGAATGATTATGCCTACCGCTACTATGTACTGGACGATCCCGCTGTTGCGGACGCGGAGTATGACAGGCTGTATGACGAGCTAGTGCAGCTGGAAAAGGAAAGCGGGCACATCGAGCCGGATTCGCCGACGCAGCGTGTGGGCGGAAAGCTGCTGGAAGGGTTTACGAAGCATGTGCACCTCGCGCCGCTGTGGAGCCTGGATAAGGCGCAGAGCCTGGAAGAAGTGACTTTGTGGCAGCAGCGTACCAATAAACAGATCGAGCAGCTCGGGCTCAAGCCGGCAAGTTATTCGTTGGAATACAAATTTGACGGCCTCACCATCAACCTGACGTATGACGGCGGGCTGTTTGTAGGCGCGGCAACGCGCGGAAATGGTGAAGTGGGGGAAGATGTCACAGAACAAGTCAGAACGATACAGTCTATCCCACTTAAAATTGATTTTAAGGGCAAAATGGAAGTGCAGGGAGAAGCGATCATGCATCTCTCCACTTTGGAGGAGTATAACAAAACGGCGGAAGAACCGCTGAAAAATGCGCGGAATGCCGCCGCGGGCGCCATACGCAACTTAGATCCGGCACAGACGGCAAAACGCAGGCTGGACGCCTTTATTTACAATGTCGGTTATATTGAAGGCAGGGAGTTTGCCGATCATATGGAAATGATCTCCTTTTTGCGGGAGAACAAATTCCATGTGAGCGACTATGAAAAAGTATTCCGGGATGTGACGGAAATCCAGGCCGCGCTTGACGAGGTCGAGGAAACGCGCAGTAAGCTCGATTTCCTGATCGACGGGATGGTGATCAAGATCACGGATTTTGCGACGCGCGAGGCGCTTTCGTATACGCAGAAATTCCCGCGCTGGGCGATCGCCTATAAATTTGCCGCGGAGGAAATGACAACGGAAATATTGGACGTAACGTGGGACGTCGGCAGGACGGGCAAACTGACGCCGCTTGCGCACGTAGAGCCGGTGGAGCTTGCTGGCGCGACGATCCGCCGCGCGACGCTCAATAATTTTGAGGATATCCAGCGCAAAAATGTTGCGCTGCACGCAACGGTGTTCATTCGACGTTCCAACGATGTGATCCCTGAAATATTGGGGGCGTCGCCGCTGCAGGAGAAGGAATTGATCCCGATCGAAAAGCCGGAATTTTGCCCGGCGTGCGGCACGAAGCTCGAAGAAATCGGCCCCAATCTGTTTTGCCCCAATTCCTTGAGCTGCAAGCCGCAGCTTACCTCGCGCATGGTGCATTTTACGTCGCGCGACGCGATGGATATCGAGCACCTGAGCGACAAGACGATTGAGCTTCTGTTCGAGAAGCTGGATATCAAGGATGTTGCAGGCATCTACACGGTGACGCGCGAGCAGCTTTTGGAGCAGGAGGGCTTCAAGGACAAACGTGCGGATAATATTTTGGCTGCGATCGAGGCGAGTAAAAAACCGCCGCTTAACCATTTTATTTATGCGCTGGGGATCGAAAATGTGGGGAAGAAAACGGCGAAGGACTTATCACGTACCTTCCGCACGTACGAAGGAATCAAGAACGCGACCTATGACGAGCTGGTTGCCATAGACGATATCGGCGGTGTGGTCGCGCAGGATATCATCGATTTCTTCCACAACGAGGCATATATGCGGGTGGTGCAGGAGCTGTTCGACGCGGGTGTCGTGCCTATGGATGACGAAGGTATGCCGCAGGGCGGTATCTTTGAAGGCAAGACTTTTGTGCTCACGGGAACGCTCACACGGTTTACGAGAAAGCAGGCGCAGGAGCTGATCGAAAAGCTGGGCGGGCGCGCAAATTCATCTGTCAGCGCGAAAACAGACTATGTGATCGCAGGTGACAACGCGGGGAGCAAGCTCGTTAAGGCCCAAAAGCTGGGTGTAACGATATTGACGGAAGAAGAATTCGAGAAAATGACTTCCGAAAATTGATGGAGGATACCCAGAAAAGACCTGTTTTATGATATAATGAATTATTCATAATTTTAAAACGGACATGGAGGATTGCATATGCGTGTAACGATGGAAGAAGTGGAAAAAATCGCATCGCTTTCGATGCTGAGTTTAGACGATGACAAAAAGAAAATGCTGCAAAAGAATTTAGACGATATCCTGGAGCATGCGGAAAAATTGAATGAGCTCGATACAAAGGACGTCGAACCGACGAGTTATATTTTGAAACAGCAAAACGTCATGCGCGAGGATGTGCCCGGCAAGGTTTGGGATCGGGACGATATGCTGAAAAACGCAGCGGAAACAGACGAAGGGTGCTTCGTTGTACCCAAAGTCATGGACTGAGGAGGAAGCCATGGAACTGAATTCATTAAGCATCAGGCAGGCATCAGAGCTGCTTGAAACAAAGGAAGCCTCCTCGCAAGAGCTCACCCAGGCGTGTATCGACAGGATCGAGGCAGTAGAACCGAAGATCAACGCGCTGGTGACCGTGTGTGCGGACGAAGCGCTGGCGGCAGCAAAAAAAGTGGACGAAAAGCGTGCAAAAGGTGAGAAGCTCGGCAGGCTGGCAGGAATCCCCGCGATCATCAAAGATAATATGTGTACGAAAGGCGTGCTATCGACGGCTTCCTCGAAAATGCTTTACAATTACAAGCCCGTTTACGACGCGACTGTAATAGAAAAGCTTAAGGCAGAAGATTATGTCATGGTGGCCAAGGCGAACATGGATGAATTTGCCATGGGTTCTTCTACGGAAACGTCGTACTTTGGCGTGACAAAAAATCCATGGGATACGAGCCGCGTGCCCGGCGGTTCTTCGGGCGGCAGCGCGGCGTGCGTTGCGGCAGATGAGGCGATATTCTCTTTGGGATCCGATACGGGCGGCAGCGTGCGCCAGCCGGCGGCCTTTTGCGGCGTGGTGGGTTTAAAGCCCACATACGGGACGGTTTCGCGTTATGGCCTGATGGCTTTTGCTTCTTCGCTTGACCAGATCGGCCCGCTTACAAAGAATGTCGAAGATTCGGCTTTTGTGATGGATATCATCGCAGGAAACGATCAACGGGATTCCACATCGGCGATCATGGGCTACCCGCACTATGGCGAGGGTATGAAAGAGGATATCAAGGGGATGAAAGTGGGTATCCCCAAGGAGTATTTGGCGCAGGATATCGATCCTGAGGTAAAACAGTCCTACTTGGATGCGATCAAAACCTTTGAAAAGATGGGTGCGATCGTGGAGGAAACTTCGCTGCCTACGTTCGATTATGCGCTTTCCGCGTATTATGTGATCGCGTCCGCGGAGGTAGCCTCCAACCTGTCGCGCTTTGACGGCATCCGCTATGGGTATCGCAGCGAGCACTGCGGCGATTTGAAGCAAATGTACAAAAATACGCGCAGCGAGGGCTTCGGAGACGAAACAAAACGCCGCATCATGCTGGGAAATTATGTGCTTAGCTCCGGCTATTACGACGCTTATTATCTGAAAGCCCTCAAGGTCAAGACACTGATCAAAAACGATTTTGACCGCCTGTTTGAAAAATATGATGTTTTATTGTCTCCCACGGCGCCGACGCCGGCCTTTACGATCGGCGCAAAGGCTACGCCGCTGGAAATGTATGTGAACGACTTGTTTACGGTTCCGGTCAATATCGCGGGCATGGCGGCAATTTCCGTGCCGTCGGGCACAACGAAGGAAGGGCTTCCGGTTTCCGTGCAGATGATCGCAAAAGCGTTTGACGAAAACACGATGTTCCGCGCGGCCTGGAACTACGAGCAGGCAGTGAAATTTGATAAAAAACCGACGTTATGATGAGAGGAAAACGATGAGATACGAAACAGTCATTGGCCTTGAAGTCCATGTTGAAATGGCTACCAAAACAAAAATATTTTGTTCATGCAAGAATGAATTCGGCAGTGCGCCCAACACAAACGTATGCCCGGTATGCCTTTCCATGCCGGGGACGCTGCCCGTATTGAATGAGGAAGCGGTGGAATACGGCGTGCGCGCGGGGCTTTCGCTCAATTGCGAGATCCCCAATTTTTCCAAGCTTGACAGGAAAGGCTATTTTTATCCCGACCTTGCCAAGGCATACCAGATTTCGCAGTTTGACTATCCGCTTTGCTCACACGGGGAGGTGGAGCTTGACGTCGACGGGGAAAAGCACAAGATCGGCATCACGCGTATCCATATTGAAGAGGATGCGGGCAAGCTTGTACACCAGGGATCGGAGAGCCTTGTCGATTATAACCGCGGCGGGGTTCCGCTGATGGAGATCGTTACGGAGCCGGATTTCCGCAACGCTGCACAGGTCAAAGCCTTTTTGGATACGGTACGCGCCAACATGGAGTATATCGGCGTTTCGGATTGCAAGATGGAAGAGGGTTCCATGCGCTGTGACATCAATATTTCCGTGCGTCCGGAAGGCTCTGCAGAATATGGTACGCGCAGCGAGCTTAAAAACATCAACAGTATTTCCGCGGCGCAGCGGGCGATCGAGTATGAGTCTAGGCGTCACATCGAAGTGATTGAGGACGGCGGCAGTATCGTACAGGAAACACGCCGCTGGGACGATGGCAAAGGAAAAACGTTCCCTATGCGTGATAAGGAAGAAGCGCATGATTACCGCTATTTTCCTGATCCTGACCTGGTACCCGTCTATCTGACAGATGAGCGGATCGCGCGAATTAAGGATTCCTTGCCGGAGCTTCCGGCCGCCAAGCGCGAAAGGTATGTGACGGAATTTGGTTTGCCGGAGTATGATGCGGGCGTGTTGACAATGTCCAAATATACGGCGAAGCTCTTTGAAGATTGTGTGGCGATCTATCCGGAAGCCAAGGCGGTCAGTAATTATATCATGGTCGACCTCGCGCGGCTTTTGAAGGAAAACAATGTGGACGCCAAGGATATCCCGGTATCCCCGCAGGATCTCACAGACCTTTTGAAGCTGGTAAGCGAGGGCGTGATCAATTCGAGCGTGGGTAAGCAGGTCTTTGAAGAAATGTTCAAAACAGGCAAAAAGCCTGCACAGATCGTGGAAGAAAAGGATTTGAAGCAGACCGATAATGCAGATGAGATCCTTTCAATTGTCCAGCAGATCATTCAGGACAATCCAAAACCGGTAGCGGATTATAAAGGCGGCAACGCAAAGGCAATGACCTTCTTTGTAGGACAGGTCATGAAAGCGACCAAAGGGAAAGCAAATCCCAAAACGGTAAACGAGCTGGTAAAGGCAGAACTGGAAAAGGCATGAAGCAGGGAAAATTGACCAACGAGAAACTGCAGGAATTCATCATCGATCAAATTACGCCCAGGAACGCAGAAACCGTAGTTGGTGCAGGCGTGGGCGAAGATTGCTGTGCGGTGCGCCTGGAAGGCGGGTTGTGTATCGTATCGACCGACCCGATCACTGCTGCGAGTGAGCAAACAGGAACGCTGGCGATCCATATCAACGCAAACGATATCGCTGCCGCAGGGGCGAGACCCCTTGCGGCGTTGGTAACGCTGCTGATCCCGCCGTCAGCGACAGAAGAACGTGTTTCCAAGGTAATGCAGCAACTGATCCAGACGGCCGAGGGGCTCGGGATCGATATCATCGGCGGGCATACGGAGGTAACGGACAGCGTAAACCGCCTGATCGTTTCCGTCACGATGATCGGTAAGCCGGTGGCGCCAGGCAGGATATTCAAAACCGCAGATATGAAGATGGGGGAAGATATTATCCTGACCAAGTACGCGGGGCTGGAGGGAACGAGCATCATTGCCAGTGATTTTGCCAGCGAGCTGGATGGGCTCCTGACACAGGAAGATCAAGAGCAGCTTGCGCAGATCAAGGATTCCTTAAGCGTTGTCACGGATGGGACAGTTGCGGCGAGCGTCGCAGGGGTTTCTGCGATGCACGATGTGACCGAGGGGGGCGTGATCGGTGCGCTGTGCGAAATGTGCGGCGCCTCTGGTACGGGTGCGGACGTTGATTTTGGGAAGATTCCTATATACCCTGTGACACGTAAAATATGCGGACACTACGGGATCGACGTCTTTGGGCTGATATCGAGCGGCAGTATGCTGATCACTGCCCAAAACGGCGAAGAAGTCGTGAAAGCGCTTGCAAAAGCGGGCGTAGGAGCGGCTGTGATCGGCAAGGTGACCACGCGAGGGGTTTTCGATATATCCGGCGGGAAACGCAGGGAACTCACCCCTTACCGGGCGGACGAATTATATGAGGTCTTGAAAAGACGGGCTTTTTAAACGGGCCGTTTTATGATATACTATAGGGCAGCGATTTAGGGAAGAGGGATTATCATTTTGAAAAGCATGACAGGCTTTGGAAAAAGCGAAATTGCGATCGATGGCAGAAGGATGCGTGTGGAGATCAAGACGGTGAACCACCGTTTTCTGGATATCAACATCCGCCAGCCGCGCTTCATGATGTTTTTGGAAGAGGATGCCCGCAAATTTTTGAAGCAATCCTTGAGCCGCGGCCGGGTGGAGGTGTTCATCAATTATTCGTCGGAGCGCCTGGATGCTAAAAAAGTGATCGCGGATATGCCGCTGCTGCACGCTTACCTCAATGCGGCCAGGGAAATCTGCGCCAAAACGGGCGTTGCGGACGACCTTACGGTTTCGCAGCTGATGAGGCTGCCGGACGCGGTCACCTATGAAGATGAGAATTCCGATCAGGATGCATTGCGTGAACTGTTGTTCACAAACCTCGAAGCGGCGCTCAGGGAATTATCAGCGGCACGCGAAAAAGAAGGCGCGCAGTTGAAAAAGGATATCGATGCAAGGCTGGATATGATCCTTTCTTATGTGGAAACGATTGCGGGAAAAGAACATGTGATCGTTGAAGAATATAAGAAAAAGCTGCAAGACAGGATCGAGGATATTTTGGACGGCGCGGAGGTCGACGAGCAAAAGCTCGCGCAGGAAGTTGCTTTTTACGCCGACCGCTGCAACATCACGGAGGAACTGGTGCGCCTTAAAAGCCATGTCAAGCAGATGAAGGCAAGCGGGGAGGAAACGACGCCGCAGGGGCGCAATATGGATTTCATCGTACAGGAATTGAACCGCGAATTTAACACGATCGGCTCCAAAACACAGGATGGCGAGATACTGAAAATGGTGATTGCCGGAAAAGGTGAAGTGGAAAAGATACGGGAGCAGATACAGAACATCGAATAAACAGGAGGAAAGAATGGCTATCAAATTGATCAATATTGGTTTTGGTAATATTGTTTCAGCCAACAGGCTGATCGCGATCGTCAGTCCGGAATCTGCGCCCATCAAGCGTATTATTTCGGAAGCGCGTGCAAAGGGCATGCTGATCGACGCAACTTACGGACGCCGTACGCGTGCCGTGGTCATTATGGACAGCGATCACGTGATTTTGTCGGCAGTGCAGCCGGAAACGGTAGCGCACAGGATCGTATCCAAGGATAACGACGAACAGGACGACTAAGATAAAAATAGCCAGTGGGGGTAAAAATAAGGCGCATGGACACAAAAGGAAAATTAATCGTTATTTCAGGCCCTTCCGGGTGCGGTAAAGGTACGATCGTCGATAAGCTGCTCCAGCAGGACGGCTCGCTGCAGCTATCCATCTCGGCCACGACGCGTATGCCGCGCGGCACGGAGGAAAACGGTGTGAACTACTTCTTCAAATCGGAGGAAGAGTTTGAACAGATGATACGAGACCAGGCCTTTTTGGAATATGCGGATGTATTTGGGAAATATTACGGAACGCCCAAAGAGTATGTGCTCGGCAAGCTTAAGCAGGGCAAAAATGTTATCCTTGAGATTGACGTACAGGGCGCTATGCAGGTGATCAAAAATTATCCGGAGGCAGTGACGATCTTCATCCTGCCGCCTTCGGAGGAAGTCTTGCTCGGCCGACTCAAAGGCCGCGGCACCGAAACGGAAGAACAGATCATGAAACGCTTTGGCAAAGCGAAAGCGGAAATGGAATATGCGCAGCAGTATGGTTACAGGGTCGTGAACGACGATCTTGACACGGCTGTTGCGGAAGTGAAAAATATTATAGACCACGCATCATAATGAATAACGCCCAATGGGCGCAGGAGGAAGCAAATGATACATTTGGAATTGAATGATCTATTGAAAAAAGTCGACTGCAGATATACGCTGATCGTGGAAACGGCGAAGCGTGCAAGGCAGCTGATCGACGGGGCGCAGCCGCTGACGGAAAAGGTCGACCCCAACCCTGTTTCGCAGGCTGTAAACGAAGTGCTGAACGACAAAGTAACATACATCAGGGTGACAGACGGTATCAAATAATGCTGAACGGGAAAAATGTACTGCTTGGTGTAACGGGCGGGATTGCCGCATATAAAAGCGCATATCTTGCAAGCGGCCTCAAAAAAGCCGGCGCTGCGGTGGATGTGGTCATGACACAAGCCGCCGCAAAATTTGTTACGCCCCTGACGTTTGAAACGTTGAGCGCGGCTCCGGTAACGACAGATATGTTTTCGCGCGAAAAACCGTGGGAAGTGGAACACATTGCCTTGGCACAAAAAGCTGACCTGGCGGTGATCGCCCCGGCAACGGCGAATACGATCGCCAAACTTGCCTGCGGTATTGCGGACAATATGCTCGCCACGACCATTCTCGCGTGTACATGCCCGGTTGTGGTCGTTCCGGCAATGAATACGGCGATGTACGAAAATATCGCGACACAGGTCAACCTGCAAATTTTGAAGGATCGGGGATTCATCGTAATGAACCCGGCGGAAGGGGCGCTTGCTTGCGGGACATCGGGTGCGGGGCGCATGCGCGAACCGCAGGAGATCATTGATTTTTTGCAGGAGCTCCCAATGGAAAAGGGGAACGGCCTTGCAGGTAAAAAAGTCCTGATCACGGCGGGCCCTACGCGTGAAGCCATCGATCCGGTACGCTATATCACGAACCGTTCGTCCGGTAAGATGGGCTATGCGCTTGCGGCGGGTGCGCTGGGCGAAGGGGCAGAGGTCATGCTTGTGAGCGGGCCGGTGAGTATCTCGCCTCCGCAGGGTGCCAGTTTGTACCCTGTGGAAAGCGCGCATCAGATGTATAAGCAGGTCATGGAGCTCAAAGACAGCGCGGATATTATCATCATGTGCGCGGCGGTGGCAGATTACAGCCCGAAGCTGCGTGAAGAGCACAAGATGAAAAAACAGGATACCCTTAGCTTGGAGCTGGTGAAAACGCACGATATCCTGTCGGAAGTGGGCAAAGAAAAAAAGGCGTATCTGGTCGGTTTTGCCGCGGAAACGCAGAACATAGAGCAATATGCAAAGGGGAAGCTTGAAAAAAAGAACCTGGATATGATCGTCGCCAATGACGTATCCGGGACAGAAACGGGCTTTGACAGCGACTACAATGCGGTTTCCGTATACCGGCGCGACGGCAGCGTGGTGCACCTTCCAAAAGGGCGCAAAGCCGATATCGCGGTATCGATCATACGGGAAATCATCAAAAGCATCGGCTAAAAGCGTACATAGTACGCTTTTTTCTTAGAACACGGAGGTTCATTTGTACGCAAAAGTGATCGTGGATATCACACATACCCAGGTCGACCGGGTGTTTGAGTACCGTATCCCACAGGAACTGCATATCGAGCCCGGTATGCGCGTCAGCGTACCTTTTGGCAAAAGCAAAGAGACGGAAGGTATCGTGATCGGCCTGGCGCAGACGCCTGAATTCCCGCCGGAGAAGATTAAGCCTATCCTCTCGGCGCTGGAAGATTTTTGTGCGCTTACGCAGGAACAGATCGACCTTGCGTGCTTCATCAAGGAGAAATACAATACAACGCTTGCCTCTGCCTTGCGATTCATGATCCCCGCGCAGCTTAGGGGGGGCAAAGTTGGGGCAAAAACGCAAAGCATAGTGCGGCTTGCCGTTTCCGGCAGAGCGCTGTGTGAAGCGAAAAAAGCGATGCTTAAGCAAAACGGGGAAGTCAGGTTCCACAGGCAGCTGGAAGTTATTGAAAGGCTGGAAAAGGAAGGAGCGCTTCCCGCAAGCGCGCTCAATGCATCTGCCGTAAAGTCTCTGCAGCGCAAGGGGATTGTTTCAACGGGAAAAGAAGAAGTATCGCGCATCCCTTTTAAGCAGCCTGTCGGAAAGATCGAAGATTATACACTCACGGATACACAGCAAAAGATACTGGATACGATCCGCACTTCGGATCAAAGGTCTTTCCTGCTGCATGGCGTGACGGGCAGCGGAAAAACAGAAATCTATATCCGCGTGATCCGCGATGCATTGGAACAAGGAAGAACGGCATTGATGCTTGTTCCGGAAATTTCCCTGACGCCGCAGACATACCTGTTCTTAAAGCAGAGGTTTACAGAAGAAATCGCCGTTTTCCATTCAGGGCTTTCGGCCGGCGAGCGTTACGACGAATGGATGAAGGTGAAGCGTGGACAGGCAAAGATCGTCTTAGGGGCGCGCAGCGCCGTATTTGCGCCGCTTGAAAACCTTGGCGTCGTCATCATTGACGAAGAACACGAAACGAGCTACAAGGCGGATAATTACCCTAAATACACTGCGCATGAAATTGCAAAAAAGCGATGTGAATTAAGCGGCGCGATATTGATCCTCGGCAGCGCTACCCCGCAGGTCGAAACGTATTACAAGGCGCGGCAGGGGGAAATGCAGATATTGAAAATGCCGCAGCGGCTGTTTGGCCTCTCCCTTCCGACTGTGGAGGTTGTCGACCTGCGCGCCGAATTGAGCAAAGGGAACCGCAGCGCCATCAGCGGAAGCCTTTACGAAGCACTGGACGATACGCTTGCGCGGGGCAAGCAGGCTATGCTCTTTTTGAACCGCAGGGGATATTCGACCTTTGTCATGTGCCGTTCGTGCGGATATGTGGTCAAATGCGACAGCTGCGACGTGACGATGACCTACCATAAATCGCAGGATATGCTGAAATGCCACTATTGCGGCCGTACAAAGACGCCCGAGCATATCTGCCCGGAGTGCGGCAAGCCGCATCTGAAGTATTTTGGCGTAGGTACGCAGCAGATCGAGGAACAGCTCCGGGACTTGTTCCCGCAGGCGCGGATATTGCGGATGGATCTGGATACGACAGGAACGAAGGATGCACATTTGAAGATATTCAGGCAGTTTGCCGCGCATGAAGCGGATATCCTGATCGGTACGCAGATGATCACCAAGGGACTGGATTTTGAGGGCGTAACGCTGTCGGCGGTTCTGGCGGCGGACACGATGCTCAACATCCCGGATTACCGCAGTGCGGAGCGCACCTTTTCGCATATTACACAGATCGCCGGGCGCGCGGGGCGCAAAGAAGCCGGAAAGGTGATCCTGCAGACATATAATCCGGAGCATTACGCCGTACAATACGCGAGCAGGCATGATTATGACGGCTTTTATGAATATGAGATCAGGATGCGGGAGATGGCCATGCTCCCACCTTTTTCCACTTATGTGCAGATACAGTTTTCAGGAGAGGAAAACGGGCAGGTCGTATTGGCGGTAAAAGAATTTATCAGGCGATTAAAAACCGTGTTATTGCCGCATAAACATGATATAATAAGTATACGGGCGGCGGAAGCCGCGATCAGGCGGATCAGGAATATGGAACGTTATAACATACTGATCCATCTGAAAAATGGGGAAGATGGACTGATCTATTCGATCTATCAGGTATTCAACCAATTCCATTATCAAAATGTACTGACCGGTATCGACATCAATCCGGTCAATATGGCTTAAACGGAGGACAAACGTGGCTACAAGGACAATATTAGAGGGGGATAATCCCAGGTTACGGAAAATTTCAAGGCCGGTCGGGGCGATCAACAAGAGAATCATCGACCTGCTCGACGATATGGCGCAGACGATGTATGAGGCGCGCGGCGTGGGACTTGCGGCGCCGCAGGTAGGCGTTTTGAGGCGCGTAGTCGTGATCGACGTAGGCGACGGTCTTGTGGAGCTCATCAACCCGGAGATCATAAAAACCGAGGGGACGCAGCGGGAAGAGGAAGGCTGTCTTTCGCTGCCGGAGGACAATGGATATGTGATCCGTCCGGCAAAAGTCGTCGTGCGCGCACTCGACCGCAATGGCGATACGCAGGAATACACAGGCGAAGGTCTTTTGGCGCGCGCATTCGCCCATGAGATCGACCATTTGGACGGCGTTTTATTTACGGACAAAATGGTGGAACGTATCACGGACGACGACCATGACGGGGAACAGGACGAACATGAAACGGAACTTTAAGATCGTATTTATGGGAACGCCGGATTTCGCCGTTCCCGTTCTTAAGATGCTGATTGATGAGAAATATGATGTTGCGGCAGTGTTCACGCAGCCCGACCGGAAGGCCGGCAGAGGGCATAAGGAATCCCCGCCGCCTGTCAAGGTCCTGGCGGAGCAATACGGGATCCCGGTTTTTCAGTTTGAAAAGGTAAGCAAACCCGACGGGGTGGCTGCCTTGAAGGAATTGGAGCCGGATCTTATGGTTACGGCGGCATATGGGCATATCTTGTCGGAGGAGGTACTGGCTATCCCGCAGTATGGGTGTATCAACGTACATGCGTCGCTGCTTCCCAGGCTGCGCGGCGCGGCGCCCATCCAGTGGGCGATCATCAATGGCGAGAAAAGAACAGGCGTAACGACGATGTACACGGTGCGCGCTCTTGACGCCGGCGATATTTTGGAACAGGAGGAAACAGGTATCCCTGCCGATATGACGGCGGGGGAGCTATATAATGTGTTGAGTGAAATGGGCGCCCGGGTACTAAAGCGCACGCTGGAAAAGCTGGCGGACGGGACGCTCAGGCGCAAGCCGCAAAACGAAGAAGAAGCGACCTATTTTCCGATGTTCAAGAAAGGATTTGGCGAAATCGATTTTTGCAAGCCATCCCATACTATCGTGGATTTTGTCCGGGGAACAAATCCTGCGCCCGGGGCATATATGCGTTACCACGGCGAAAAAATCAAGGTGTTCCGTGTATGTGCCGACGAATACCGAGGAGAGGAACCCTGCGGCAGCGTTGTTGTCGCCAACGACAGGCAGGGATTGGGCATCAAAACGAAAGACGGATTGGTCTGGGTCGAGGAGATGCAGCGGCAGGGCGCTAAGCGTATGCCCGCTAAAGACAGCTTGCGCGGGAAAAAGATCGATGCAGGATACATTTTCCAAAAAGAAGAAGAGGGCGTTAATTGAATGCACGGCAGGTTTCACTGGATATCCTATCCAATGTACTGAAAAACCAAAGTTATCTGAATCTGGAATTAAAACACACTTTAAAACCGTCATGGACGATCGAGGACAGGCGGTTTATTACTGCGCTCGTCAATACGACGATCGAGAACCTATACCGCATCGATTACATTTTGCAGCAGTTTACGCAGGGAAAACGCCTGCATACGGTGATCCGTAATATTTTGCGGCTGGGCGTGTGCCAGCTCGCGTTTTTTGAATCAGTACCCGTTTCGGCGGCGGTGAACGAGAGCGTCAAGCTGGTTAAAAGGAGCAGTAAACCGCAGCTTAAAGGCTTTGTCAATGCGGTGCTGCGCAATATATCCAAAAATCTCGGCAAGATCGATTATCCGGACAGGAAAAAAGACCCGGCTGGGTTCCTGCATGTATTCTACAGCTACCCTAAATGGCTGTGCGAAAAATATATGAACGAATATGGCGTCGATTTCACGGAACAGATGCTTTCTTACCGCGCGGACAATTCTCTTACCTGTATTCGCGTACAGGAGCGGGAAAGCTTTGCAGTGACGGATCAATATCTGCCGGGCAGGTATTGCGACGATGCCTATTATATCAAAAACGCTTCTAACATCGAAAATATGCCTATGTTTTTGGACGGCATTATCACTGTACAGGGAGAGGCTTCCATGTTATGCGTGCGCGCGGCAGGGATCGCGCAGCAGGATCGGGTACTCGATACGTGCGCTGCGCCGGGCGGAAAGAGCGCCTATGCGGCAAAGATCGCTTCGGACGGACATGTCAGCGCGCTGGATATCCATGAACACCGGGCGCAGCTGATCGGCAAGACGTTTGCGCGGCTGCATACGGAAAACGCCGATATCCGCGTTGCCGACGCTTCCAGGTACGATCGTTCGTTGGGCGAATACGACGTGGTGCTTGTGGATGCGCCGTGTTCTGCGCTGGGCCTTTTGTACCGTAAAGCGGATATCAAAATATCCAAGAATGAAGATGACATTGAAACCCTTGTGGTTTTGCAGCGGAAAATCCTGAAAGCGTGCGCAAAGTATGTGAAAAGCGGCGGCGTCCTCCTATACTCCACCTGCACGATCGATCAAAACGAAAATGAAGATAATATCCGTTGGTTCCTGAAAGAAAATAAGGAATTCCGTGAGGCGGATTTAAAATCATACCTGCCTGGAAAACTGGCGCAGTATGCTAAGGGATGCACCTTGCAGCTTTTCCCGCACCGGGATGGGATCGACGGCTTTTTTATGGCAAGAATGGAAAGAATATGAGAAAACTGCTTGATTACAGCCTTGACGAGCTAAAAACGTTACTGGAAGATACCGGCGAAAAACCATTTCGCGCCAAGCAGGTGATGCAGTGGCTTGTGCAGGGGAAACGTTTTGACGAAATGACAAACCTGTCTTTATCGCTGCGCCGGAAATTGAAAGGGCGTTATACGGAGGGGTATGCGGAAATTGTCAGGGTGTTGGCCTCAAAGGACGGTACCAAGAAGTATTTATTTGCTTTTGAAGATGGGTGCATGGTTGAAAGCGTCTTTATGCAAAAGGATTATGGAAATACCATTTGCGTATCTACACAGGTCGGCTGCCGTATGGGCTGTGTGTTTTGCGCCTCCGGCGCAAACGGGTTTGTCAGGAATTTGACTGCGGGCGAGATCCTGGCACAGGTAATTGCTGTCAATGCGGATAATGGAGAAGGCCGCGCCATCACTAATATCGTGCTCATGGGTATGGGGGAACCGCTCGATAATTACGACAATGTCGTAAAATTCCTGCGTCTTGTAAACGCCAGGGACGGGCTTAATATCGGTATGCGCAATATATCGCTTTCCACCTGCGGCCTGGCAGGAAAAATCGATCGGTTCGCACAGGAGGGACTTCCCGTTACGCTGTCCATCTCGTTGCATGCGGCAAGCGATGGGAAGCGCGCGCAGGTTATGCCTGTTGCCAACCGATATTCCCTGCGGGAAATCATCTCTGCGGCAAATAACTACTTTTTAAAAAGCGGCAGACGTATTATAATAGAATACGCAGTGATCGATGGGTTTAACGACGGGACAGAAGATGTGGAGCTGCTCAGGGAACTTCTTTTGGGGCTCAATTGCCACGTCAACCTGATTCCGCTCAACGATAACAGCGGCGTCGCCCTGAAAGCGCCCGCTAAGCGCAGGGTATATGCCTTTTGCGATATGCTTTCAAAAGCGGGACTGTCTGCAACAGTACGCAAATCCATGGGCAGCGATATCGCAGGCGCATGCGGTCAGTTAAAGCAGCAATATCAATCGGAAAAATAAGGAGTATCCATGAAAACGGCAGCAAAAAGCCATGTTGGTAAAGTCAGGACGGTCAACGAAGATACGCTATTTGTACATACGGATCAGAAGCCGTGTTATATGATGGTAGCAGACGGAATGGGCGGCCACGCGGCAGGCGAGGTCGCCAGCAGGATCACGTGTGATTCGATCCGCCGCTATATTGACGAGCGCCATCTGGAAGAACTTGGCAAGGACGATATCCTGCGTGCAATCGACTTTGCCAATGCATCCCTGCGTGCAGAGATGGAAAAAGACGAGCTGCTCAAAGGAATGGGTACGACGCTTACATTCGCTGCGGTAAAAGACGAGGAAATCATTATCGCGCAGGTTGGGGATTCCCGCGCCTATCATTTCAATGGCAATGCAGTCCGTAAAGTAACGGACGACCATACCTATGTGCAGTACCTGATCGACAGCGGCGTGATCAAGGGCAAGGCAGCTTCCGAATATCCTTTTAAGAACATCATCACCCGCGCGGTCGGCATGAAGGATTTAAAGGTCGACTTCTTTGAATTCAAATGGAAGAGCGGCGACATGCTGTTGCTTTGCTCCGACGGCCTTTCAAATTATACGGACGAAACGATCTTAAAACAAGTTCTTTCCGCAAACACCACGCTTGCGCATAAAACGGATAACCTTGTAGATCTTGCGCTGGACGGCGGTGGGAAGGATAATATTTCCGTCATTATCGCGCAATATACCAACGAAGGGGCGGATGCGGTATGATTGAACCGAACATGCTACTTGCGGGCAGGTACCGCCTGATCCAGCAGATCGATGCAGGCGGCTCCGCTTATATATATAAGGCGTTCGATGAAAAGACAAAGCAAACGGTTGCGGTCAAGGTTTTGAAGCCGGAGCTCACGGACAACGAAGAATTCATCCAGCGTTTTAAAAAAGAAGTGCAAGCTTCCTTGAAATTGAGACATGCCAATATTATCCGTGCGTATGACGCGGGATACGATCAGGGTACTTATTATATCGTCATGGATCTGATCGAAGGCAAAACCTTGAAGCACCTGATCAATATCAATGGCCCGCTGCCTTTGAAGTATGTAATCAGTGTGGCAAAAAAGCTTTGCCTGGCGCTGGAATATGCCCACGTCAAAGGATTTGTGCATCGTGATATTAAGCCGCATAATGTGATGATCGATATGACTGGCGAACCGTATATCGCGGATTTTGGCATTGCAAAAAACCTTGCCCAGAATACGATTACCGTAGAAGACAACAGCGTAATGGGTTCCGTGCACTATTTTTCGCCGGAGCAGGCGCGCGGGGAACGTGCCGACAAGCGTTCGGACATCTATTCGCTCGGTATATTGATCTACGAAATGCTGTGCGGGAAAGTCCCGTTCGACGCGGACAGCTCTGTCGCGATCGCATTAAAGCATATCAACGACGAGATGCCTGATGTGACCAAAATGGTGCAGGGAGTTCCGGAGAGCGTTAATAAGATCATCCAGAAGGCGACGCAAAAGGATAAGCATTTCCGCTATAAATCCGCTTTTAACATGTATGAGGATTTGCAGCGCTGTTTAAGTGAGCCGGATGGTGCATACATCAAATATACTGAAAGCAAGCGTACCCAACAACACATGGAGGAGATGCACGCACGCCGTTCCAAGAAAAGCCTCAAAAAGCTGGTGATCACCTATGGAATCGCTGCAGCGATTGTGGTGGCGATCATTTTTGCGGTGAGCGGCCTGATCAATATGAACAGCTCAAAACCGCAGCCGCTGCCCGATTTTGTAGGCATGACACAGAAAAATGCTTTGGAAGCTGCGCGTAACTTTGATATCACACCCACCTTTACTTACGAATATTCCTCAGAAGCTGAAAAAGATATCGTGATTCGTCAGGATCCGGTAGCGGGAGCCGAGGTCGAAAAAGGCGATCCCGTGACGTTGATTGTCAGCAACGGGACAGGCGCTGATGTCATGCCGGATGTCCTTACAATGGATATCGAACAGGCAAAAAAAGCGCTTGCAGAACAGGGGATTACGGTAAAACAGATATTGGAGCAAACGGATGGCGACGCCCCGATCAACGCTGTAGTAAGCCAGGAACCAAAAGCCGGGGAGTCTGTTTCACAAAGTAACGGGGTGGTATTGACAGTTAAAAAAGCCCCGGACACGCTAAAGATCATACTGCCGGACGTACAGGGCGCAGCGGCCGACGATGCGCTCACACAGCTGAAGGCGGAAGGACTGGAAAAATTTTTTATCTATGACGAACAAAGCGAAACGGAAGCCGGAACCGTCCTCACGCAAAATCCACAGCCGGGAACAGAGCAGGTTGTCAGCCGCCCTGTAAGCCTTGCGATATCGCGTTTTGATTACGCGATGTATTCATACCAGGGAATGATAGATGTGAATGTGCCCAGCGACGATACTTCCGTAAAAATAGGAATCCAGGGTTCGATCAACGATATTTCGGTTTATTATATTGTATACGACCAGACGCTTCCGGCAGGGATGCAGTCAATTGCTCTCGATATAACGAAAGCTTTTGATTCCAAGGATAATACGCTGAACAAGAACCTGGTCGTATTCATAAACGATACGCTGGATACCAAGGCGACAGCCCAAAGCGTGACGTTTAACAGGGCCGAGGGAGGCAATTGATCATTCAGGGCAGGATTGTAAAAGGAATCGGCGGATTCTATTATGTCAGCGACGCAAAAGGCAACGTATACGAATGTAAGGCGCGCGGCCGTTTCCGCAAGCAGGGGATCGTTCCCTGTGTGGGAGACTATGTGGAATTTGAGCCGCAGTCCGAAAGTTACGGGGCGATCGAAGAGATATTGCCGCGCAAAAACCAGCTGGTTCGTCCGGCTGTCGCAAACATCGACAGTGTGATCCTCGTGGTATCTGCCGACAAGCCGGATATCGATTTCCTTTTGTGCGATAAATTGCTGATCCAGGCGGACAGGCTGGGCATCAGGCCTGTGATCGCGATCAATAAGACAGACCTCAACAAGCAGAACGCGTATGCGATCAATGAACAGTATTCCTATTATGACACCGTTTATGTATCCGCCCTGGAGCTGCACGGGATCGAGGACTTGAAAGATGTGATCCGGGGCAGGTGCGTGTGCCTTGCGGGACAGTCCGCCGTCGGGAAATCGTCGTTGGTGAATGCGCTTTGCAAAGAGCTTCGGCTCGAAACGGGCGGCCTTAGCAAAAAGACGGAGCGGGGAAAGCATACGACCCGGCAGGCGGAGCTTCTTTACTTAAAAGACCTGAATGCGTATGTAGTCGATACGCCGGGCTTTTCCATGTTTGATATAGGCGGCCTGAAGAAAGAGGAATTGGGTCAGTATTACCGTGAGATCGCGGAATATGCGGGCGAATGTAAGTTCGCGTCCTGCATGCATGACCGCGAACCCGATTGCGCTGTCAAAATCGCCTTGGCAGAAGGCGAAATCAGCGCAGAACGCTACGATAGGTATTTAAAATTATTGAACTTGATAGGAGAGAAAAAAGAATGATCAAGATTGCACCTTCAATTTTATCGGCGGACTTCGGCAATATGGCGCGGGACATTGAAATGCTCAACAGGGCTGGTGTGGACTATATCCATTGCGACGTGATGGACGGTATGTTCGTACCCAATATGACCTTTGGTTTCCAGATGATCAGCGCAGTCAAAAAAGTGGCGGAGGCGCCTCTTGACGTACATCTGATGATCCAGCAGCCCGAGCGTTATGTTGAGCGTTTCGCGGAGGCGGGTTCGGATATCATCTCCGTGCACGCGGAAGCGACGAACCATTTGCAGCGGGTCTTAAAGCAGATCAGCGGCTGCGGCGTCAAAGCGGCGGCAGTACTCAATCCTGCGACGCCACTGGATATGCTGAACTATGTAATGGACGATGTCGACCTGATCCTGCTGATGTCCGTCAATCCCGGGTATGGCGGCCAGAGCTTTATTCCGGCTGTATTGGGTAAAATTGCGGAGCTGCGCAAGATGATCGACGCTACCGGTAAAGAGATCGAACTCGAAGTGGATGGCGGTGTTACGGTCGGCAATTGCAAGACGATCATTGACGCGGGAGCTAATGTCCTGGTAGCCGGAAGCGCCGTTTTCAATGCAGACGACCCGGCAGGCGCTGTAAAGCTTTTGAGGGGTTAAGGGCTAATGCATGCAGTATTGGTTGCCGCCGGCGAAAAGCCGCCGAAAGATTTTGCCCTTGGTTTGCTGCAGTCTGCAGATTTGAAAATTGCCGTAGATGGCGGGCTGGCCGTATTTGAAGAATGTGGCGTGATTCCCGACCTGATGATCGGCGACATGGATTCAGTCGACGCATCGTTGCTTCAGGGCTATTCTTTCATGCAGGTTCCGCTGTATCAAGCTTCATCCGAAAAAGATGAAACGGACGGGATGCTGGCCCTAGACGAGGCAATCGCGCGTGGGGCAAAAAGGATCGTACTGCTCGGGGCAACGGGTGGCCGGATCGATCACCTGCTCTCCAATTTGATGCTGCTGCGGCGCGCCCATGAAAAGGATGTCAAGCTTGTGATCTGCGATGCCTTGCAGGAAATTGTGATCGAAAAGGGCGGTTTTGAAATTTGCGGAAGCGTTGGGCAGACGGTCTCCATACTGCCGGTGAATGAGCAGGCGTGCGTGCACTGCTTTGACGGCTTATATTATCCGCTCGATCATCTTGTGCTGAGAAACGACGAGCCGCGGGGCGTGAGCAATGTGCTGACAAAGGAATGTGCCGTCCTTCACAGCGACGACTATGTACTTGTCATCAAAAATGCGGTATAACAGGAAATAAAAACAGGGCAGACGATTGATTATCTGCCCTGCATTTGGCTTCAGCTTTTAAACGTAGCGTTCGACTTTCCCTGAACGCAGGCAACGCGTGCAAACATACTTCCTTGTAGGAGTACCGTTCTCGATTACTCTTACGCGCTGTACATTGGGGGCCCAAATTCTCTTGGATGTCCTGTGCGAATGACTGACTTTGTTGCCGGAAGAAACACCCTTAGAACAGATTTCACAATATTTTGCCATCAGAAAACACCTCCCTCTTGGTGTATACATTTCAAACAGCGTTAATTTTATCATTTATACAAGGGTTTTGCAAGTATTTTTGGCAAATAAATTTCTTTCGGGGCGCAAAAAAGCGCCCGCAAGCGTTTGATATTGCAGGAAAGATGGTATATAATATGAAATAATAAACCAATGGGAGGTTTTACCTATGAGCGCAGCATTAAAAAATGATTTGGGAACGATCACTTATACAGAAGACTATATTGCTTCTATTGCCGGGATCAGTGCGATGGAATGTTATGGCCTGGTCGGGATGTCCCAGAAAAATATTACAGAAGCGATCACAAATCTTTTTAAGGGAGACAACCTGAAAAAGGGCGTTAAAGTTAAAACAGACGGTTCTGAAAATGTGATCGTTGAATTATATATCACCGTTAAGTACGGCGTTTCCTTATCGGCCGTGGCGGAAAATATCATCGACAAAGTAAAATATTCGATCGAAAAAGAAACGGGGCTGAATGTCAGCAGCGTAGACATCATCGTTCAGGGAATTCAGTTCTAAGGGGGAGCTTAGGTTGATAAAAACGCTTGACGGCAAGCGCCTGAAGGAAATGATTTTGGGGGCAGCTGCAGTACTTGAAAAGAACAAGGAAACTTTGGATTCCTTGAATGTATTTCCTGTACCGGATGGAGACACCGGTACAAATATGTCGCTTACCATGATCTCCGCTGCCAAGGAAGTCGCGGCGGTCGAGCAGGAAAACGACGTCATAAAAATCGTCCAGGCTATGAGCTTGGGGGCGTTAAAGGGTGCGCGGGGTAATTCCGGCGTTATTTTATCGCAGATTTTTGCGGGCTTCGCGGATGCGATCGTAAAACAGCCGCAGGAACTTACGACCCAGCTGATGGCGGCAGCGCTTCGTAACGGCGTTGATTTTGCCTATAAGGCTGTTATGAAACCGAAGGAAGGGACAATCCTCACTGTGACGGCAAGTATTGCTGCCGCGGCAGAAGAAATCTCGCAAAAAACGGACGATTTGTATGAACAACTCGAATACAGCATCAAAGAAGGCGAAAAAACATTAAAGCAAACGCCTGAAATGCTTCCGGTGCTAAAGGAAGCGGGGGTGGTCGATGCCGGCGGCGCAGGTTTCCTCGTCATTATGATGGGCTTCAAATCCGTTCTGGATGGCGAAGACATTGATAGCGGGGAGCTGCTTGCAAATGGCGAATCTCTTGTAGATTTTTCCAATTTGGCGGAAGAGGACGACGATATCCAATACGGATATTGCACGGAATTTTTCATCAAGAACCTTTTCCCTGATACCAAAGAGCGGGACATCGATACTTACCGGAATAATTTATCAAAAATTGGGGATTGCGTGCTCGTGGTGGGAGACCTGAATCTGGTTAAAACGCATGTGCATACCAATGAACCCGGACTTGCGCTGCAATATGCGCAGATCCTCGGTGAATTGAGTAAAATCAAGATCGATAATATGCGCGAACAGCACAGGGAGCTTTCGGATTTGACCGAAGTCCCCGAACTAAAGGAACGTCCGCAAAAGGAAATTGCCGTTGTGACGGTGATTGCCGGAAAAGGGATACAGACGATCTTTGAAGATTGCCAGATCGATATGTTTGTGCAGGGAGGACAATCCATGAATCCTTCCACCGAAGATATCCTGCGCGCGATCGAGAGTGCGCCTTCCGACAATATCATTGTCCTGCCCAACAACAAAAATATCATTCTCGCTGCCGACCAGGCAGCGGATTTGTGTGAAAAAAATGTCGTGGTCTTAAAATCGAAAACGATCCCCCAGGGGATCGCCGCCGCTATCGCTTATGATCCGGAAGCGGATATCGATACCAACACGAAGCGCATGCAGCGGGCGATCGATTCCATCAAAACGGGCTCGATCACAAGCGCAGTACGCGATACGAAAATCGGCGGGACTGATATCAAGCTTGGCGAGCTGTTGGGCATCGAGGAGAATACCATTGTATCCAACGGCCCCGTTTTGAGCGAGGTTTACGGCGGTTTGATGAATAAAATGATCGACGGCGATTCGGAGTTGATCAGTATTTATTATGGCGAAGGCGTTGACGAAGTCACTGCGGATGAACTGCGGGAGCTGACGGAAAAGGAATTCCCGCAATGCGATGTGGAGCTTCACTACGGAGGGCAACCGGTTTATCCTTACATCATCTCCGTGGAATAATTTGGCAATATCAGGAAACCGGCATGAAAGAGTGTCGGTTTTTTCGTACATGCCAACGCTTAAAGGAAAGTATTTATGGAATATGCCACCTCCGTTACGCAAATCGGCGGTATAGGAGAAAAAACGGCGAAAACGCTGCATAAGATCGAAGTCGATACGGTAAAGGATTTGCTGTATTATTTGCCGCGCTCCTATAAAGACCTTTCCACCGTCAAAAGGATCAGCGAGGTAAAATTTGGCGAAATCGCGTTTCTGGAGGTTAAGGTGTTTACACAGCCGCAGGTAAAGCGCATTCGCCGGGGACTGGAAATCACTTCTTTCCAGGTCACGGATGCGACCGGAATTGCCAATGTGGATATCTTCAACCAGATTTATATCAAAAATAATATCACGGTCGGGCAGACGATCTATTTATATGGCAAGCTGGAATATAAATTTGGAAAAATGACGATATCCTCACCTGAAATTTACTTCAAGAAGCCAGAAGATCCATTCCTGCCCATCTATCCGCTAACTGCGGGCCTCAACCAGAACATGATGCGTAAATTTATCAAGGAAGCGCTGTACAAAACGGAAATGCAGGAATACTATTCGACGGGTTTTTTACAGGAATTCCATTTGCCGGACATCAAAAAAGCGCTGCACGACGTTCATTTCCCACAGGATATGGAGCAAGCGGCGACCGCACGTGCCCGCATCGTTTTTGACGAGCTTTTGGTGTTCAACCGTATAATGGAGATGCTGGGCGATGAAAAGCGCCAAAAGAGCGCCGCGCGGCTGCTCCATGCGCAGGATAACAGGGATGCCTTTTTATCCAAATTGCACTTTACCCCGACCGGGGCGCAGCTGCGGGTCATGCGGGAGATGGAAACGGATTTTGCAAAAGATATGGCAATGAACCGCCTTGTCCAGGGGGATGTGGGCAGCGGTAAAACGGCGCTCGCATTTTATGCGATGCATTGCATGTATGAAGCGGGTTACCAGAGCGTATTGATGGCCCCCACAGAGATCCTCGCCCGGCAGCATTATGAGACGGCTAAGGAATTGTTTGACGAAACGCAGATCGCTTGCGTGACAGGCGTACTGGGTGCAAAAGCCCGTAAGGAAATCAACCGCAGGATAGCGGGGGGGGAAATTAAGATCATCATCGGCACACATGCCCTGCTATACGGCGATATACATTTTTGTAAGCTCGGCCTCATCATCACAGACGAGCAGCACCGGTTTGGCGTGAAGCAGCGCGCCGCCCTTTCGGGCGATCAAAACGACGTCCATACGCTCATTATGTCCGCGACGCCCATTCCGCGTTCGCTGCAGCTGGTATTGTTCGGCAATACGGATATCTCAATCGTGGACGAGCTGCCTCCCGGCCGCAAGCCGGTCAAAACGTACCTGATCCATCAAAATAAATATCAGGATATGATTACTTTTATCAAAAACGAGCTGCATCGCAAGCATCAGGCATATATCGTGTGCCCGCTGATCGAAGACAGCGAGAATATGGAGGCGAAATCCGCCAAACAGATGTTTGGCGAAATGGAACAATACTATGCCGGATTCCGAATGGCCCTGATCCATGGAAAAATGAAAAATGCGGAAAAACAGGAAGTTATGGAAGCGTATGCCGCCGGGGAGATCGACGTGCTTGTTTCGACCACAGTGATTGAAGTCGGTATCAACGTCCCCAATGCGACCTGTATGGTGATTATCAACGCGGAACGCTTTGGCCTTGCGCAGTTGCATCAGCTTCGTGGCCGTGTGGGGCGGGGAAGCACACAATCGTATTGTTTCCTGGTATCCGACAACCAGGCCGCCTATGAACGCTTGCGCGTTCTGGTAAACACGAACGACGGCTTTGAGATCGCGGAGCAGGATATGAAGCTGCGCGGGACGGGGGACATCTTGGGAACGCGCCAGCACGGGACAAGCAGCCTGAAAGCGGCAAACCTGATCACAGATATCCGACAGTTGGAACAGACAAGGGACGTCCTGGAGATCATGAAAAGCGATAAACACTTTATGAGTGAATACCGCGCGATCACGCAGGCGGCCCGCAGGGAGCTGAAGCATAAAATGATAGAAATCGCTTTGAATTAGCAAAATATTGTCAGGATTTGGTTGACATTCGATGCAATTCATATTATTATATTATCGTAGTAGCGATTTACTACGATAAATTATTTGAACAGAGGAATAGAATGAACAAGCTAAAATTGCAGGTTCCGTCAGGCGCGTGGGATTATCTCCCGGAAGAGTGTGCCGCAAAGCGCAAGACGGAAAACATCATCCGGAATGAATTTTTGAAAAGCGGCTACGCGGAGATCGAAACGCCGTCTTTTGAACATTATGAAGTATTCATGCACGATGCGGTTCCGTACGTGCAGGAGAATATGATCAAGTTTTTTGACCTGCAGGGCAGGATATTGGCCCTGCGCCCTGATATGACAGGGCCGATCGCCCGCCTGGCCGCAACAAAGCTTTTGAGCCAATGCGACGTGCTCCGGCTTTGTTATATCCAAAATGCATATGGCTTTTTCAACCATGGGATCGCGGGAAAAACAGAATTCACGCAGGCCGGCGTGGAGCTCATCGGCAAGAGCGGAGCGGATGCGGATGCGGAGGTCATTGCGCTTGCGATCCAGGCATTGCTGAAAGCGGGCGTTGACGATTTCAAGATCGATATCGGACAAGTCGCTTATTTCAAGGGATTGATTTCCAGCGCATCCTTAAGCGAGGAGCAAACGGAAAAAATACGGATGCTGATCGATACCAAAAACAGCGTGGAGCTGGAATACGAGCTGTCGCGGCTCAACCTGCCGGATGATCTCAAGCAGGCATTGCTGGGATTGACGAGTCTGTTTGGCGGAGCGGAGGTCTTTGATAAAGCTAAGTCCCTTGCAAAGAATGAAGCCTGTATGCAGGCTGTGGATAACATGAAAGAAGTTTACCAAATCCTGTGCGACTTTGGCTATGGGAAATATATCTCGATCGACTTTGGCATCCTCAACAATTTCAATTACTATTCCGGCATCCTGTTCCGCGGGATATCGGGAACGATCGGCACCCCCATCCTTTCAGGCGGGCGCTACGACGACCTGCTGTGCGAATTTGGCGTGAATACCCCGGCTACGGGTTTTGCCATGGGCATCAATGAGGTGCTGCTTGTTTTGGAACAAACGGGTAAGCTCCAGAAGGACGATGAGCCTGTGACGGTCATCAGGTGCGGCAAAGCAGACAGGAAAGAGGCATATGCCTATGTACAAAACCTGCGTGCACAAGGGACTTGCGCCGTACTGGAGCTCAATGGCAGCAGCTATGATACGCAAAAATATACTGTGATCGAATTTGACGAGAGGTAAAAAAAGATGGAATTGACAATTGCACTTGCCAAGGGACGCTTGGCAAAGTTTGCCATAGAGCTGTTTTCAAAATGCGGGATCGATACTGCAGAGCTTGAGGAGGATACGAGGAAGCTGGTCGTATACGACAAAAAGAATGAGCTTCGTTTTATTCTGGTAAAACCGACGGATGTCCCGGTTTATGTATACCGCGGCGTCGCGGATATCGGGATCGCGGGGAAAGATACGCTGTTAGAAGCCGGGCTTCCGCTTTATGAAATGCTCGACTTAAAGTGCGGGAAATGCAAAATGTGCGTGGCAGGGTATGCGGAAAAGCAAAATGACAGGATTACCTCCACCATCACGCGCGTCGCGACAAAATACCCGCGTGTTGCAAAAATGTATTACAATGAAAAAGGCGAGGACATCGAGATCATCAAGCTGAACGGCAGCATCGAGCTTGCGCCCATCCTCGATTTGAGCGACGTCATCGTGGATATCGTGGAGAGCGGTACGACGATCCGCGAGAACGGCCTTGCCATTTTGGAGGACGTATGCGATATCAGTGCGCGCCTGGTGGTCAACCAAGTCAGCTTGAAAACAAAAGCGGATAAAATCCAACCGCTGATCGGGAAGCTCGGCGAAGCATTGGAGGAAATGTAATATGTTACCGATCCTTTTTTCCGGAGACGCAGGAGAACTGAAAAGGCGCTTGCTGATGCGCAATGAAACGGACTATACCGAAGAACAAAAAGTCGTTGACGAAGTGCTTGCGCGGGTCAGGCAGCAAGGCGACGCGGCGCTTTTTGATTATATTAAAAAATTTGACGGCTTTGACGTTGCCGCCGACACGATTTTGCTTACACAGCAGGAAGTCGGGGAGGCCTTTGACCGCGTAGACGAAAATTTGCTTGGGGTGATGAAGGAAGCCGCCGCCAATATCGAAGCGTTCCATAACCGCCAAAAGCGTGAAAATTGGTTTATCGAGTCTGAAGGTAAAATGATCGGCCAGCTGTATATCCCTGTGGAAAACGCAGGGGTCTATGTACCCGGCGGAAAAGCCGCTTATCCCTCCAGCGTACTGATGAACATTATTCCGGCTAAATGCGCAGGGGTAAAAAATATTGCTGTCGCAACACCCGCGCGGAACGGAAAGGTCAATCCCGTTACCATAGCGGCCGCTAAGATCGCGGGCGCCGATAAGATTTATAAGATGGGCGGGGCGCAGGCCATCGCCGCTTTTGCCTACGGGACGCAAACTGTCCCTAAAATGGATAAAATTACAGGGCCGGGCAACATATATGTGGCGCTGGCAAAAAAGAGCGTATACGGAGTCGTGGGCATCGATATGATCGCCGGGCCGTCGGAGGTACTGGTGATCGCCGACGAGCAGGCGAACGAGCGCTTTATTGCCGCAGACTTCCTTTCACAGGCGGAACACGATGAAATGGCTGCCTGCATCCTCGTGACTGTCTCTGAGGAAAAGGCGCGGCGAGTGAGAAAGGAGATCCTCCGCCAGGCAGGGATGCTCCCCAAAAAAGAAATCGTTATGAAATCGCTTGAGCAGTATGGCACGATCGTAGTGGCAAAGGATTTAGATGACGCCGTAGCGGTGTCCAACCTGATCGCCCCGGAGCATCTTGAAATATGCGTACGTGAGCCGATGCAGCTCCTTGACAAAATCCAGAACGCCGGCTCCATCTTCTTAGGGGAATATTCGCCGGAGCCTCTGGGGGATTATTTTGCGGGCACGAACCACGTGCTTCCGACAAACGGTACGGCACGGTTTTCTTCGCCCCTGAACGTTGACGATTTCCAAAAGAAATCCAGTGTGATATACTACACAAAGGAAGAATTTGAACGGGAATACCAAAAGGTCGCTTCCTTTGCAAAGGCGGAAGGGCTGGATGCGCACGCGCGGTCTGCCGAAATACGCTTTAAAGATTGAGGGGGAAACTACATGCGGAAAAGCACGATACAGAGAAAAACCAATGAAACGGATATACAGCTCGAGCTGAACCTGGACGGCAGGGGAACTTACAAGGTAAAGACCGGCGTGGGATTTTTTGACCATATGCTGGAGCTGTTTGCCAAGCATGCGCAAATAGACCTCACGCTTTCCTGCGCGGGCGATGTGCATGTCGATGCGCACCACACGGTAGAGGACTGCGGCATTGTCCTCGGCGAGGCGATCAAAAGCGCACTGGGCGACAAGAAACGGATCCGCCGTTATGCCACGAAATTCGTGCCGATGGATGAAACGCTGATGATGGCGAGCCTCGATATCAGCGGGCGCCCTTACCTTGCCTACCATGTCACTTTCTTGCAGGGCAAAATAGGCGATTTTGACGCCGAGCTCTGCGAGGAGTTTTTTCGCGCGGTCGCTTTTCACGCGGGCATCACGCTGCATATCAATTTGCAGTATGGAAGCAATACGCACCACATCATTGAAGCAGCGTTCAAAGCCTTTGGACAGGCGCTGCGCGAGGCGGTATCCATCGATCCCGACCTTGAGGGTGTATTTTCGACAAAAGGGGTATTATGATAGCGGTCATAGACTACGGAATGGGAAATTTGAGAAGCGTGGAAAAAGCGTTTGCTTTTTTGGGCTATGACGTCTGTGTGACGAACGATGCCCGGAAAATCAGGGATGCAAGCCATTTGGTGCTCCCGGGGGTGGGCGCGATCGCGGATGCCTTAACGCACCTTAAGCAGCGCGGACTGTTTGAAGAGATCATTGCCCAGAGCCGGACGGGCAAACCCTTTTTGGGGATATGCCTCGGCATGCAGCTGCTTTTTGATAAGAGTTTTGAAAATGGCGAACACAAGGCGCTGGGACTCGTCCCCGGCGCTGTACAGCCTTTTTCCTGTACAGGACTTAGGATCCCGCATATGGGCTGGAACACGCTTAAAACGAACGCCAGCCCTCTATTTGAACAGGAGAATCCCTGCGTCTATTTTGTACATTCTTATCACGCGGCCCAAGTACCGAAGGAGTATGTGAGCGCGACGACGGAATATGGATATGGTTTCGTATCGGCGGTGCAGAAGGACAATGTGTATGGGCTGCAGTTTCACCCTGAAAAAAGCGGTGATACGGGTCTTGCGATGCTGAAATTATTTGGAGGACTGAAAGCATGAAAATTTATCCTGCGATCGATATCAAAAACGGAAAATGCGTACGTTTGCAACAGGGAGTGATGGACAGCTCCACAGAATACGGCGATCCGCTTGAAATGGCAAAAAAGTGGGCGGAAAAGGGCGCTTACTATTTACATGTGGTGGATCTCGACGCGGCGTTTGCCGGGGAATTCGTGAACAGGGAAGTGATCACGCAAATCGTGCAGTCGCTTAAGATCCCCGTACAGGTCGGCGGGGGTATCCGCACGAGGGAGGATATTCGCGTGCGCCTTGACGATGTGGGAATATCCCGCGTAATTTTGGGAACGGTAGCGGTAGAGGATCCGGAGCTCGTGAAATGGGCGGTATCAAAGTATAAAGACCGGATCGCGGTAGGGATCGACGCCAAGGCCGGTAAGGTCGCGATCAAGGGCTGGGCCGACGAAACGGATACCGATGCGGTCGAGCTGGCGCAGCAGATGCGCAAACTGGGCGTAAGAACCATCATCTATACAGATATCTCCAAGGACGGCATGATGACCGGGCCTGATATTGAAAATACGGAAACGATCGTAAAAAAGACGTGGGTCAACCTGATCGCTTCGGGCGGTATCAGCAGTATCGGCGACCTGCAGCGCGTCAAGGGAACGGGCGCATGCGGTTGCATTATCGGTAAAGCGCTTTACGATGGCGCTTTCACGCTGGAAGAAGCTTTGAAGGCGGCGAAATAATGCTGACAAGAAGGATCATACCGTGCCTGGACGTACATGCGGGCCGCGTCGTGAAAGGCGTCAACTTTGTGGATTTAAAAGATGCGGGCGATCCGGTGGAGATCGCAAAGGCGTATAATGAACAGGGGGCGGACGAGCTTGTATTTTTGGACATCACAGCGTCTTCCGACGACCGCGGCATCATGGCCGATGTCGTTTCCAGGACGGCGGAACAGGTATTTATCCCATTGACGGTCGGCGGAGGCATCCGCAGCGTTGCGGATTTCCGGCGGATATTAAAGTGTGGTGCGGACAAAATTTCCGTCAATTCGCCTGCGGTAAAAAATCCGGAACTGATCACGGAAGCCGCTATGAAATTCGGCAGCCAGTGCGTTGTCGTCGCCATTGACGCCAAGCGCAGCGGCGATGGAAAATTTGAAGTTTTTTTGAACGGCGGCCGCGTCAACACGGGTATGGACGCTATCGAGTGGGCGCAAAAGGCAACGCAGCTCGGCGCAGGCGAGATATTGCTGACGAGTATGGATGCCGATGGTACTAAAAACGGATACGATATCGAGCTGACAAAAGCGGTCAGCAGCGTCGTGAACGTACCTGTCATCGCTTCGGGCGGCGCAGGGAAGCTGAGCGATTTTGCAGAGGTCATTTTAGAGGCGGATGCAAGCGCTGTGCTTGCAGCGTCGTTATTTCATTATAAGGAACTGACGATCCATGAAGTGAAGGAGTATTTAAAGAGCAGAAATATTGCTGTTAGGAGTGAATAAAGATGGATATGGAAATCAAATTTGGAAAAGACGGGCTGGTTCCTGCGATTGCACAAGAGGCCAATACAGGCGTTGTGCTGATGCAGGCATATATGAACCAAGAAGCCTTTGACAAAACGCTGGAAACGGGCTATGCGCATTATTATTCGAGGGCCCGCCAGAAACTCTGGAAAAAGGGAGAGACATCCGGCAATGTGCAGGAGATCGTGAGCGTGAGCCTCGATTGCGACTGCGACTGTGTACTTTTGAAGGTAAAGCAGACCGGCCCTGCATGCCACACGGGGGAATATTCCTGCTTTTTCAACCAAGTGCAGGAAAACGAGAAGATCGCGAATTCTTCGATGATGTACGAGCTTTATGATTTGATCGCGGACAGGAAGGTGCATCCCAAGGAAGGCTCTTATACCAACTACCTGTTTGAAAAAGGGATCGACAAAATCCTCAAAAAGGTGGGGGAGGAAAGCGCGGAAGTGATCATTGCGTCCAAAAACCCGGGAACGGACGAGCTTCGCTATGAAGCGGCGGATCTCATCTACCACCTGCTCGTCCTGATGAATGAAAAGGGACTTACGCTCGGCGAATTGTTTGGGGAATTGCAAAATAGAAGGTAATATTTTTCATAAAATATGTTGACAGGAGATACCTTTTATAATAAAATAATACATGCGCTGTGCAAAACATGTACGGCATAATGTGTGGGAGTATAGCTCAGCTGGGAGAGCATCTGCCTTACAAGCAGAGGGTCACAGGTTCGAGCCCTGTTACTCCCACCATTACATTTATGGCCTGGTAGTTCAGTTGGTTAGAACGCTAGCCTGTCACGCTAGAGGTCGAGAGTTCGAGTCTCTTCCAGGTCGCCATTTTTCTTTTATAGTTATGCGGGAGTGGCTCAGTGGTAGAGCGTCGCCTTGCCAAGGCGAATGTCGCGAGTTCGAATCTCGTCTTCCGCTCCATATGGCGCCATAGCCAAGTGGTAAGGCAGGGGCCTGCAAAGCCCTTATCCCCAGTTCAAATCTGGGTGGCGCCTCCAAAAACCAGAAACCGATTATCTGATAGGATAGTCGGTTTTTTTGTTCTTACAAAACTGTAAGATAATTGTAAGGAACTTCGATAGCGGATTGTAAGGCGCTTCTTCTATAATAAAGAAAGAAGTAAAAAGGAGCGATGAGGATGAAGCAATTTATTCGGTATTCTTGCGGCAACGTTGCTGGGCGTTGGGCTCTATAGCCTGGTCGTAAAAATCACGGGGCTTTTTCGGAGAAAAAAACCGGCAGGACTCTCTTCCGGTTATTATATTGATTGAACGGAGTGAAACGGAGGATAACATGAGCATATTACTTGATATGAAAAATGTTGAAAAGGTGTATGGGAGCCGCGGCAACATCACCAAAGCGCTTGACAACGTGAGCTTTACCGTTGAGAACGGTGAATTTTTGGGCATTATGGGCCCATCGGGAAGCGGGAAAACAACACTTCTCAATTGCATTTCCACCATCGATACGGTAACCACAGGGCACATCCTGATCGATGGGGTGGATATCACGACCTTAAAACCCGGTAAGCTTTCGGACTTCAGGCGGGAAAAATTGGGATTCATATTCCAGGATTTCAACCTGCTCGATACGCTTTCTGGTTATGAAAATATTGCGCTTGCCCTCACGATCTGTAACGTAGGATACCAGCAGATCAAGGAGCGTATCAAGGAGGTATCGTCAACGCTTGAAATCAGCGACGTACTTTACAAATACCCTTACGAGATGTCCGGCGGCCAAAAGCAGCGCGTAGCCGCTGCGCGGGCGATCATTACTAAGCCTTCCCTGATTTTGGCGGACGAGCCGACAGGCGCGCTGGACTCCAAATCGTCACGCATGATGCTTGAAAGCTTTGTGGAGATGAACCAAAAAATGAACGCCACTCTTTTGATGGTCACGCATGACGCTTTTGCGGCCAGTTATTGCAGCCGCATCCTTTTCCTTCGCGACGGAAAGATATTCATGGAGCTTGTCCGCGGTAACGAGACGCGCAAGGAATTCTTTGGCAAGATCATTGAAGTGGTATCCCTGCTGGGAGGTGACGTAGCCGATGCTGTGTAAACTGGCCTTTCGGAATGTACGGAAAAGTATCGGCGATTACACCGTTTATTTTGTCACGCTGATGTTTGCGGTCATGTTTTTTTATGCCTTTAATTCTGTAGACGCACAGCAAGCGGTCATGGAATTGAATGAAAACAAGGCGACTGCGGCGCAGATGATGGTGGAGAGCATCGGTATTTTTTCCACCTTTGTCGCGATCACGCTCGCGATCCTGATCCTCTACGCAAACAATTTCTTGATCAAGCGCAGGAACAAGGAATTGGGTATTTACCTGACGCTCGGTATGGGGAAGGGGCGCGTAGCGGCGATTTTCATGATAGAAACGCTCATCGTCGGCGTGATCGCCCTGGCGGTCGGCTTGTTGCTCGGTGTCTTGTTTTCGCAGGTCATGTCGGTCATAACGGCCAACATGTTTGAAGTGTCCCTAAAGCAATACCAATTTGTTTTTTCGCCGGCAGCGGCCAAGCAATCCGTCATTTATTTTGGCGTAATCTTCCTGTGCGTCATGGTGTTCAACGCCGTGCGGGTATCCAAACAGAAGGTTATCGCTTTGCTTCATTCGGATTCGGAAAATGAAAAGATCCTCGGCAGGAAGACAGGCGTTTCCGTCATATTGGCGGTCGCGGGCATCGTATTGATCGTGATCGCATATTACCTGATCATCAAAGGCATGCTGATCATGTACCTGCCCTTTGTAATGCTGTTCGGGATCCCGGGTACCTTCCTGTTATTTGCGGGCCTGGCAGGATTCTCTTATAAAATCGCGTCACATAACAAGAAACGCTACTTCAAGGGACTAAATCTATTTGTGACACGGCAGCTTACCAGCAAGATCAATTCTACCCATACTTCCATGGCGCTGGTATGTATTATGCTCTTTGTCACGATCACAACCCTCGGCGCGGGCTCCGGTGTTTCGGGTGCGGTCAACAAGGAAACCTCGCGCGAAATCAAGTTTGACGCAGAATATTATATGGAGCCGGCGACAGCGGAAGCTGCGGGCGGGGCACTGCAAGCGCTTCAAAATTACGGGATCCCGGTTGGCGAGTTCTATGCGCAGACCGCAGAGTATACGACCTATGAGAGCGACGTCGACATCATGAGCCAGTTTGGAAATTATTTTGATATCGCAGAAATGCATGAGCTGGCGGATGAGCGGGGTGTAACGATGCCTGCGCTTGCCGTCCCGGTTTCACAATTTAATAGCCTGCTGTCCCTGATCGGCGAAAAACAGATACAGCTATCCGGCAATGAACTGGGGGCGGTGCTGTATAACCAGTCCATGTTTGAAAACTTGCAGGAGTTTGTGCAGGCGGGCCGGACGATTACCTCAAACGGGAAGGAATACACGATTCCCGCAGGGCAGCTGCGGCTTGCCAATACCCGTATCCATGGCGCGGCATCCCTGCCACCGATTACGCTTGTTTATCCTGATGCGGACGTCGTCAACTTCAAGCCGGAACAGGTTGCAATCGATGCCAATTTTATCGATGGGCAGGAAAAAGAAACGATAAAACAGGCCATATGGGACAAGCATGACGAGCTGCAGGAACAAAATACGGAAAAACCGTACACCTATTTCACAACGAAGCTTGCCTTACAGGAGTCCAGTATCGGGCTGCGCGTGACAATCTCCTTCGTTGGCATATACTTAGGGATCACGTTCCTGGTGACCGCGGCTGTGATCCTCGCGCTGCAGCAGCTTTCGGCAGCCAATGATAATAAAAAACGCTACGCGACTTTAAGAAAGCTCGGTACGGAAGAAAAGATGATCAACAAGTCGCTCATGAAGCAGATCGCGATCTATTTTCTGATCCCGCTTGCGGTGGCTGCTGTCCACGCGGTATTCGGTATCAGGGGGCTCATGGGTATGATCAATATGATGTGGTACGAAAACGTCTATGCGGACGTGTTTGCTGGGCTGGCCATCATCGCCGTGATCTATGGCATATACTTCGCCATTACCTATTTCAGCAGCAAGAAGATCATCAAGGAGAATTAAGAAGTTTGTAAGAAATTGGATATCAAATATTCATAAGTGCCTATTATACTAATATTAAGCCACGAGAAGAGAGGAGTGATTGCTTTGAAACGAGTATTATATGCGGCAATGGTTTTTGTCAGCGCGTTTTTTCTGGTAAGCGCAGGCATGAAAGAAAATGAAGCGCTGGGGATCATTCCGAACTATTCGTCAAAATAGACACAAACATATATTGTCTCAAAAAGCGTTTTCAGTGGGAAAGCGCTTTTTTATTCACTCGCAAATAACGGTTACAAATGAGATACATATATGTTATAATAATTGCAACGTCAGTATAAGGAGTTGTCATTATGGCAAAAAACATATTAATTGTAGATGATGAACCCACTTTGGTCAAAGGACTCCGTTTTAATTTAGAGCAGCAGGAAGGCTATTCCATCGACGTAGCATATGATGGGGAAGAGGCCCTCGCAGTGTTTGATCCGCAAAAGCATGACCTGATACTGCTTGACCTGATGCTGCCCAAAATGGACGGGATGGAAGTTTGCCAGAAGATACGCAGTACTTCCGACGTTCCGATCATCATGCTGACAGCCAAAGGCGAAGATATGGACAAAATCATGGGGCTGGAATTCGGCGCCGACGACTATATGACAAAACCCTTCAATATGCTTGAGCTCAAAGCGCGTATCAAGACGATCCTCCGGCGCGCAGGCTCGCAGAAGCCGTCCGGGGACGCGCAGACGATACAGATCAAGGATATGAAGGTAAATCTCATCAACCGCAGTGTGGAGATCAAGGGAAAAGACATCAACTTAACGGCCAAAGAGTTTGACCTGCTCAACCTTTTCATTACCAACAAGGGCAAAGTATTTGACAGGAATACGCTTTTGGAAATGGTATGGAAGCACCAGGGGGATTTGCGTACCGTGGACGTACACATCAGGCGCCTGCGTGAAAAGATCGAGCAAAACCCTGCGAAACCTGAATATATCTTAACAAAATGGGGAGTTGGATATTATTTTACGAATAAGTAAATTAATGTATTCGATCCGCTGGCGTTTTGTGATCATTTACCTGATACTGGTCGGGATCATTTTCGGGTTGGTATCGGTTGCGGTCTCTTCCATGGTGGAAAACTACCTGGTAGACCAATATCTGAAAAGTGCACAAAAAAATGCCAACAGCACTGCGGTACAAATAGCACCTTATCTAAGCGATTCCGATGCCACCAGCATGTATAACATCGTGGTGAGCAACGGAAACGATATGGGCGGCCGCCTGTTGGTACTGAACGGCTCGGGGATCGTACAGACTGACAGTTTTTCGTCACTCAACGGAATCAAATTGAACGAACGTGAAGTCAACGACGTTCTATACGGCCAAAATTCATCCTCCTATGGGTTTCATCTGATCGATGACAGCGCAACGGGCGATAGTTTTTGGTCGGTTTATTATACCTCATCCATCATCCATAACGGCGACATCATTGGTGTCGTTTTGTATTCCTCCAGTATCAAAGACGTAGTAAGAGCGACCAGCGCGCTCCAATCGCAGACACTGATTATTTTTATATTGGCCTGCGGCGTCATTATCATCTCCAGCATGCTCTCTACCAACTGGATCACGAACCCCATCAACAAGCTGACGGAAGTCGCGGTCAAAATTTCAAGCGGCGACCTTTCGCAGCGCGCGAACATCAAAGGAAAGGGCGAGATTGCGGAGCTGGGACAGACGTTCGACATGATGTGCGATAAGATACAAAACGTCGATAAGCAGAGGAGTGAATTTGTGTCCGATGCTTCGCACGAATTAAAAACGCCGCTTGCATCCATGAAGATCCTGGTAGAATCGCTGCTTTACCAAGATAATGTACCGGAAGAGGTATACAAGGAATTTTTATCGGATATCAACGGGGAAATCGATCGTTTGAGCAGCCTGATCACCGACCTCTTGCTGCTTTCAAAAATGGACAGCGACATCATGACGATCAACCTGGAAACGGTAGACCTGTCCGCGCTGGTCAATAAATGCGTAGAGGCCCTGAGGCCCATCGCGCAAACGCGGAATATCACGCTCTCCACTAATTTAGAGGGCGGGCTTGATATCGAGTGCGATCCGCTCAAGCTGCGGCAGGCGCTCAATAACCTGGTCGAAAATGCCATTAAATATACGCAGGACAACGGGCATGTTCGGATCAACAGCAAACGCCACGGAACCGAGGTCGCCATCCAGATCGAAGACGATGGCATTGGCATGAGCGCGGAGCACCTGCAGCACATTTTTGAACGCTTTTACCGGGTGGACAAGGCTCGCTCGCGCGAAACGGGCGGTACCGGGCTGGGCCTGCATATCGTGCGCAGGATCGCGCTGATGCATGGCGGAAGAGTGGAAGTTGAGAGCGAAGAGGGAAGGGGATCCAAGTTTACGCTGATCCTGCCCATCATACAGGTACACGAAGAATAGGGATAAAAGTATGAAAATGAAATGGAAATCGGTCATTGGTATCGGGCTGGCGGTTCTTTTAGCCATAATGTTTACCGCCTGTGCACCAATAGAGGAAGAAGTAAGCGAATCGCCGAGCAATGCGGTACAAATCAACCCGCTCCCCGAAGCGATCAGCAAAGACAAGAGCAGCGCGCGCCTGTATTTTGGATTCATGGACCAGCCGCTGCTCGTGGGGGAATCCCATTCGTTTGATGTTCCCATCAATGAAAGCATTGAAAACTCGATCATCCGCGAGCTGATCAAGGGGCCGCTTTCCACGCGTAACGATTTGAAAGCCGTGATCAACCCCAAAACGTCGCTTGTAAGCGTCAGGTCGGAAGGGCAATTTTTGTTTGTCACGTTGAGCAGCGATTTTTTGAGTCCGGTAGACGAAAAGGAAAGTAGCGACCCCGCTTACGAAAAAACGCGCCGGATGCTCGCCGTGTATTCGATCGTCAACACGCTGATCGAGCAGGGGACATATTCACGCGTGCAGATACTGATCGATGATGACGGCATGGGTACCGGACGGCCGCTGACGCTGTCGGAAGCGGGGCTGGATGGCGAAGGGGCTGTCGAGGCGCTCGAACGCGACGGGGAGATCATTTTGAACGGCAGCAATACGATGCGCGAGATTATGCAGGCGATCGAAAGCAAAGAATGGGAAACACTTTACAATTATATCGCTTATAAAAACCTGTATGGGCAGGATAAACCGTCCCTCGACGATTTTAAGACGGAAGTGATCTCCAATAAGCTTACGGTCTCAGACCCGCTCATACGGGATGCAGTCCTCGGCAACGACGGCGTTTCTGAAATCGTTATGGTAGATTATGTCTTAAAGCTGCGCGATGAAGAGGCGAAAACCATGACGAATATACCGATCCGGCTGATCCAGGAAAACAGTATATGGAAAATTTCCTATACGGTATTCAAGAAAAATTTCCTGACCTGACAGAGGGGAAACATGAAAAAAGCGATGCTCGTCTTCCTTGCCGCGGCCCTGCTCCTGACAGGCTGTTCGATCGTCCAGGAAGATAGTCCCACACAAAACAATGAATACGAAACGACTTTGCTGATGCAGAACATAGACCTGGCCCCAAGGAGATTTATCAGCCCTGTTTTGTATTTCCTTGATGAGACGGGAAAGAAGTTTTCTGCGGAACCGCGCAACCTTGAGGTACCGCAAAACGAGCGTGCGGAAACGCAGATCATTGAAGCGCTGATCAGCGGGCCCGTGTCTGAATCGCTGCTGCCGGTCGCACAGGGCTTTCTCCTCGAGAAAGTGGAGCTGCTGCCGGATGTCATCAATGTCTATTTGAATTTGGAAGAAGGCGTCCATAAATCAGAAGACCAGATCATGACTGCCAAACTGGCGATCGCTTCTACCCTGTTTGATTTTTCAGGCGTTACCTATATCAATGTGTTTTTGGGCGGCAGCCAGACCGCGTACCAAAACCTTCCTTCCGGTACCCTGCAAAAATCCAAGAGCAGCTTGTCAGAGGATCTTGAAAAGTACAAAAGGGATGCCAGCGCGCAGACAGCGGTCATCAATGCGACCTTGTATTTCCTGGACATTTCAGAACAGTACCTGCTGCCTGAAGTCCGCAGCATCAGTTTTGACAGTATAGAGAAAGAGGACATGATCGCTACGATTGTACAAGAGGTTTTGAGCGGCCCGGAGGACACCTATAACCATGCGCCGGTGGTCGATAAGCTAGTCAAGGATGCCCGGCTCAATTCCGTGACGATCATGCAGGACGAGCAAGAACGCAATATTGTCCAGCTCGATTTTGATAAAATGCCTTTTGCACAGACGAAAGCTTACCAGGATGGAGAGCAGATCACAGCTGCGGCGCTGACGACGGCGATCACAGGATTCATACCCGATGTCGACGGGGTGCGGATTACGGTCAATGCGGCGGCCGATGCAGAGCTCCCGCCTGAGGGAACCATATACCAGGCAGATGATTTTTCATCATTGCTAGGGAACAGCATCGTGTTATACCTGCCTAACAGTACCTATACGCTTTTGAGCAGCGTAACGCGCCTGGTGGATCAAAAAAACGCCGGGTATCCCGAAGAATTGCTGCGCGAACTCATGAAGGGGCCTTCTGCGCAGGATAGCAGCGATGTACAGCCAGCCTTCATTTCGGGCATCACCATGGACGACGTCAACAGCGTTTACCTTGCGGGCGATCTCGCGGTTGTCGACTTCAAGTCCAGTATCAGCGCAAAGGCGGCCGAACTTTCGGCAAAAAATGAATTTATCATGATCTACTCGATCGTCAATACACTGACAAATATTAACAATGTAAAGCGTGTCCAATTCCTGGTCGACGGCGAACGCGTCGAATACTTAGCGGACGGCAACCAATTGTGCGTGATCGATCCCCTGATCAAAAATCCCGGGATCATACGCCTGACATAGGCATAACAGAAAGGATTGCGAAGGGATGAAACTGACGGTACTGGGAAAATACGGGCCATATCCGAAAGCGGGAGGCGCTACGACTTCTTATCTCGTGGAATGTTGCGGGAAAAAAATTCTTTTGGATGCGGGCAGCGGCAGCTTATCCCGTGTCCAGCAATATTGCAGCCTTGACGATCTGGACATGATTATCCTGACGCACCTTCATTCCGACCATTGTGCGGATATGTTCGTGCTGCGTTATGCGCCGCTTAAGCATCCGGTTCCTGTTTATCTTCCCGCAACGCCTGCATGGGAGCACGATACGCTGTGTGCATGTGAACGGTTCAAAGCCAGCAATATAACAGAAGGCCTGGAGCTTGCATTTCCTGCTTTAAAAGTCAGCATCTCCTTTTGTCAAACGCTGCACCCTGTTGAATGCTATGCGGTCAAATTCCGCGCAGAGGGAAAATCCTTTGTTTTTTCCGGGGATTCACGTTACAGCGACCATCTGGCCGGGTTCTGCCGGGATGCAGATGTCGTAATGCTGGACAGCGGTTTTCTCAATGAGGATCACCCCCAAAAAATATTGCCTCATATGACGGTTGGGGAAGCTGCACAGACCGCGAAAACGGCGCGGGCAGGAAAACTTTTTTTAACACATATCAACCCTACATACTGTGAACAGGATCTTCTGCGCGAGGCATGCGCGATTTTTCAGGACACGATCATTGTTCAGGAAAAAACGGAATATATCATCTGACGGAGTGTTCCATGAAACCAATTTTGAATCCGAGACCTGTTGTTTTCGTTGCCTTTTTCATGGTAGTTGGAATCCTGTTCTCTTATTATTTGGATATTCCGGCGCCCATTTTTTGGATTCTGCTGGCCGGCGGGGCCGGGTTCTTTCTCTGCGCTTTCTTTTTGAAAAACCGTCCTATGCTGGCCGCCCTGTATCTGGTGTTCTTTTCTATCGGCGGGCTTATTTTCCAAGTACAGTTTTCCACGGACTTTTCGCATATTACACCGGGGCAGGATTATACGATCGAAGGGTATGTCTCCGACCGTTCCTCTATGTCATCTGCCTATCATTCCTATACGCTCGACAATGTTTCCCTGACGGCAAGAGATGGCCGAAAGGAAAACTTCAGCAAAAAAGTCCTTTTGTATTCGCGCGAAGTCCTGGATTATGGCGATACCGTGACTTTTGAAAGTAAAGTGAGTCCCCCCGGGGCAACGAGAAATCCCGGCGGCATGGATGAAGAAATGTATCTTGCCAGCAGGGGAGCGGGATTCAGCTGCTTTTCAGAGGAAGTAAGATCCGTATCCCATTCGCCCGGCTGGTACTATTATCCCTTGAAGTTACGGGAGACCCTTGCAGAAAAAATCGACCAAATTTTTTCACCGGAAATGGCGCCCGTCGCAAAAGCCATGTTCCTCGGCGTCAAAAATGACCTTACGGAGGAAATGCGCGATACATTTTCAAAAACGGGGATTGCGCACATCCTTGCCGTGTCCGGCCTGCATGTCGCGATCATTGCTTTCGCATTTAATTGGCTGTGCCGCAAATTGCGTATCCGCCGCAATGTCCGTTTCAGTATCAATATCGCAGTATTGTTATTTTATGCCTTGCTGACAGGTTTTGCCCCTTCCATTATCCGCGCTGTCCTGATGATGCTCTTTTTGATCATCGGCCAATGGATGTTTAAAAAAAGGGATACGCTGACCTTCCTTGCAGCGGCAATGGTCATTACCTTGTTTTTCAACGCGCCCCAGCTTTTTACGGCAGGTTTCTTGATGTCATATGGCGTCCTTTTCGGATTGCTTTGCCTGGGGCCGCCGCTTACACGTTTACTGCAAAAGATCAAGATGGACAAGGCAAGGCTGGCAATGCCGCTTGCAACCTCCGTCAGCGCGACGGCGTCTGTTTTCCCGCTGTCCGCCTACTATTTCAATAATATCGCGCTCGCGGCGCCGGTTGCCAACCTGTTCGCGATCCCACTCGCCGGAATCATCGTAGCATTTACGGGCATTGGCTCCGTCCTGGCGCTTTTTGCGCTGCCAGCCGGGCACGCTTTTGCATTTCCGGCAGAGCTCTGCCTGCAGGCCCTTACATGGCTTAACGGGATGCTCGCCAGTACCGCCTTCGGCTACATTGAAATATACCGCTTTCCGATCTGGATAGGGGCCGTCGTTTTCATCATCATCTTTTTCTGTTCAGACTATGTCCTGTTACGCAATAAAGTGAAAATGGCGGTTGCCGGGCTTCTGGCCGCACTGATCATGTGCTTTGGTATCAGCTCGGCTATCGCGCACTCAAGCAGCCTGAAGGTTGTTGCTTTGGATGTGGGCACCGGGGACGCCATCCATATTTCCGTGCAGGGCAAAGAATACCTGATCGACAATGGCGGCAACCCGCAATACTCGCAAATCAATGATTATGCAAAGAAGAACCGCCTCGTTTTCGACGGTGTGGTTATCACGAACGACCGGACAAAAAACCTGAAAGAGCTGGTACAGGCAAAGAGGGTAAACAGGCTTTATGTCCCCCTAAATTATGTGCCGAAAGACTACGACGCAAATTTGGAAATGAAATATTACGCACTGTATGATAAAATAGAATTAGCAGGCGATGTCTATCTGGACGTGGTCGGGGACGACCAGAAGCATCTTTCCCTGGTTTTGTATCAGGATGGCCGGCCTATTTGCCTGTTGATGCAAAATAAAACCGGTGACCTTCTGTATCAGGAGCATGTCCCTATTGTAAAATTGCCCAACGGCGGTGAAAAAGACGCTGCCAACAGTCGATTGCTCAAAGCATGGTCTCCGGATTATGCCGTGATCTCTGTAAAAGAAGGCAACAGCAAAGGCCTGCCGGATCGCGGGCTTTTGGATTTACTCGATGAAATGCATATCGACACGCTGGCCACGCCACAGACAGGCGCAGTGACGTTTACAGTCGACCGGGAAGGCCGGATCAGCGTCACTACGGAAAAGAAATAACGGAAGAGGAAATATATGACGCCAAATGAAGCACTCAAGCAACTGAAAAACGGTCAGGTAAAGAACTTTATTATTTTGAGCGGGGAAGACCACTATTTGAAGCAGCATATGCTTTCTGCGGTTCAGGGAGCCTTGCATATCGATATGCCCGAGCTCAATTTGTCTGTCTTTGAAGACAGGCCCGACCCCAAAACCGTGCTCTGTGCCATGGAGACCCTGCCGTTTATGAGCGAAAAGCGGATCACCGTGATCAAGGGTACGGATATCCTGTCTGCGCAAGCAGCGGGGGATTTGAGCGCCGCTTATATGCAAAGCAATATGCCCGCCAGCAATTTTCTCGTAATCCTCACGCAGGGAAATGCGGATAAGCGCAAGGCCTTTGTAAAATTTGTAATCAAACAGGGGATGTTCGTCGAATGTAATACCATGCAGGACCAGGACATCTGTGCTTTCGTCAAAAACCGCGCCAAACAAAAGGGATTGATGGTCTCCTCTAAAAACGCGCAGGTCATCAACGAGATTGGCGGCGGCGATTTGAGTACGATCGCCAACGAAGTAGATAAGCTCTCCTGTATTTGCAAGGGAGAGATTTCTACGGCGGATATCGAAAAGTATGCCGTCAAATCCATGCAGTACAATGTTTATAAGATACACGACCTGATGATGGGGGGCCATCCGCAGCAAGCGTCGGCACTGATCTCCAAAATGCTGGAGGAAGACAGCAACCCCATTGGATTCATTACGCTTCTTTCCAATAATTTCAGGCAAATGCTGGTGGCGCGTGCATGCCGGGATGCAAAATTTCCGGATCGCAAAACGATATCCCATATCGTCGAAGCGACCGGCGCAAGGGAGTTTGCCGCACGGCGTGCGCTCGAACATTGTAAGCCCTTTACAGCCAAAAAACTCCGGGACGCCATCAATAAATTTGCGCAGATGGATTTTGATGCCAAGCAGGGCGTAGTCAGCCTAAAGACCGATCTGTTCGCCTTGTTGGTTGATATTTACAGCACATAAAAAACCGATGGGTGAGATCGGTTTTTAAAAGTTCATATTCAAATGGGGTATCAAAATTATTCAGCCTGGCTGTTTAATTTTTTTGCCAATTGTGCTTTTACGCGATTTGCTTTGTTCTTATGGATCGTACCTTTTAAGGCAGCCTTGTCAACTGCGCTTACAGCATTTGTATAAAGCTCCTTGGCATTTGCATCAGAAGCGACTACTGCAGCGTCAAACTTTTTCAGGTCTGTCTTAAGAGCGGATTTGATCATTTTGTTACGCAGCGTTTTTGTTGCGATAACCTTTACGCGTTTTTTAGCAGATTTGATATTAGGCAATTCATTCACCCCCATATTTCTAAATTCAACAAGTGATATATTATCATATTCATGCGCTCTTTGCAAGTAGTTTTTATACTTTTAGCGCATCTTTACTATATTTACACATTGTACTATAATAAATAGCAGGCAAAATGAATTGAAAACAGTTTTTAGGATGAGATTATGATTAAAAATGAACAACCGATTGGCGTATATGATTCCGGCGTGGGCGGTTTGAGCGTACTGTGTGAAGCAAGGAAGCGCCTTCCCCATGAAAACTTCATTTATTACGGTGACAGTGAAAACGCCCCTTACGGCACCAAAACAGAAGACGAGATCAAAGAGCTGTCGCTCGCGTGCGGCGAATTCCTCTTCAGGAAAGGCGTAAAAATGATTGTGATCGCCTGTAACACGGCGACCAGTATCGTCGTTCAAACGATGCGTGAACGCTATAATATCCCCATTATCAGCATCGAACCGGCCGTAAAGCCTGCGCTTGAGGGGAGCAGGAACGGTAAAATCATTGTGTTGGCAACACCGGCAACGCTGCATCAAAAACGCTACCAGTCGCTGCTTGAAAGGCTGGGCGCGCAGGATGCCACGATCAATGTGGAATGCGCGAGCCTTGCCAACCTGATCGAAAAAGGGGATCTGGACGATCCGCATATCAAAGCTTACATCCATGATAAGCTGGTCGCTTACCGCGGACAGCAGATCGAGGGTATTGTCATCGGATGTACGCATTACTCTTTTGTCGCAGACAAAATCAGGGATATCGCTTCCAAAATTTTTCCGTCGTTTGGGGACATCTACGACGGCCGTTATGGGACTGCCAGACATATTGCACGCGTGCTCGCGAATGAAAACCTGTTGCATGGGTGCAATGCAGGGGGCCGCGTTGAACTCTTTACCTCCGGAAAGGACGATTCTTTGGCGGTATACCGCCATTTCTTATCGCTGCTTTAATATATTTCAAAAAAGTAACAAAAATAGCTGGTATTTTCAAGGCGTACGGTGTACTATATATAGTGTTCTGGAATTATTCCAATACTAAATATATTGCACGGAGGTCTTTTTTCAATGTTTAGCAAAAATGCGGTTACTGTTCTTGAGAGGCGTTATTTAAAGAAGGATCAGGATGGTAAGCCTATCGAAACGCCGGATGATTTATTGCATCGCGTAGCACAGGCCATTGCGGCGGGGGATCGGGAGTTTGATCCCGATGCCGATGTCAAAGCGTCGGAAGATGTGTTTTATGATATGATGGCAGGGCTTCGCTTCATGCCGAATTCCCCGACCCTGATGAACGCAGGCAGGGAGCTGGGGCAGCTTTCCGCATGTTTTGTACTGCCGGTTGCAGATAGCATGGAAGATATTTTTGACGCGGTGAAAAATGCAGCGCTGATCCATAAAAGCGGCGGCGGCACGGGTTTTTCCTTTGCGCGCCTGCGCGGGGCTGGGGCTTCCGTCAATTCAACAGGCGGCGTTGCCAGCGGCCCAGTCAGTTTTATGAAGGTTTTCAACGCTGCTACGGAAGCCGTGAAGCAGGGAGGTACGCGCCGCGGCGCCAATATGGGGATCTTGCGCATCGACCACCCGGATATCATGGACTTTATCCAGTGCAAGAAAGACACTACGGAGATCACCAATTTCAATATCAGCGTCGGGATCACGGAAGAATTTATGAAAGCCGTAAACGAAAAACGCGAATATTCGCTCGTAGACCCGCACACCAAGCAGGAAGTTAAAAAGCTCTATGCGCCCGACGTTTATGCGCTGATCGTTAAAATGGCCTGGACAAACGGCGAGCCGGGCATTGTTTTCTTAGACCGCATCAATCGCGACAATCCGGTTCCGCAGTTAGGGGAGGTGGAAAGTACGAACCCCTGTGGGGAACAGCCGTTGCTGCCGTATGAAAGCTGCAACTTAGGGTCTATCAACTTAAATGCGCTCATGGTAAAGCGCGGCGGCGAATATGAGATCGATTACGACCTTTTCAGGCAAACGATCAGGGACGCGGTGCACTTTCTTGACAATGTCATCACCGTCAATAACTATCCCCTCGACGAGATCCGCGATATGACGCTGTCCACGCGCAAAATCGGCCTCGGGCTGATGGGCTTTGCGGATATCCTGTACAAGCTGAAAATACCGTATCATTCAAGCAGGGCGATCGAGCTTGCCGAGCATATCATGAAATTCCTGCGAGACAATGCGCGCGAGATGTCTTTGGAGCTTGCAAAGCAGAGGGGGACATTCCCGGCGTACGACGGAAGCATCTTCAAGGGGGAGGGACTGTTGCAGCGCAACGCTACGGTAACGACGATCGCGCCTACCGGTACGATCTCCATCATTTGTAATTCCTCTTCGGGAATCGAACCCGTGTTCGGGCTTTCCTATATCCGCAACGTCATGGATAATGACGAGCTATTGGAGGTGCATCCCTACTTTGAAGAAGTCATGAAACAGCGGGGGCTGTATTCCAAGGAGCTGATGTCCAAAATCGCCTCCGAAGGCACGATTGCCCATATGGAGGAAATCCCGCAGGATATCCGCGATATCTTTGTGACCGCGCACGATATCGATCCGGAAGCACATGTACGCATGCAGGCCGCTTTCCAGAAATATACCGATAACGCGGTTTCCAAGACCGTCAATTTCCCGCGCGAAGCAACGCAGGAGGATGTCCGCAAGGTGTACGACCTTGCCTATAAGCTTGGTTTAAAAGGTGTGACGATCTACCGCGACGGCTCACGGGACGCCCAGGTGCTGAACATTGGCAAAGTGAATAAGAAAGAAGACGATACCGCTTCCGCAGCCGCTTGCGAGGCGGTTGGCAGCGCAGTCGCACCGCGCGACCGCCCGGAGGTCACGCAGGGGATCACGCAAAAAGTCAAGATCGGCTGCGGAAACCTGTATATCACCGTCAATTATGATGAAAACGGCATTTGCGAAGTATTCACTAACCTCGGACGCGCTGGCGGCTGCCCCTCACAGTCCGAAGCGACAAGCCGCCTGATTTCCACCGCGCTGCGCTCGGGGATGGACGTGGAATCCATCGTAGAACAGTTACGCGGTATCCGCTGCCATTCGACCCTCAGAAAGGGCGGCGATGTGAAAGTCCTTTCCTGTCCGGATGCCATCGGCAGGGTTTTGCAGACAGTGGCCAAGATGCAAAATACCAAGATCGCACCCCTGATGCAAGCGGATGGAGAACAGCCGGATGATACGAAATGTCCGGAATGTGGCAAACCGCTTGATTTTGAAGGCGGTTGCAACATATGCCGTTCCTGCGGGTATTCAAAGTGCGGCTAAGGCAATAAAAGAGCAGGGCAGGCATTGTCCTGCCCTTTTTCTATGGATTTTATGCCCGTTTTGCATTATAATCTTAAATATGGAACAAGAGCAGAATTTAGCAGAATATGTAAAAAGCAACGGTATGAAATATCATATCATCACATACGGATGCCAGATGAACGAGCATGAATCCGAAAAGATCGCAGGAATACTGGAGTCGCTCGGCTTTGAAGCAAGCAAATCGAAAGAGCAGGCGGATTTTATCCTGTTCAACACCTGTTGTGTGCGGGAAAACGCCGAGCATAAAACATTCGGCAACGTAGGCGCCTTAAAAAAGCTGAAAGATGAAAACAGCAGCCTGATGGTCGCTGTATGCGGCTGTATGATGCAGCAACAGTCCGTCGCGCAAAAGCTTGCCGAGACTTTCCCTTTTGTCGATCTCATCTTTGGCACACACAATATCCATACGCTTGCGGATATGATCGGCGACTGTATTTTAAACAAACAGCGTGTGGTCTCCATCCAGGAGGGCGATCTTTCCATACATGAAGACGTTCCGGTCACACGGCATTCCTGGCCGCTCGCGTCCGTCAATATCATGTATGGCTGCAATAATTTTTGCACCTACTGTATCGTACCCTATGTGCGCGGCCGTGAAAAATCGCGCAGCGCCAAAGAAATCGTGCAGGAAATACAGGGGCTAAAAGAATACCGGGAGATCATGCTTTTAGGACAAAATGTGAATTCGTACAACGGGGGAGGCGTGGACTTTGCAGGACTGCTGGAGACGATTTGTGCGCAAACCGATGTACCGCGTATCCGCTTTATGACCTCCCATCCCAAAGACCTCTCTGACCGGCTGATCGATGTGATCGCGTCTCAGCCGCGTATCTGCCGCCATATCCACTTGCCTGTACAGTCGGGCAGCAGCAATATCCTTGCGGCGATGAACCGCGGATATACGCGAGAGCAATACCTTGAACTTGTCCGGAAAATCCGTAAACGGATACCGGATATCGCGCTCACGACGGATATCATTGTTGGCTTCCCGGGTGAAACGGATGCGGATTTTGCAGATACGATGTCCTTGCTGCAAGAGGTCAAATATGATTCCGCTTTTACGTTCGTTTATTCCAGGCGCAACGGTACAAAAGCCGCTGAAATGGAAAACGAGGTAGGAAAAGCCGTTCAAAAGGAGCGGATCATGAAGCTGGTTGCATTGCAGAATACGATTACCGAGCAAAAGAATAAATGCTATGAAGGGAAGACGGTGCGCGTGCTGGCAGAAGGCATCAGCACACGTGACCAAGGCCATGTTTGCGGCCGTACCGGCAGCGGTAAAATGGTGAATTTTGCCGGCAACAAGGACATGATCGGCAAATTCTTTGATGTAGAAATAACGGAAGGAAAAAAGACCACACTATTTGGGCGCATTACGCAGGAGCAGGGATAAATTTATGGCGCAGCTGACACCTATGATGCAGCAATATCTGGATTTGAAGGAAGAGTATAAGGATTGTATCCTTATGTTCCGTTTGGGCGACTTTTACGAGATGTTTTTTGACGATGCCGTGTTGGTATCAAAGGAACTGGAACTGACCCTCACAGGGCGCGACTGCGGCCTTGAAGAGCGCGCGCCCATGTGCGGCGTACCCCATCACGCGGTGGATACATACATTGCAAGGCTGGTATCAAACGGCCACAAGGTGGCGATTTGCGATCAGCTGGAGGACCCGCGCGCCGCGAAGGGGATCGTCAAACGCGGGATCACGCGCGTCGTCACGCCCGGCACGGTCGTGGAAACTTCCATGCTGCAGGAAAAAGAGAACAGTTATATTTTGAGTGTGTTTTTTGGCGAACATGCAATCGGCATCGGGTATTGCGACGTATCGACAGGCGAGTTTTGCATTGCGCAGCCGGAAGACGAGACCGCGCTGCTCAACGAAATGACGCGCCTCAATCCGCAGGAGGTCATCGTTTCCGATTCCCACGCGGGAAAACTTCTAAAGCTTACGGAAAAATCGCGCTTTAAAAATGCTTTCATCAACCCTTATTTTGATTGGGCTTATGAAGCGCCTACCGCGCAGAAAACATTGCAGGCACATTTTAAGGTGAAATCATTAAGCGGATTTGGCTGCGAAGGCATGGATGACGCCGTATGTTCTGCGGGTGCGTTGATGCAATACTTAAAGGATACGCAGAAAAATACGTTGCTGCACATCACGCATATCAAAGCACTGAAAGAAACGGCCTATATGGTTCTCGATCCCAATACGAGGCGCAACCTCGAATTGACGCAAACCCTGATGGAGGGTTCCAAAAAAGGCTCGCTGCTGTGGCTGCTGGATCAGACAAAAACCGCCATGGGCGGGCGCTTGCTCAAAAAATTTATTTTGCAGCCGCTCAAAAAAATCGATGAGATCGACGCGCGCCTTGACGCAGTAGCTGAAATCAAACAAAACCTGTACCTGCGTAATTCGCTTTCCGATTATTTAAGCGGTATATACGACCTGGAGCGCATCATCACACGTATTTCCTACGGGACAATCGACGCGAAGGACTGTTTGTCGTTAAAAAGCTCAATTGCCGCATTGCCATACCTAAAAGGAATACTGGAGGAAGCTGCAAGCCCGCTGCTCACGGATATATACGAAAACCTAGACGACCTCGCCGACCTGCACCAGCTCCTGGAACAGGCTATCAATGAGGACGCTCCCAATGGGATTATGGACGGCAATATCATAAAGCGCGGCTACCATGCGGAAATCGACGCTCTTATCGACGCTTCTGTCAATGGGAAAAACTGGCTGGTGGAGCTGGAAGCCAAGGAGCGCGAGGAAACGGGTATCAAGACCCTCAAGGTACGCTACAACAGGGTGTTCGGTTATTATATCGAGGTAACCAAATCCTATTTGCCACAGGTGCCGTACCGCTATTTGCGCAAGCAGACCCTTGCGAACTGCGAGCGCTACATCACGGAAGAACTCAAAGAGATGGAAGACACGATATTGGGCGCGGAAGAAAAGCGGAATGCGCTCGAATACCAGGTGTTTCTGGAGATTCGCGACAAACTTGCGCAAAATGTTTCGCGCATGCAGGGCTGTGCACAGCGGATCGCCCTGCTTGATGTGTTGCAATCCATGGCCGCAGTTGCATACGACAACAACTATGTGCGGCCGCGAATGAGCAATGACGGAACGCTCAACATCAAAAATGGGCGGCATCCCGTTGTCGAAAGTATTTTGCAGCAGGGTTTTGTGCCCAACGACGCGCAGCTTGACCATGGACAACAAAATATGCTGCTCATCACCGGCCCGAACATGGCGGGAAAGAGCACCTACATGCGGCAGGTCGGCCTCATTGTCCTGATGGCGCACATGGGCAGCTTTGTCCCTGCGGATGAAGCGCAGATATGCCTTGTCGACCGGGTATTCACACGCGTAGGCGCGTCGGACGATCTGGCGTCCGGCCAGAGCACTTTCATGGTGGAAATGAATGAACTGGCTAATATCCTGAACAATGCAACACAAAACAGCCTGTTGATCCTGGATGAGATCGGACGCGGCACCAGTACGACAGACGGGCTTTCGATCGCCTGGGCAAGTGTGGAATATATCCTGCAAAAGCTGCATGCCAAAACGCTGTTTGCGACGCATTACCACGAACTGGTCGAGCTGGAAAACATGTTCTCCGGCATCAAAAACTATTCCGTAGCGGTAAAGGAGCTGGGAAACGATATCGTTTTCCTGCACAAGATCATTGAAGGCGGCACTGACCGCAGCTTTGGCATCGAGGTGGCAAAGCTTGCCGGACTGCCGCAGCAGGTGATCACGCGTGCGAATGTTTTTTTGAACCAACTGCAAAATTACGAAATGTCCATCACGGGCGACAGCCCTGCGGACACGGGGAAAGCCGCCCCCCAGGAAGCAACGATGCCAAAGGCAGTATCCCGCTTAAAGGGGATGAATGTCGATACACTGACGCCCATCGAGGCGCTTAATTTGGTGTATACCATAAAGAAAGAGCTTGATAATGAATAACAGGATTCATGTACTGGAGGAAAACGTATATGCGCGGATCGCGGCAGGGGAGGTCGTCGTCAACCCCGCTGCCGTCGTCAAGGAACTGATGGAAAATTCCATCGACGCGGACGCGACTGCCATCACCGTAGAGATCGAAGACGGCGGGAAAACGATGATCCGCGTGACGGACAATGGCGTTGGAATGGTGAGCGAGGATGTCCCTCTCGCCGTACAAAAGCATGCTACCAGTAAGATCAGCAGTGTAGGGGATCTTAGCAGCATCGGCACGCTCGGGTTCCGTGGGGAGGCGCTTTCCAGCATGGCGGCTGTGGCACGCCTGGGCATCGAGACACGCGCTGCCAAAAGCGAGAGCGGCACCATCCTCAACGTAAGCGGGGAAAGCGCGCCGGAGATTCATGCCGCCGGGCTTCCGGAAGGTACGACCGTGCGCGTGGAAAATTTGTTTTATAATATTCCCGCACGCCAGAAATTCCTTAAAAACACAGCGCGTGAAACGACGAACGTCACTTCTGTCGTGACAAAACTTATTTTTTCCAGGCCGGATATTTCCATCAAATATATCAGCAACGGGAAGGCTGTCTATCACAGCCCCGGCAACGGCGAGCTGATGGATGCACTCATCACCGTGTATGGGAAAGAGATCGCCCACAAGGTGCGCGCAATAGGGTATCAAGCGGAAGACATCACGATCAGCGGTTATATTTCAAATCCTGCTTTCCTTTATAAGAGCACGCACCACATTTGTATGTTTGTAAACGGCCGCCTGATCCGTTCAAAAGACTTACAATCTGCCATCATGCGTGGATATGGGGAACGTTTGCTGCGCGGACACTATCCGTTTGCCGTCCTGCACATCCACATTCCGTTTTCCAAAGCGGACGTCAATGTGCATCCCAATAAACTGCAGGTCATGCTATACGAGGAGTTAAAAACGCTGGAAGCGATGGAACACGCCATCAAAGGTGCACTGAATGAATCCACGCCGCCCGTTCTGGAAAACGTAGGTTCAACCATGCCCAATGCGGGAATAAAAAGCGCGTATGATGAGCCGGCTGAAAAGCAGGAATACCCGTCATTTCGCCCTGCGAAAAAATTATACCAGAAACCCGCTGGTGGGGCTGCGCAGGCAACGGATCACGTCATGCCTTTGAAATATGAAAAATCCGAGGCATTTGATAAGCTCATCGAGGAAGTAAAAACGTTCCATGAGGAATCAGAGTCACAGCAGCTGGAGATCGAGGATGTCCGCAAGTTGTGTGATTACCGCATCATCGGCCAGGCATGGAATGCTTTTCTGATCGTAGAAAGCGGCCAGAATCTTTATTTGATCGACCAGCACGCCGCCCATGAGCGCATCAATTTCGAGCGTATGAAAAAGGAATCTTCGAGCGGGGCGATCGCTTCGCAGCCTTTGATGATGCCGCATGTCGTGAACCTTTCCTCAGAAGACCACGCGCTTGTTTTGCAAAACGAAGATTTGCTCCGGGGCATGGGCTTTGATTTTGAAGAATTCGGGGCTATGACGCTCAAATTCAATGCATTCCCTGCGCAGGTGAACCGCAGCGGCGCCGATCAGCTGATCGAAGATATCTTGTATGAACTGCGCAACTCACAAAAGGATATCCTTTTGCTGCGCGAGCAAATCATCCGCGCCTCCTGCCGTTACAGCATCAAGGCCGGCTACCAGCTTTCGGATGAGCAGATTGCAGAGCTGATGACAGAAATTACAGAGCTAGACTCCATCCCGCATTGCCCGCACGGACGTCCCATTGCTGTCGTACTCACCAAAAACGACCTGCAAAAAGGTTTCAAGAGGATCGTATGAAACAGGATGTTTATATGATACTTGGGCCTACCGCTTCCGGTAAAACAGCCGTAGGCATAGAGCTTGCAAAACAAATAAACGGCGAGGTCATATCTGCCGATTCCATGCAGATATACCGCGGGATGGATATCGGTACGGCAAAGCCGTCCATACAGGAGCGGCAGGGGATACCGCATCACCTGATTGATGTGGCAGAGCCCGGCGAGATGTATTCTGTCGCCATGTTCCAAAAAGCCGCAACAGCTTGCATCGAAGATATATTGAGGCGCGGCAAGGCGCCCGTTGTCGTTGGGGGAACAGGCCTTTACATAAACGCGCTGACCTATGAGCTTGACTTTACTGAAACATCGCACGACACCGCGTTCCGCGAACAATTGATGCAACTGGAAGCGGCGCAGCTCCACCAGATGCTGTTTAAGCAGGATGCAGAGGCCGCAGGGCGCATCCACCCCAATGACAAAAAAAGGATCGTCCGTCGGTTGGAGATACTGAAAAACGAAGGTAATTCCCCAAATTACCAGTTCCGCGAGCCAAATGAGGCCTATCATTTTATCATGGCAGGCCTGACGACGGATCGCGCCGTGCTATATGAAAGGATCAACGGGCGTGTCGACCATATGATGGAACAAGGGCTGTTAGGCGAGGTCAAAGCGCTGGCGCAGAAATATACCACAGCGCCTACTTCCATGCAGGCGATCGGCTATAAGGAGCTGATCCGCTATTTACAGGGCGAGATACCGCTTGAGCGCGCGGTCTATGAAATCAAGCGTAATTCGCGCCATTACGCCAAACGCCAGTGGGTATGGTTCAAGCGCGACGAGCGAATCGTCTGGTATGATACCGCAGAATATGGTAACGATGCCCTGTCGATCGCACAGGCGATTATACGGCAGGGGCAGTAAATTTTATTTGGAGTAATATTTATGGATTTGAAGGAATATATTTGCCGTCATTTTAAGATCGACGCCCCGTTGGTCGATTTCGTGAACGACTGCGAGCGCGACGTACGCCATGTTTTTCGCGGTTTTGAGGAGACCGCGCAGGCAAACCAGTTCAAGGTATTGGATGCTTTCCAAAAAAACAATGTGTCGGCACGGCATTTTTATGCGTCCACCGGTTATGGCTACGGTGACGAGGGAAGGGACAAGCTTTCCCAGGTGTTTGCCGATGCGTTTGGTGCGGAATCTGCCATTGTTTCGCCTATGCTCATGAGCGGTACGCATGCAATCTCTACCGCTTTATTCGGGCTGCTTCGTCCGGGCGATACGCTGTTCTCATTGACAGGGGAGCCGTACGATACGCTTCTTTGCACGCTGCGTGGCGCCAGCGGTTCCCTGGAGGAATTCGATATTCAATTTGACAGCATCCCGCTTCGCGCAAATGGGGCGATCGACGTACAATCCGCCCTTGAGCGGATCAAAAGCGATCCCGGTATCAAAGTCGTTTATTTCCAGCGTTCCACCGGTTATGAGATACGTCCCGCATTCACAACGGATTACCTCGCCGAAGTGATCGGACATGTCAAACGGGATTTTCCTGATAAAATTATTATGGTGGATAACTGTTACGGCGAATTCGTATGTATGGACGAGCCCGCTTCGCGCGGCGCGGACATCATCGCCGGCTCGCTGATCAAAAACCCGGGCGGCGGCATTGCGCCTACGGGCGGGTATATTGCCGGAAAACAGAAATTGATCGACAGGATTGCCGAACGCTTTTCCGCGCCGGGGATCGGCACGGAGATCGGTTCGTACGCTTTTGGCTACCAGCAATTTTACCAGGGCTTTTTCATGGCGCCGCATACGGTATGCCAGGCGCTAAAGGGCGTATGTCTTGCCGCGCGTGTGTTTGAGCGCTTAGGATATGCCACGCAGCCGTCTTTTGAGGCTGCCAGGGGCGATATCACGCAGTCCATCATCTTTGGCAGCGAACAACCCCTCACAGACTTCGTACGCGGTATACAGCGCGCCTCTGCGATCGACGGCAATGTTGTGCCATATGCCTGGGATATGCCTGGTTACGACGACCAGGTGATCATGGCTGCCGGTACGTTCGTACAGGGCGCTTCCGTGGAACTGACGGCAGACGCGCCCATCCGCGAACCATATGCCGCCTATTTGCAGGGCGCACTGACGTATGAGCATGCCAAACTGGGCATATTATACGCCCTGCAAAATATGAATATCCGCTTATAAAACAAGGTTATTTCCGCAATTTCACAGCTTTTGAAGCGCGTTTCCGGTTGTTTTCAGACATCGCGGCGTAATGCTTACGCGTCGTATTGACGTCCTTGTGGCCAAGCACATCCGCCACAAGGTAAATATCGCCCGTTTCGTCATAAAGCATCGTACCATAGGTGCTGCGCAGCTTATGCGGCGATATTTTTTTTAAGGGACTGACGATACGCGCATATTTTTTGACCATCAGTTCAACGCTGCGCACAGACATCCGCTTCCCCTGCATGGACAGGAAGAGAGGGGAGGAGAGGGCATAATTGCCGCAATCCTTACGCTTATCAAGATAAGTATTTAACGCCTGCGCCGTCTCGTCGTCAAAATACAGCATTACCTGGTTTCCGCCTTTGCGCGTAACGGTAAAACATCCGTTTTTAAAATCAAGGTCGGAAACATTCAATGATACAAGCTCTGAAACGCGAATTCCTGTCGTTAAAAACAATGTGAGGATTGCCAAATCACGCACAGCGTTTTTTTTATGGTATTGCCTTTGCTTTTCCGTCAGCTGCGCACCGCTTTCCACAACGTCCAGCAGGTCGGCCACTTCGTCGGCCTCCAGGCGTATGATTGCTTTTTCATGCAATTTGGGCGTATCCAGAAGCTGGCATACATTTTGCTCCAGCACGCCTTTTTTATAATAATGCTTGAAGAACGAACGCAGACAAGCGACTTTTCTTGCTTTGCCGCGTTCCTGGTTCGATATAAACCTTTCGTCATTATCTGACGAAGCGTAGAGATTGAGATAATCCAGAAAGAGGTACAGGTCGTCGACCGTGATGGATTTTAAATCATCCTGCGTCAAATCGGAGACCGCTTTATTTTGAAAACGCGGAAGCTCCTTTACCAGAAATTGAAAAAAGATACGCAGGTCGGCCGCATAGTTGACGCGTGTGAGGATCGTAGAATTATTTTCCATAGCGATAAAAAAACTCGTCGTATACGGAGGAAGGTCTCGCATGATCTCGCGCAACTTCAATGTCATTTTCTGGTTCAAGTCCTGATGGTAATTCGGTGCATCGCCCATAACAAACCTCACAAATCCCGCATAATACTGCCGTTTAGCTACAGTATAGCACATCGCGCTTCTGATAGCAATAACTATTCGCAAAACTTGTGTTTTGCGAATAGTTATAAGTTGGCCCATTTGTCTCTCTTCTCTTTCTTACAGAATACATTCCATGATTTCATCCTCCGAAATCATGTGAAATATTTGGCCTGCATTTGCTTCACGAAGCGCACTTCGTATCGAGGCTTCATGGTAGTCGGTACCGATGAGCCTGTTGATCAGCACGTCGATATCTCCCTGGCAAAAAAAATCGCCATAAAATATACAGCGATTGATCTTACCGTCTTTGATATTCAGACAGCACTGCATCTTTCCACCGGCGAATTTTCTTTCGCGAACCACTTCAAAGACCAATTGGCTGCCGTAATTCCATTCCCATGAGCGGAATTTTTCTTCTGCGATGTTTTGCGCAGCCTTCCTGTCCTGTTCCGTCAATTGATATACCTGTACATTTTGTAACAGCCTTTCAAGCATTTCTGATTTGAATTGAGCGGGTGTCATATCGGTTTTGAGATAATCAGCGATATTTCCTACACGCTGGCGTACAGAATCGATTCCCTTAGACGTGATTTTATCTTTTGAGGGGGTCAGCGCCGCTACCATTTCACCAATATCGGTTTGGAACAACAGCGAACCATGATGTACCTTCCCCTTGCGCGTTACATATTGCGCATTGCCGGAGATTTTTTTCCCATCCACTAGAATGTCGTTTCTGCCATTGGCATATGCATTTACCCCCATTGCGCAAAGCGCCGCTATTACATTTTTTGTATATTCCGCAAAATCAATTTCATCAAAATTAACATTTTGAACTATATGGCTGAACTGCCATCCGCCCATATCGGTATAAATCGTCCCGCCGCCACTTGCACGGCGCACGATCTGTATCCCCTTTCCCTTTGCATAGCGTTCGTCGATTTCTTTGTGGATATTCTGGAAGTGCCCTACCATAAGGGTCGGCTTTGTCTGCCAAAACAAAAATACAGGCCCTAAAATAGCGCCTGTACCCACTTGCTCCATCAGATACTGCTCCAGTCCAAAATTGAAATAAGCGTCTGTTGAGCCTGTTTCTACATATATCATAGGCTGCGAACCTTTCCGTAAGCCGCGAAAGCCTCTTCTGCATGATAGGAGCTGCGCACCAAAGGAGCGCTGTATACGTAGCGAATCCCCTTTTCTGTGCCAACCTCGGCATATTTTTGGAATTGCCCGGGGGTGACATATTCCTGTACGCGAAGATGATCTTTTGACGGCTGCAGGTATTGGCCTATCGTCAGAATATCACAATGCGCAGAGAGGATGTCGTCCATCACCTCGAATACCTGTTCTTCTGTTTCACCGAGCCCTACCATAATGCTTGTCTTTGTAACCATATCGGGGTTGACATGTTTGATGTGCCGCAGCACTGCAATGGAACGCCGGTAATCCGCTTCCGGGCGCACACGCGCATATAAAGCCGGAACCGTCTCCACATTATGCCCCAAAATATCCGGGCAGGATTCGATCACCGTTTCAAGCGCCTTGAAGGAACCGCAAAGGTCTGGAATCAGTAATTCCACTGTGACCTCCGGTGCATTTTCTTTCAGGACACGAACAATATTTGCAAAATGCCGCGCACCACCATCGACAATATCGTCCCTTGTGACAGATGTGATCACGATATGCCGCAGCCCCATCTTTTCCACTGCCTCCAGGATATGGCCTGCTTCCCTTTCATCAAGAGGCGCCGGTGTTTCTTTTGTGACGTTGCAAAACCTGCAGCCACGTGTACAATTCCTTCCCATGACCAGGAAGGTTGCAGTCCGTTTTTTAAAGCATTCCCCCATATTAGGACAATCGGCCTCCCTGCATACTGTATTTAAGGACAAGTCATCCAGCATTTTATCCAAAGCTTCGACCGCTTCTCCATGATAGCTGACCTTCAACCATTCCGGTTTTCTTTCCATCGCCATTGAAACTGTGTTCTCCATTTCCGGATCATGTTTTTATATTCTTTTTGATTTGTTCACGTGCAAGCTTATCGCAAAGGTTGTTCATCTCATCATCCGAGTGGCCTTTGACCTTATACCACTTGACGACATGATCTTTTGTCGCATTGACAAGCTGTTTCCACAGGTCTTGATTTTCCACAGGCTTTTTGGCCGCGGTGATCCATCCGTTGTTCTGCCACGCGATGATCCAGCCCTTATCAAATGCATTGTGGATATAAGCGCTGTCCGTATGCACCTTGACGCTGCATTTTTCCTTTAAAGCCAACAGTCCCTGCAATGCTGCCATCAGCTCCATACGGTTATTTGTCGTGTCCGGGAAAAAGCCGGATAACTCCTTTTTATTCCCTTTATAATCAAGGACGCACGCCCAGCCGCCCGGGCCGGGATTTCCCGAACAGGCTCCATCGCAATAAATGATTACTTCCTTCATCATTCAGATAACTTTCCTTTGCCTATTTTGAGAGTTCTTCTGACTTTTTGACGCATGCGTCCACCGCCCATTCGATGACGCCGCGCGTATCGTTCATATCGAAGATTTTCATCGCTTCGATCGTCGTACCACCCGGCGAACAGACATTGTGTATGAGCTGGGACGGCGTATCTCCCGTTTGCTTGAGCATGGCGCAGGCGCCTTCAAATGTCTGGATCGCAAGCCGCAGCGACAGATCCTCGTCAAGCCCGTGTTTTACGCCCGCCTTTGCCAGCGCGTCAATAAACATATAAACATACGCGGGGCCGCTGCCGGAAACGCCTGTCACGCTGTCCATCAGGCTTCCGTCCACAAATTCGACAATTCCCAGAGATTTGAAAATATTGATGATATAACCTGCTTCGTCCGGCGTAAAATCGTTGGGCGTCTGGATGCAGATCGCCCCCTTCCCTGCCAGCAGCGGGGTATTGGGCATGATCCGCATGATCCGTGCGTCCACATGGAGCAGCGAGCGCAATTTCTCATCTGTAACGCCAGCCGCAATCGATACCAATGCTTTTCCCGGCATTTTGATATCAGCAAGCACTTCTGGGATGATATTGGGTTTCACGCAGAGGAAAATGATATCCGCAGCAGCGGCTAGCTCGTCGATATCCTCACATACAGTAACATTTTCAAACGCTCCCGCTTTACATTTGTCCTTATCGTAAACGAAAATTCCGCTTTCCCCTGCTTTCTGCATGCCTTGGATGATTGCGGTAGCCATATTTCCACAGCCAATAAAACCTGTTTTAAAACGCTTCACCTGGTTGATCTCCTTTTCCGTATCATAATCTTTCCTTCCCTCATTATAATGCATAAAGAAAAAAATCACCAGCAAAAGCCGATGATTTATTTGGCAGGGGTAGAAGGACTCGAACCCTCAAGGACGGTTTTGGAGACCGTAATGTTACCATTACATCATACCCCTACATGTAAAAGCAACGTATTAAATTATAAACGAAAACGAAAGTCACGTCAATGCTTTTCACCAATGATTCTTGATCTTGCGGATCACATCATTTTTAAAGGTATCGATCCGTTGCTCAATAAACGCACAAGGATCGGCCTCGGAAAGCATCAGCTCCGTAATATCCATTCCATAGGCCGCTTCATCCACTTTGTCAACGCCGTGCGAAGCAAGAAAGGTCGCATTGGCACGACGGCGCCCTGTTGCCGCAAGGTCATAGCGTTTCCCACCGCAAATCTGCGAATCAAAAACACCTAAAACGGCATTGGCGATATTGGGATGCATCGCCGTATCGAAAACCAGCTTGTCACTGTCGTCAAGCCAGTCAAGCCCGCGCCAAACCTCCATTGCATACACCTTTTGCGGCCTCGCAGCTTCCGGCACCTGCCGAAGGGCATGGATCGTACGCAGTGCCGTCGACACATGCGTTTCATGCCGGTCAGCCAGGTTGTGCGTCAAAACGACCTGTGGCTTGCACGCTTTAATGATCGTTACCAGATCATTTGTCAGGTCATATTGATTAGGATCCTTCACCTGCGCGCTTGTATAGCCAAGCTGTATCTGCACGGAATAATCCCCGACGATTGCTGCATTGTTCTGCTCTTTTGCGCGCAGCGCACACATCTGTTCATTGGTATAGCCTTCATAAAGGCCGGAGCGCGGCGAGCCCGCGCCATTGGTCGCGATCACGCTGGTAAACCATTCGTCCTTTTTACTGTAACACTGCCCGATTGCGTGATATGCCATGATTTCCGTATCGTCCTGGTGTGCTGCAATACAGAGCATCGTGGTGCGGCCGCATGCGTCGCTGATATTGGATTGATCCGGTACCATAAACTGTGCTTTTTGATTGAATAACTCCATCCGTCTTCCCTCTTTACTTTAAAATGTAACAACTGATTCCGTTTCAAGCGACTGACTGATCCCTGAGACGATACGCAGGACATCGCGTGATTCACATGGAAGGATCGGCGGTTCCCGATGCTCCTTGATGGCCTGCACATACGCCCGGACTTCCTGCTCGTATGGGTCAGACTGCTTGACCTCTATCCTGACTGCTTCTTTGCCATCCGGATAGTACATCAAATCTGCCGTCTGGTTGCCGTCCTTGATGTTGACGCCGGCTACAAAACGGTAATCGAGCGTTCCATCATCGCCAGCGACCCGCAGCTGGATCGTGAAAGGATGTCCCCCACGCATATCCATCGAAGCTTCACAAACTGCTTTCAGGCCGTCTTTCCACTTGAAATTGGATACGATATGGTTCCAGCAACCCGTCGCGCTCTTCCAGCCGACGGCATATACGCTTTCCGGCATGCCAAACAGGCTGTAGAGGTAGTCGATATCATGGATGTGCAGGTCAAAGAGGCCGCCGCCGCTTTTCTGCGGGTCGGTATGCCACGACGTCCACCCCGGATGCTGTGCCAGGCGCGCCTCATAGACCATACGCAGCTTCCCTACTTTATTTTCCGATAACAGCTGCTTGGTCTCAACAAATTCCGGCCACCACCGCACGACTTGCGCGACCATAAAATACACGCCGTTTTCCTTGCAGGCACCCGCCATACGGTCAAAGGAATCGATGGAAAGGGTTACCGGTTTTTCACACAGCACATTGATTTTCGCCTGCGCCGCACGGATGACGTATTCTTCATGGAGGAATGTCGGCAGTGCAATGATCGCAAGGTCGGGCTTTTCGCCTTGTCCCAGCATCTCTTCAAAGGAAGGGTACCATGCACATCCTGCCTGTGCGGCCGCCTCTTCCCCCCGCTCGCGGTTTTGCTCAACAATAGCGTCAAGGACAACGCCTTTAATATTCCCAATCGCTTTTATATGAGAGGAGCCAATGAAGCCCGTACCCACTACAACAATACGAAACATCGCTTATCCCTGCCTTTCTTTTAAAAAGCGTACCGCATGCGCCAAGTCCTTTGCCGGCGTATCCCCCACTTCCCGTTCAACCGTCAGGAAGCCATGATAGCCGATCTCGTCGAGCGCTTTTAAATATGCATCAAAATCAACGCTGCCTTCCCCCAAAGGCGTTTCCAGGAAATAGTCTTTCAAATTCAGGTCATCAATGCCGCCTTCGGCAAAAAAATCGTAGATAACCTGCGGATCGGATTGCTTGAGCATGATACCGTCCTTGGCATGGGTGTGCACAATATAGTCGCGCAGCGTATATACGCCTTGCACCGGATCGCTGCCTGTCACCATAACAAGGTTCGCCGGGTCATAATTGACACAAAATCCACGTGTACCGACGTCTTTGAGAAAGCTACAAAGCGTTTCCGGCGTCTCCGGCCCTGTCTCCACTGCGAAGGCCGCATCCATGCCCTGCGCAAATTCGCCAAGCTCCCTGCATGCCTGCGCCAGTACCTCATACCTCTTACAAGTACTGTCTTTGGGAACCACGCCAATATGCGTAGTCACGACGTTACAGGCAAATTGCTTTGCCAGTTCCACAATCCGCTTGGATTCTTCGATTTTGCAAGGATTTTCTTCTTCGCGTGTGAATCCATGGCCGCCAAGGTCGCCGCAGATCGCTGCGACAACCATACCATGCGACTGGATCCTGTCCAGTATGTCTTTTTTCCTCGCCTCCGAAAGATTGGACGGCTTCATCTCCCCGTCCACGGCATACGCCTGTACGCCTTGTACACCAAGCCGGGCGGCCTCTTCGATCGCCCGGTTGATGTCGATTTTGAAGGAATCAAGCATGACTCCTATTTGAAATCGTGCCATAGGTTACACCTTTTTATTTCTAGCGCAACTGCCCGAGTACATCGATGGGCAGGTTATTCATGACGGCATGGTTTGGGTTCATCATCAGTTCGCTGTCAACATTCAGGCCAAAGGCCGCGCCTTCCGTGACCGCCGCATTCAGGTTGCGCGGCCTTACCGCATCGCCTGCATTGAGCACCTTGACGCCCGCGTTTTTCAACGCTTCAAACAGCTCGGTATTCGGACGGGTATGGCAAGTTACCACCGTATCGATTTTCAGCGCCGTACGGTTGAACTCCTTGTCCTCGATCACTACCTCACCGTCGCGTATTTCATATAAAGTAGCATTTTCGATCACCTTGACAGGATATTTGAACGGCTTTGAATCGAGAGCTTCCGCATCCGTCTGTGCAAAACGCTTTCTCAAAACATACATATGGATCACTTCGACGCTCGAGCCGAACTCCTTGTTTTGTGTGACGACCGTCACCTGCTTGCCAATGGATGCAAGGAACGCCGCCGTATCCACCGCCGCATAATGGTCGCCCCATACGAGCACCTTCTCGCCTGTTTTCGTGTTTTTGCGGTTGCCGGGATTGAATTCACAGCTTACCTTCGGGCAGGCGATCACATCTTCAAAACGTAATACATTTTCTGATTTTCCGAATACCTGCGGTACATAGGAAAAAGCACCTGTTGCATTGAGCACGATATCAAATGCTTTCAATTCTTCCACTGTGGGCTGCGTATTCAGCTTGACCTCGACCCCCAGCTCTTTGACCTGGTTACGGATCCAGTCCGCATACCATTTCATTTTTTCTTTACCGGGAACAAGGCAGCATCCGAGAATTGCGCCGCCCAGCTCTCCTGTTTTTTCAAACAATGTTACTTTATGGCCGCGCACGGTTGCGATCCGTGCCGCTTCCATACCAGCCGGGCCACCGCCCACGACCGCAATATTTGCGGGTGTTTCCGAAGCCTGCATATCATCGAAATTTTCATTCCCGCAAGCCGGATTGATCGCGCAGCCGATCTCCTTCTTTGCCATCATGGATTCTTGCCAACAGCCTGTCAGGCAAGAAATACAGCGGCGTATCTCTTTCGTCTTTCCGTAATAAGCTTTGACCGGCCAATAGGGATCGGCCAAGATTTGCCGTGACAAGCCGACCATATCCGTTTTGTTCTCCGCGATCAGCTGGTCGCAGAATTCCGGGTTGCGCAGGGAGTGGCTGTTGATTACAGGAATATTCACGACCTTTTTGATCGCTTCGGAAGCGTATGTCGTCCATCCTTCCGGATAATACATCGGGTCAAACCCGGCGCCCGGGCTTTCCTGTACGCATTGGCTCAGGTCAAGCGCTGCAACGCCTGCCTGTTCAAAGGTTTTTGCAACCAAAACGCTTTCATCGAGCTCGCGGCCGCCCGGCACCCATTCGTCGACCGAATAGCGCACCAGCACCGGAAAATCCTTGCCGCATTTTTTATGGATCTGGTCGATGATTGCCAGCGGAAAACGCATACGGTTTTCAAAGCTGCCGCCGAAACGGTCGATCCTGCGGTTCAGGAGCGGACTCATGAACTGTGAAATCAGGTAACCGTGCGCCGCGTGCAGCTCGACCGCATCAAAGCCCGCCTGCTTGACGCGCCAAGCGGCTTCCGAAAACTTGTCGACCATTTCGAGAACCTCTTCCGTTGCCATTGCACGTACAGGTTTTCCCTTTTCTTCCGCGTTTTCATAGACAATCTCATGCCCTGCCGACCAGGGCAATTTAATGACCATATCATTGGTAGACATCGTGTTATAACGCGGGATCGCGCACTGGCGGCCGGGATGCTGCAGCTGTACCGCACATTTTGCCCCATACCGGTGCATGCTGGCGGCAAGCCGCGTCAATCCGGGGATATAGTTGTCCGCATCCGCAACAAAGCAGGTCACGGTCGGCCGTCCCGTCTTGGAATCCGGCGTTGTCGCCCCCACGATCACAAACCCCGTACCGCCTTTGGCGATCTCGGCGTGATGGTGGATATCCCTGTCACTTACAGAGCCATCCGCATTGGAGGAACTGATATCGGTCGGTACATGTACGATGCGGTTTGCCACCTCAAAATTTCCTATTTTGATCGGCTTGAATAAATGTTCAAAATGTTCCATTGTCCTTTTTTCCTTTCTAAATTACAGTACGATCCCAAAATGATCGTGCAGAGCCTTGTCATATTCTTCCTTTGTCTTTGTCCGGCAGGCGGCGACGCCGTCTTTTGTAAACCTACGGAATTCAGGCACCATTTCTCCGTCTTCCCCCACGACCTCCGTCATGGTATTCCTGCCTTCCGGCGTGCGGATATAGACCATAGTGATGTTTTTGAATATCGAGTCCGGGTGTGTGACGCACCAGTGGTTGGGCATCTCAAAATCGATCGGGAACTGCGCATCCTCCGTAAAGGAATATATCCTGTTCCATTCTCCCTTGTATATCCCCTGCACCAGCCATCCCAGCGCGGGATGTTTAATCATGCGGTAGTCTTCCCCGTCGATCTCCTGTACAATATCTTCTTTGATTTCGATCGGCCATACCGGAGCCTGTACGCCCACACCTACGTCAGCGATATATCTTTTCCCATCGAGGACCACCCGTGCGATCCTATGGCGCCTCATGGGCATCTCAAGCGGTTCTCCTTCCAGATATCTACCATAATATTCTACAACGTCAAACCCCAGCTTGCGCAGCAGCCAGGCAAACAGGCCATTGAGCTCAAAACAATATCCCCCCCGCCTGCGCCTGACAATTTTGTCGTAAATATCCGGCAGGCTGACAGATATATATTTTCCCGCACGGATATCAAGGTCTTCGTAGGGCACGGAATAAACATGCGCTTTTTGCAGCCCTTTCAACGTTTCCATTGTCGGCTCAAGCGGTCCGCTATAACCGATCCTGTCAAGATACCCTTGCACGTCGAGTCCTTGTGCATCGTCGTCAAAATATTTTTCCAGAGTCTTTTTATCCTTCGTTAACTCTTCCATATTCAGTTCCTTTCTGAAAACAATCCCCATATGCCTTGTTACATTCTCCTATCATATTGCCGCAATAAGAATGAAGGGAAATATAATTTGTTCAGTATAATCAAATTATACAGAGAAAAGAGGTATATAAGCAATAACACTCCCGCCGGAAGTGTTATCATTTACGTTTTTACTTTTGCATTTTCATCTGGTTGGAATTGCGGTATTCTGCAGGCGACATGAATACATATTTGTGGAACACCTTATAAAATTGATTCATATTGGTATATCCGGAAGAATTCGCAATGGTATTAATGCTGTCTTCCGTAGTCAGCAATAATTTTTTTGCCTTGGTCAGGCGCAAAAAGGTGACATATTCTTTAAAAGGCATGCGCATCGCCTCCTTAAAGAGACTGCGGAAGGAAGATTCGCTCATATGTAATTCGCTTGCGACATCCTGCACTGTGATCGCGTCGTCAAAATGCCGGTTGATATAGGCAACCGCATCAGAAACCTTAGCGTGCCTTTGGCTGTCCGGGGTATAATATTCGTCGTATACCGCCTGGTAGTGCTTCATCAGGAGCGCCAGTATTTTCCTGAGTCCAGCGTCTATCTCATGGCGGTACGCCGTTTCTTTCTTTTTCCATATTTCGGCAAGGGCAAGTACTTCCTTTCCGATGGCCTGTGCCGCGGGAAGGCCATGCACGATCTTATTGTCGAATGTTTTCGTGTTGTAATAGAACGGATACAGGTATTCAAAATCGAACTGCCGGCTGCCGGGCGACGCAATCAGCGCGGGCAGAAAAATCACGAAGATATATTCCGTCTGTTCGCCGGGGCCGGAAATCGCCACATGGTTTTCAAAATCGCTTACAATAAAAATATCCCCGGGCTCTACTCCATATTCCCTGTTGGTAAAAATGAATTTCCCGCTTCCCCCTATGCAGAGTACGATCTGCAGGTAATTATGCCAATGTATTTTTTCGTGGTCGCCTTTGGTCGTAAAATCCAAAATGCTCAATGGAAATTCAGCGTCCATCTCATAATTCCAAAAGAAGCTGCTCAACATTTCTCTCCCGTTTTCTTTTCTCCCTTACATCATATCACGATTTTTATGCGGATACTACAAAAAAACACCGCTATAGCGGTGTTTTTCATATTACATCTTTATCTCTTGTCAAGCGGTACATACGGACGTGCTTCCTGTACATTTTTATATGCGGGACGAATAATCTTTCCGGCGTTGGAAAGCTCCTCAATACGGTGTGCGCTCCAGCCTGCGATACGGGCCATAGCGAAGATCGGCGTAAATAATTCAGTCGGCAGCTTCAGCATACTATAAACAAAGCCGCTGTAAAAGTCAACGTTCGCACTGACGCCTTTATAAATCTTGCGCTCTTTCGCAATGACCTCCGGCGCTAAACGTTCCACCAAAGTATAGAGCTGGAACTCTTTGGAAAGGCCCTTTTCCTCCGACAAGTTCTGTACGAAGCTCTTGAAGATATCCGCACGCGGGTCAGAAAGCGAATAGACCGCATGGCCCATTCCATAGATGAGCCCCGCCTTATCAAACGCCTGTTTATTGAGCAGCTTGGCAAGGTAATCCTTTACTTCAGATTCGCTTGTCCAGTCTTTCAAATTCTTTTTCATATCTTCTATCATCTGGACGACTTTGATATTCGCCCCGCCATGCTTCGGGCCTTTCAAAGAACCCAGCGATGCCGCGACCGAAGAGTAGGTATCCGTTCCGGAAGACGATACGACATGCGTCGTAAATGTCGAGTTGTTACCGCCACCATGCTCTGCATGCAGCACTAAGGAAACATCCAGGATGTGCGCTTCAAGTTCCGTATATTTGCTGTCCGGGCGCAGGAGGTGCAGGATGTTTTCAGCAGTGGAAAGCTCCGGATCCGGCACATGGATAAAAAGGCTCTGCCCATCGTGGTAGTGGCGGTAAGCCTGGTAACCATACACGGAAAAGAGCGGAAACAGCGCGACCATCTGCAGCGACTGGCGCAATACGTTGGGGAGGGATATATCGTTTGCCTTTTCATCATATGCATAAAGCGTCAGCACGCTTCGCGCAAGCGTATTCATCATATCCGCGCTGGGCGCCTTCATGATGATGTCGCGTACAAAATTCGTAGGCAGCGTACGGTAATGAGCAAGCAATTTTTTAAAATCCAATAGCTGTGTTTTATCGGGCATATCCCCTGTCAGCAAAAGGTAGACGACTTCCTCGAACCCATAGCGCTTTTCGGTGATGAACCCTTTTACAATATCCTTTATGTTGATCCCGCGGTAAAAAAGCTTTCCCTCACAGGGAACCATCTGGTCTCCATCCCTAACGAAGGACTGTATATCGGAAATACGCGTCAGCCCCGCCAGCACACCCTGTCCATTGATATCGCGCAAGCCGCGCTTTACCTGATATTCGGTATATAAAGCCGGGTCAATCGCACCTGTCTGCATAATCTTTTCCGTTAAACCATAAATCTCCGGTGTAATATCTGAAATACGGCTGTTTTCCATTCAATAATCCTCCTTATTTTTAATAATCTATTGACACTTCCTGTATTTAGGAATACAATGCTTATGGTGCAAAAATTAATATCGCATCGTTTCTAAAAAGGCTTATTTTTTAATTATACTACAGATAGCGTCGGATGTAACGCTTTTTTTCGTTTTACATAAAAAAACAAAATTAAAAGGCATTAAAAAACCGCTTAATAAAGCGGTTTTTTAAACATCCTATTATGCTCAAACACGGCTTACGCCAGATTTTCTCGCAGCCTGTGCAACGGCTTTTGAAACAGCGGGGGCCACGCGTGTATCGAATGGCGACGGTATGATATAATCCGGATCAAGCTCGTCTTCAGTAATCAGATCCGCGATCGCGTAAGATGCGGCGATCTTCATATCGTCGTTGATATCGCTTGCACGGACGTCGAGCGCCCCCCTAAAGATGCCGGGGAAGGCCAACACGTTGTTGATCTGGTTCGGGAAATCGCTCCTGCCCGTCCCAATGATCGCTGCGCCGGCTTTTTTCGCGAGATCAGGCATGATCTCCGGCGTCGGATTCGCCATCGGAAACAGGATCGGCTGGTCTGCCATGGATTTCACCATTTCTTCTGTCACAGTACCCGGAGCGGAAACGCCGATAAAGACATCCGCGCCTTTCAGCACTTCTTCAAGGCTTCCCTTTTTCATCATCAGGTTGGAAATCTCGGCCATTTCCTTTTTCTCTTCGTTGAGGCTGTCCCTGCCCTTATAGATCGCGCCCTGGCGGTCGCACATAACGACGTCCTTCAGGCCCATCGCCATCAGCAACTTAATGATCGCGATACCGGCGGCACCTGCACCGGAAGTTACCACGCTGATATCATGGATATCTTTTCCAACAATTTTAAGCGCATTAATAAGTGCCGCAAGCGTTACGACTGCCGTACCATGCTGGTCATCGTGAAAAATCGGGATGTCGCAGATTTCCTTCAACCTGCGTTCGATCTCAAAGCAACGCGGCGCGCTGATATCTTCGAGGTTGATCCCACCAAAGCTGCCTGCGAGCAAAGCGACCGTATTTACGATATCATCCACTTCCTTGCTGCGGATGCATAGCGGAAAAGCGTCTACATCGCCGAATGTTTTAAACAGTACGCACTTGCCTTCCATAACGGGCATGCCCGCTTCCGGGCCAATATCGCCCAGGCCAAGTACCGCAGTACCGTCCGTTACAACGGCAACAAGGTTATGGCGGCGCGTATACTCGTACGAAAGATCAACATCTTCTGAAATCTTCAGGCACGGTTCCGCTACGCCCGGCGTATAAGCGATTGACAGGTCTTCTTTGTCCTTGAGCGGCGCCCTGCTGATTACTTCGATCTTCCCTTTCCATTCGGCGTGGGCCTTTAAAGCTTTTTCCTTGATATCCATTTTATTTTGCCTCCTCTTCAAGAATCTCGATAGATTTATCTAAAAATGATTTCATTGTCTTTGCGGAATGCCGCAGTTCTTCCATTTCTTCAGGCGTAATGTGCAGGTCGATCACCTGCTTTACCCCTTCATACGTCACGATGCACGGCAAGCTGATCGCGACATCGCTGATACCGTGGTAATCTTCATCCAAAACATGAGAAACGGGCAGTACCGTGTGTTCGTCCTCCAAAATCGAGGCCACGACACGCGCAACGGACATCGATACGCCGTAAAAAGTCGCGCCCTTCAGGCTGATGACCTCCGCGCCTGCATCCCTCGTCTTTTCAAAGATCGCCTGACGGTCGAGAACCTTATTGAAGTCCTTGCAATATTCGTCAATACGCTCGCCCGCGATCGTGATGCTGGACCAGATCGGTACTTGCGTGTCGCCGTGTTCCCCCAGGATATAAGCGTTGATATCACGGATATCCGTATCAAAATGTTTACTGAGCAAATAGCGGAAGCGGGACGTATCGAGCATCGTGCCCGAACCAATGACCTGCGCGGCCGGCAGTCCGGAAGCTTTCCGCGCTACATAGGTAAGCACGTCCACAGGGTTTGAAACGACTAAAATGATCATATCCTTGTTGTACTGCGTGATCTGCTTCGCGATATCGTACATGATCTTGACGTTGGTCTGCGCCAGCTCCAGCCTCGTCTGCCCCGGCTTGCGGGCGATCCCCGCCGTTACGATAACGATGGAAGCATCCTTGCAATCCTCATAGGTTCCGCGCTTGATGGACAGCTGACGAAAAAACGCAATGCCATGGTTCATATCAAGAACATTGCCTTCGGCCCTGCCCTCGTCGACGTCGATCAATACGATGTCCGAGCTCAATCTTTTGAGCATGAGCGTGTAAGCAATGGTAACGCCTACATTACCGGAACCGATTACCACAATTTTGTCTTTCGCTTTTGTTCTCATGTTTTATACCTTCTTAAAAATAATAAAATATTGTAAAAAAGACGGAAATCCAGCTCCCGCTTTTTCGCATACATGGTAAATATCGAAAACTCCCACATATATAGTATATAACCATTTTTGACAAATTTCAAATTTATTTTATTTTTGATAATACTTCGCCGATCTTTCCCGGGATCAACAGATCCGCACGACCGTCACGCCCGGTAGGAGCCTTGTTGATCAATACAAGCTTATTGCCGCCGTAGTACTCGATCAGCCCCGCAGCAGGATATACGACAAGCGACGTACCGCCCACGATCAACATATCGGCTGCAGCGATCGCTTTCACAGAACGGTTCATAACATCATCGGAAAGCATCTCTCCGTACAATACGACATCCGGCTTAATGATTCCTCCGCATGTGCAGTACGGGACTTCCCCGCTACGCAGGATATCCTCGGCCGTATAGCGTTTCCCGCAATCCATGCATGTATTGCGATGTACCGAGCCATGTAATTCCAGCACATTTTTCGATCCTGCCGCCTGATGGAGGCCGTCTATATTCTGGGTGACCACTGCTTTTAACTTCCCTTCTTTTTCGAGCTCCGCCAGTTTTTTGTGCGCCATATTCGGACGCGCGCCAAGCTGCAGCATTTTTGCCTTGTAAAAGGCAAAGAACTCCTGTGTATGCGAAAGGAAAAAATCATGGCTTAAAATCGTCTCCGGCGGGAAACGGTACTGCGTATGGTATAATCCATCCACGCTGCGGAAATCCGGGATACCACTCTCCGTCGACACACCCGCGCCGCCGAAAAAAACGATATTCTCGCTTTCATCGATCATTTGCTGGAGCCGTTCTGCATATTCCATTTTCATGCTCTCCCTTCAAAACCAATTGCTTCCTAGTGCTTATATGTGTTACCATAGGTACTGCTTGCGATCTTTACGGGAGGAAGAAACGCCATGCGGCATACCACTGCAAAATTTGATATCATGCTGTTTATCGTCGCCGTATTTTGGGGCACAGGCTTTATCGCCACCAAATACCTCCAGCAAAGCGGTATGACATCTGCCATGATCCTGGTGTTCCGTATGCTGTTTGCCGCGCTCCTGATCCTCATCACATCTTTCAAACATATCCGTTCGCTGACAAAATTACAGCTCAGGCACGGTATCATCGCCGGCCTTTTTATGGGGGCCGGCTTCCTGCTGCAAACCATCGGCATGCAATATACCCTTGTCTCAAGCAACGCTTTCCTGACCACGTTGAACGTCGTCTTTGTCCCCTTCATCAGCTGGTTCCTGCTGAAAAAAAAGCCGCCGCACAAGACCTTTCTTTCCGTAGCTATCGGCTTTTTGGGGATTTCCATCCTGACAAATGCATTCAATACACAGATCACATTCAGCCTCGGCGATATCCTTTCCTTGCTGTGCTCCGTTTCTTTTGCCTGCCAGATTGCCTATATCGGCTTTGCCGCCAAAGATTCAGAGGCATCTTCTTTTTCTTTCGTCCAAATCACCGTGACAGGCCTGCTCGCGCTTGCGTACTTCCTGCTGTTTGAACGTACTCCTGTCGGCGATATCCGCAACTTTTCCCTTTGTATTTGGATCACGGTTTACCTTGGGGTCATTTGCACTGCCATTCCGTATTGGCTGGAATGCACTGCACAAAAATATATTCCCCCTGCCCGTTCCGCACTGATCCTGTCGCTGGAAAGCATGTTTGCCAGCATCTTCTCCGTCATCTTAGGTTACGAGGCCCTAAGCTGGTCTCTGGTCGTGGGCGGCGCGGTCATCATGGTCTCCATTTTCATCCTGGAGATCAACTTCCGCCAAGACCGTTTTTTTCCTCAATAACTTTTCAGTGCGTCCAATATCATCTGAAATACGTGCTGCGCGCTCATATGGCGGATATTCTCCCTGTCGTCCACCCTGCCGCGCTGTAAGTTCAATTTGATCACTTTGCTGACCTTTTCGCTGTCGATCGCAATGTAAACAAGGCCCACCGGTTTTTCTTTGCTTCCGCCGCCCGGCCCTGCAATTCCAGTAGTGGAAACACCGATATCAGCGCCGGATATCCTGCGTACCCCCTGCGCCATTTCCGCTGCCGTTTGCCTGGACACCGCGCCATACTTTTCTAGGGTATCACCGGAAACATGCAACACAGCTTGCTTGATCGCGTTGGAGTAAGAACACACGCCGCATCCAAACACTTCGCTTGCCCCCGGGACCTGCGTGATACGCTGCGAGACCAGCCCGCCTGTACAGCTCTCCGCAGTCGCCACCGTCAGGTTCTTTTCCTTGAGCGCTTGTACAACCGCTGTCTGCAGGTTCGCTACGTCTATGCCATAGATATACTGCCCCAATGCGTCTTTAATCTGTTTGATCACCGGGACAATCAATGTTTCGCATTCTTCATATGTGTCCCCAGACGCTGTGACGCGCAGCGTGACTTCCCCTGTCTTTGCATACGGCGCGATCGTTGGATTGGTGCTGTTTTTCATCAGCCCGTAAAGGGTATCCTCTACCTGCGATTCGCCTATACCGAACAGCCGCAGGTTATGTGACACCAGTACCTTATTGGAAAATCCCATCAGGTACGGTATAACGCTTTCACCAAACATCGGTTTCATTTCCGAAGGCGGGCCAGGAAGCAGGATCGCCGTCTTTCCATTTTCACTGACCGCCAGGCCGGGCGCCGTTCCATGCGCATTGGGGAAAATCGTCGCTCCGGCAGGCATCATCGCCTGTTTTTTGTTGTTTTCCGTCATTGGGCGATCCAGCTTCTTAAAAAAACATTCGATGCCCTTGAGCGAATCCTCATCCATTTGCATCTCCTTGTGGAAATATTCCGCCACCGTTTCCTTTGTCAGGTCGTCGTACGTCGGCCCCAGGCCCCCTGTCAGGATGACGATATCCGCACGGGAAAAGGCTAGGTTCAAACTGCTTTTCAGCCGGTCGTTATTGTCTCCCACAACGCTCTGGTAATACACATCGATGCCAATATTGGCAAGTTCCTTCGCGATATAGGCCGCATTGGTATTGACGATATCCCCCAGCAGCAGCTCCGTACCAACACATAAAATTTCCGCTTTCATATTTTGACCATCCTTTGTTTAAAAATTTTATCCATAAATGATTTGGCCGATTTTACGGTAAAAACCACTTTTATACAACTTATATTTTTTCAGCAGGCGCGCCCGTCCGCATTTTCCATAGCCCTGGAGGCTCACAAACACCCGTATCAGCTCTTTTTGCTCGTCGCTTAACAGATCCTCATATGTTTCCAAAAACGCCTGTGCCTGCCTGTACGTGTCCCGAATAGACTGCCTGATCCCGCCGGTGTTGGATAATTTCTGTTTGAAATAAGAGGCGCTCTTGACATCCTTGGCGCCCACCTCGTTTGCCATGTGCTGGCGGTAATGGATACGGTTTGGCGCTACGATGATATGTCCGAACGCCGCAGCCGCAATGCCGATCCACCAGTCATGCATGAGCGCGTCTGCGCTGGGACGGATCAAGTCCGCAAGCGCCCGGTTAAAAAGCATGGTACAGCCCGTAATATTGTTTTGCGGCAGCAGCTGGTGCAGGAAAAGCCTCTGCGGGTCGAGCTTCTGCAACGCAAACAGCGAAGGATGCAGGACGCGGTCTTCATCGTCGACTACCGTCAGGTCGGAATGAAGTAACATAGGGCCGTTGCCCAAATCGGCCTGTGCCCCTCGAAGCGTCAGCAACGTAAGGCTCAGTTTGTCCGGCAGCCAGATATCGTCCTGGTCGCAGAACATGACATGCTCCGCTTCCGCATGCCGCAAAAGGCAAAAGAAGTTTTCCTTTGCGCTGCCTGTAGGCCCGCCATCCCGCAAAATGATAAACCGCCCCGGATGCGCAGTCTCATATCCCTCCAATATCTTCACTGTCCTGTCGGAAGACCCGTCATCCCGTGCAATCACGCGAAACTCCTGATGATCCTGGCGGAAGATGGAATCGATCTGTTCCCTCAAGTATTTTTCGCCATTATAGGTCGCAAGCAGGATATCTACCATATCGTTTCCCTTCATGTTCCATGATTTCTCCTTTAATTTAGCACGATTGGCAGTAAAAAAAAAGAGCCGAAGCTCTTTTTATTTGATAGCGGATCAATAATTGTCTTCTTTCAACTGGAAATATGCCCTCGGATGCTGGCAAACCGGACACTTCTCCGGCGCAGCCTTGGATTTCTGGATATGGCCGCAATTATAGCACTGCCAGAGCACTTCCGTATCCCGTTCAAATACGATGCCTTCCTCGATGTTTGACAACAGTTTTTTATATCTCGCCTCATGCTCGCTTTCAACTTTACCAGCGCCGCGGAACTCACGTGCGATATCGGTGAAGCCTTCTTCTTCCGCGATCTCCGCGAAGGAAGGATACATCTCCGTCGTTTCGTAATGCTCGCCTGCCGCCGCATCCTTTAAGTTGGTCATCGTGTCCGGGATCTTGTTGTCAGGATGAAGCCATTTGAACCATAATTTCGCATGTTCTTTCTCATTTGCCGAAGTCTCCGCAAAAATATTGGAAATCTGCACATACCCGTCTTTCTTCGCCTGCGACGAATAATACAGATACTTCATGTGCGCCATGGATTCCCCCGCAAAAGCATCCTGTAAACACTGTTCAGTTTTCGTACCCTTCAAATCTTTCATACCATATACCTCCTTAGAATTCAATCCGTACCAGGATCTTTAATAATATAAACAAACAGCGGTAAAATAAACAATTTTATACGTTGATTTCACCGTGCATCTCAAGCTTTCCGGCAAACTTCGCCAAAACCGGATCGATCTCCGTGCGGACAAAATCATCCACCTGGCGGTCGGCCAGTCCGATAAAGTTTTTCGGATCCATGATCGAGTCAATTTCTTCTGCGCTCATGCGGAAAGCACTGTCCCCCTTAATCAATGCGATCAGGTTGTTGCTTTTGCCCTCTTCCTTGACGCGCCGCCCCGCCATCATGGAATATTCGCGTATCTTCTCGTGCAGCTCCTGCCTGTCTCCCCCGCGCTTTACCGCATCCATCAAAATCGTTTCCGTCGCCATGAAGGGAAGCTCTTCATTGATGCGTTTTTCGATCACTTTGGGATACACCACCATACCGCTCGTGACGTTCAGGTAAATATTGAGCACCGCATCGAGCGCCAGGAACCCTTGCGGGATCACCAGCCGCTTGTTCGCGCTGTCATCGAGCGTACGCTCGAACCATTGCGTAGAAGCCGTTATAGCCGGGCTGGAAGCAAGGCTTATAATGTATCTCGCCAATGAGCAAATACGTTCAGAGCGCATGGGGTTGCGTTTGTAGGCCATCGCGGACGAGCCGATCTGTTTTTTGCCAAACGGTTCTTCCACTTCCTTTAAGTTTTGAAGCAAACGCAGGTCGTTGGCAAACTTATAGGCGCTTTGCGCAATGCTGGATAACAGGTCAACGACCACGCTGTCAAACTTGCGCGGGTACGTCTGTCCGGTGACGGCAAAGACTTTATCGTAGCCAATCTTTTCAGCGACCTTCTGCTCCAGCTCTTTTACTTTGCCGGCGTCTCCCTCAAACAAGGTAAGAAAGCTGGCCTGCGTGCCCGTCGTCCCTTTCACGCCGCGCAGCTTGACCTGGGATTTGACAAACTGAAGCTGTTCATAATCCATGAGCAGATCCTGCATCCACAGCGTCGCGCGCTTGCCGACCGTCGTCAGCTGCGCCGGCTGGTAATGTGTAAAACCGAGCGTAGGCATCGCTTTATATTCCAGTGCGAATTCTTTCAGCCGTGCAATCACGTTCACAAGCTTAAGCTCAATGAGCCGGATCGCCTGATCCATCACAATGATATCCGTGTTGTCCCCCACGTAGCAGCTGGTAGCGCCTAGGTGAATGATCCCCTTGGCCTGCGGACATTGCACGCCATACGCGTAAACATGGGACATCACGTCGTGGCGTACTTCCTTTTCGCGCGCTTCCGCTACATCATAATTGATGTCCTCCGCATGCGCTTTCAATTCATCTATTTGTTCCTTGGAGATCGGCAGGCCCATTTCGCTCTCCGCCTCCGCAAGCGCGATCCACAGCCTGCGCCACGTTTTGAATTTTGTATCATCCGAAAAGACATGCGACATTTCCCTGCTGGCATATCTGGTGATCAATGGATTTTCGTATACGTCCCTCATATTTTTACTGCCTTTCATAAAAAATAGAATACACTTTATTTTATAGCTTTTCCCGCTTGTTTTCAAGAAAGAAAAAGGGAGCAGGTTTTCTGCTCCCTCGTGATTTGTTACTTTGCGTAATCTGTTGTCCTTGTTTCCCTGATGACATTAACTTTGATCTGCCCCGGGTAATCAAGTTCAGATTCGATCTTCTTCACGATATCTCTCGCTATTAAAGTAGTTCCAGCGTCGTCGATCACATCAGGCTTGACAATAATTCTGATTTCCCTGCCAGCCTGGATCGCAAAGGACTTATCGACGCCCGCGAATGAATTTGCAATCTCTTCGAGATTTTCAAGACGTTTGATGTAATTTTCCAAAGATTCCCTTCTTGCACCCGGCCTTGCAGCAGAAATCGCGTCAGCAGCCTGCACCAGAACGGCTTCCACCGTTTTGGGCTCCACATCGCCATGATGTGCAGCGATCGCATTGATGATATCTGCATTTTCTTTATATTTCTTCGCAAGATCCGCGCCAATCTGGATATGCGGCCCTTCCACTTCATGATCGACAGCCTTGCCGATATCATGCAGCAGTCCTGCACGCTTTGCAAACTTGGCGTTTGCGCCGATCTCTGCAGCCATAAGAGAAGCCAAATGAGCTACCTCGATCGAATGTTTTAATACATTTTGCCCGTAGCTGGTGCGGTATTTCAGACGTCCTAAAAGCCTTACCAGTTCCGGATGCAATGAATGAATGCCCACATCGAAAACCGCCTGTTCGCCGGCTTCCTTGATCTGCGCTTCCACTTCTTTTTGCGCTTTATGAACCATTTCTTCAATGCGCGCCGGATGGATTCTACCGTCAACGATCAGCTTTTCAAGCGCCATCCTGGCAACTTCACGCCTCACCGGGTCAAAACCGGAAAGGATGACCGCCTCAGGCGTATCGTCAATGATCAAATCGATCCCCGTCGCTGTCTCCAGCGTACGGATGTTGCGTCCTTCGCGTCCGATGATCCTGCCCTTCATTTCATCGTTGGGCAGGTTCACTACGGAAACCGTGCTTTCCGCAACATGGTCGGCAGCACATTTCTGTATTGCCAGCGAAAGGATGTTCCTTGCCTTTTTATCGGCTTCATCCTTCGCCTTTTGCTCAATGTCACGCAGCATTACGGCCATATCGTGCCGCGCCTCGTTTTCAACCTTTTCAAGCAGCAACCCCTTGGCTTCGTCAGTCGTCATGCCGGAGATGTGCTCCAATTGCTCCAGTTGTTGAGCATGCACCGCGGCCAAATCATCTTTGGCCTTTGTGATTTCCTTACTCTTTTTACTGATTTGTTCTTCTTTTTGCTCGATGCTTTCTAACTTCTTATCGAGCGATTCTTCTCTTTGTACCAGTCTTTTTTCAATCTTTGTAATTTCGTTACGTCTTTCTCTTGATTCCTTGTCAAATTCGCTACGCAGTTTGTGAACTTCTTCCTGAGCCTCGAGAACCGTTTCTTTCCTGATGACCTCCGCGCGCTTTTGCGCTTCGTCGATCAGCTTCTTAACGGAATCCTCAGCGCGGCCGATTTTTGATTCGGCAATATTACGTCTATATAGATAACCAATAATAAGTCCGATAACCAGTCCGCCTACGCCTACGAGGATAGGAATAAGCCATTCCACTTAGCAAATTCACCTCCTGTTCTTCAATTTTCTTCCAATTCATTTGTTTTTTCGTTTTGGTAACATGCAAAAACACACGATTTACCTATTACTATTGTATCTTTATTTACAGGGAATGTCAATCAAATACGCTGCTGCCCGCAAGGAATCCTGTCGAAAACGCGATTTGAAGATTAAAGCCGCCCGTAAGCGCGTGAACATCGATGATTTCGCCCGCAAAATACAAATTATGGACGATTTTGCTCTCCATGGTAGATGGATTGATCTCCTTAGTATCCACGCCGCCCGCCGTCACGATCGCTTCCTCAATCGGGCGCGTATCTGCAATACGGATCGAAAAATGTTTCAGGCTCCGGCCAAGCCGGATGCGTTCTTCTTTTGTAATGCTGTTGGTTGCCTTATTTTCGTCCAGCTTTCCTTCCCGCAAAAAAGGATAGATCATCTTTTGCGGCAGCAGGTTGGCCATCACATTTTTTAATTGCTTGTTCTGGTTGGCCTCAAATTCACGCACCAGCCTGGCATCCAGCTTTTCTGCGGACAAGGCCGGCTTAAAGTCGATCTCCGCCCTGATATCCAGCGGCTGTTTTTTGTGGTCGATATAATTGCTGGCAGAAAGCACGACCGGGCCGGAAATGCCGAAATGGGTAAACAACAGCTCCCCTTGCTCACCATAAACCTGCTTACCGTTTTGGAACAGGGTGAAACCAATATTTTTCAATGCCAGTCCCTGCATTTTGGGGCAGATGCCATGCGCGTCTTCCAGCGGCACCAGGGCGGGTACAGGTTTTACAACATTGTGTCCGAAGGCTTGTGCGAAACGGTACCCGTCGCCCGTCGACCCTGTAAGCGGGTACGACTTGCCCCCCGTTGCCAAAATAAGCGCGTTTGCCTGCATCATATCCCCATTTTTCAGGTAAACATAAAATACGTCCTCAGGCTTGCTTATCTTTTCCACGTCGGCATGTAAGGCGCGCTTTACGCCAGCGTCGCGCAGCATTTTTTCCAATGTACGGATCACATCGTTTGCGCGGTCGCTCGTAGGAAATACGCGCCCCCCGCGTTCCACCTTTGTACGCAGCCCGTTTTCTTCCAGTAAATCAATGAGCGCTGTATTGGGAAAAGCGTAGACGGCGCTCATCAGGAATTTGCTGTTTCTGGAGACATTCATAAAAAAATCGCTGGTATCACAGTCGTTCGTGATATTACAGCGGCCTTTTCCTGTGATGAACAGCTTTTTTCCTACTTTTTCGTTTTTCTCGGCCAGGGTGACTTGCAGGCCGCGCCGGGCAGCCGCATAAGCCGCCATCATTCCTGCAGCCCCGCCGCCGATGACAATTACATTATTCTCCATAGATATCTTCATCCACGATCTGTGCGTCCAATTCCTTTGTAGCATAAACGTCGTTTAGCTGCCACAGTTCCTCCAGCCTGTTGAAATTCGCAAACAGGATATCCTTTTTGCGCAGTCCAAGCATGATGATAAGCAGGTTGATCACCGCCAACGGCGCCACAAACGAATCGACGAACGAATTCATATAGCTTTTTGCGGTCAGCGTATAATCGGCGATCTGCGCAGGCGGCGCCGCTTCGTTGTCCGTGATCGCGATGACTTTACAGCCGCTGTTTTTCAAATACGTCATTCCCTCGATGGTGCGCATGGAATAGCGCGGAAAGCTGATAGCGATCGCTACATCGTGTTCGTCCGCACTCAATATCTGGTTGAAGATATCGCTGCCGTCAAAGCGGATCAGCTTAATGTTTTCGTTCATGTAATTCATGTAGTAGTGCAAAAATTCCGCCAATGGGCCGCTGGAGCGCGTACCAAGAATATATATTTTACGCGCCTTGTCGATGCTGTCCACGATCTGCTCGATATTTTTGGTATCAATGTGTTCCCTCGTTACCCGCAGGTTGTTGATATCCGTCTTAAACGACGCGTTGATGACCTCTTCCGAGGTCAGCCCTTCCATCAGGTTGAGGCGCTGCGCCGTCGTCAGCTTCGTCTGGATGACCTCCTGCAAATCCTTTTGCAGTTTGGGATAACCATCATACCCAAGCGCATAGGCAAAGCGGACTACCGTGGATTCACTCACTCCGACAAGGCTGCTCAAAGTGGCTGCTGTCATAAAGGCCGCTTTATCATATTCTTTCAGTATATAATCCGCTATCAGCTTCTGTCCTTTGGACATCTTTGCATAGCTGTGGTTGATACGATCCATCACGTTATTGTTCATAACTGCCTCCGTCAAGGATAAGTTGATAGCTTTATTGTATCAAAGCAAAGTCAAATATGCAATTTTAATTTATCCATCCTGCATTTTGTATCGCCGATCCGATCACATGCAGTCATATTCCACGTGAGTGGCGTTACCGTTATGAATCCCTTTTCGATCCAATAGATATCTGTCTCGTTTTCTGTGTTATATGCACATTCCATCATTCTCCCTGATGGCCAGTAGTACGTGCGCCCAAATGGATCCGTACGCTTCTCATAGTCGTCCCCATAGTTGCATAGGCCGTGCGGACAAGGCTTGATTCCTGCAATTTTCTCTTCGATGCATGCAGGAAAATTGATATTATAAATATAATCGCGCAGTATGCCGAGCTCAAGCTGCTCAATCATTTCCAGCGCGCACGATGCTGTTTTCCGGTATAGCTCATGCGTGTCGGGGCTTGCGCCTGTCAGCTTTTGCGATAAGGCGATAGACGGGTATCCAAGCATACAGCCTTCCATCGCCGCATTGACCGTCCCGGAATAGGCAATGTCCGTCCCCAAATTGCTTCCCAGGTTGATCCCTGATAAAACCAGGTCTACGTCGTGTTTCATAATCTCATAGGTACCCAGTTTCACACAATCCGTCGGCGTCCCCGTCGTGCGGTACACTTCACAATTCCGATATTCCGATATCTCCACCCGTTTCATATTCAGCGGCTTGTCGATCGTCATGGACCTGCTGCAGGCGCTGCGTTCCTGATCCGGCGCCACGACCGTGACCGCGTGCTTTTCCGAAAACGCATTTGCGAGCGCAATAATCCCCGGCGCATAAACGCCATCATCGTTGGTAATCAATATTCTCATGGTTTCAAATTTTGTCCTTTCCAAAACTATTCATTGGCTAAAGCGTATCATATGCCGCAATAAAAAACCAGTAAAAAAGCAGGGATTGCTTCCCTGCTTTTTTCGTTCACACGTATCGTCATACCGGATGGATCATATTTTCCTTATCCAGCATATTGGAATCCAGCTTGTATTGGTTGGCACGCCTGAATTCAAAGAACTTAGGCGCAACCTGCGGGAACATCGCATAGGTCACGATGTCCTCTTCCTGTTCCATCCATCCCTTGACTTCTTCCCTGTACTTATCCATTTCAGGCGGCAGCAGGTCTGCCGGGCGCACGGTGATGACTTCGTCATCGCCAATGCACTTTTTGCGTACTTCCTCATTGACAGGTGCGGGCAGCCTTCCATATTCGCCACGCAGCATCGCCTTGGATTCTTTGGTCACCATTTTATAGCGCTCGCCTGCAAGTACGTTGAGCACAGCCTGTGTACCGACGATCTGGCTGGAGGGCGTAACAAGCGGCGGATACCCAAAGTCTTCACGCACGCGCGGTACTTCTTCAAGCACTTCGAGAAGCTTGTCTTCCGCGCCCGACTGCTTAAGCTGGCTGATCAGGTTGGAAAGCATACCGCCCGGAACCTGGTAAAGCAGCGTATTGATGTCTATCCCCAGCACCTTAGGATCAAGGAAACCGTCGGCTTTGAGCCTGTCCGCGACCTTTGCAAAATATTTTGCCGCCTCTGTCAGCTTTCCTAAATCGAGGCCGGTATCATATTCCGTTCCTGCCAGCGTGGCAACAAGTGACTCTGTCGCGGGCTGTGACGTCCCGTTACCAAGCGGAGACAATGCCGTGTCAACGATATCCACCCCCGCTTCGATCGCTTTCAAATACGTCATATCGCCCACACCGCTCGTATTATGCGTATGCAGGTGGATCGGTACTTTGATATGCTTTTTGAGCACTGCAACGAGGTTATAAGCCTCGTACGGCAGCAACAGGTTTGCCATATCCTTGATGCAAATGGATTTCGCACCCATCCCTTCCAGTTCCTGTGCCAACTCAACGAAATAATCGAACGTATGCACCGGGCTTGTGGTGTAGGAAAGCGCGACCTCCGGCCATCCGCCGTAGCGGTTCGTGCTCTCGATGGACTGGCGCAGGTTCCTCGTATCGTTGAGCGCGTCAAAAATACGGATCACATCGATCCCGTTCTCGCATGCCTTTTTCACGAAGAAATCTACCACGTCGTCCGCATAATGCTTATACCCCAGCAGGTTCTGCCCGCGCAGGAGCATTTGCAATTTGGTGTTGGGCATTGCCTTTCTCAACTTACGCAGCCTTTCCCACGGGTCTTCGTTCAAAAAGCGCAGGCAGGCGTCAAAAGTCGCCCCGCCCCAACATTCGATCGACCAATACCCGATACTGTCCATCAAGGGAGCGATCGGAAGCATTTCCTCCGTCGTCATACGCGTAGCAGCCTGCGACTGGTGCGCGTCCCTCATGATGGTATCCATAATATTTACTTTTGCCATAATTTATATTTCCTCCTCTTACTAAGCGAACAGGGATAAAAGGACACCTGCCGCCACCGCGCTGCCGATTACGCCCGCAACGTTAGGCCCCATTGCATGCATCAACAGGAAATTGCTGGGGTTCTCCGCCTGTCCCACCTTTTGGGATACGCGTGCAGCCATCGGTACCGCGGAAACGCCCGCCGAGCCAATAAGCGGATTGATCTTTCCATGCGAAAGCTTGCACATCAGCTTTCCGAGCAGCACGCCGCCGATCGTACCAAAGATAAAGGCGATGACGCCCAGCCCGATGATGAGCAGCGTATCCGGCTTTAAGAAAGTCGAGCCCATCGTCGTGGCACCGACGGATACGCCAAGGAATATCGTTACGATATTCATCAGTTCGTTTTGCGCCGTGTTGGACAGCCTGTCCACAACGCCGGACTCACGCATCAGGTTCCCGAGCATCAGCATGCCCACCAGCGGCGCCGCCGCCGGTACGATCAGTGAGACAAAAATCGTTACTGCGATCGGGAAAATAATCTTCTCGCGTTTGGAAACATGCCGCAGCTGCTCCATCTTGATCGCTCGTTCCTGTTTGGTCGTAAACAGCTTCATGAATGGCGGTTGTATGACCGGTACAAGCGCCATATACGTATACGCCGCAACTGCGATCGGCCCTAGGAAAGTAGGCGCCAACTGCGAGGTAACATAGATCGCCGTCGGCCCGTCCGCACCGCCGATGATACCGATCGACGCCGCAACATTGGGGTCAAACCCAAACAAAAGCGCAAGGATAAAGGCAAGGAAGATACCAAGCTGCGCCGCCGCGCCCATAAACAGGCTCTTCGGGTTTGCGATCAGCGGGCCAAAGTCCGTCATCGCGCCGACGCCCAGGAATATGAGCGGCGGGTATATCCCCAGTTTAACGCCCAGGTAAAGATAATCGAGCAAGCCGGCCGTGCCGGAGAAGTTTCCCCAGTCCACATGTCCGCCCGCAAATAATTCCGCATGGTACATACCCGCCATCGGCAAATTGGTAAGCAACATACCAAATGCGATGGGAAGCAATAGCAACGGCTCGAATTTTTTTACGATCGCCAGATAGATCAGCAAACACGCTATACCTATCATTACCCACTGCTGCCAGTCGGTAGCATTAAAAAATCCGGTCGATTGCACAAATTTCATAAGAGTATCGCCAAAGCTACTCAAAACAAATCAACCTCCTTTTTCGATGTACGGATCGTTTAGCCGATGACAACAAGAAGGTCTCCTGTCTCCACGCTGGCTCCCTTTGCAACAGCAACAGATTTTACGGTACCCGCACTGGGAGCCATAATCTCATTCTCCATCTTCATGGCTTCCAATATCATCAGGATATCGCCCTCCGCCACGCTCTGGCCGACCGTAACGTTGATGTCAAGGATCGTCCCCGGCATGGGCGCTGAAATGCTAACTCCGTCCGCCGGTGCAGCTGCAGGAGCTGGCGCAGGCGCCGCCGCGGGTTTTGCCTGCTGCGGGGCGGCCGCAGGTGTAGGCGCGATCGCCGGTGCTGCCTGTTGTACAGGTGCGGCAGGAGTAGCCGTAGGTGCCGCAGCGCCTAACTCTTCCACTTCCACATTATAGGAATTTCCGTTTACATTTATCAAAAATCTACGCATATCAGTTTACCTCCGAAAAAATCTTTATTTACCAGTTTGAAAGTTGGGACTCTTTTCCTGCCCTTCCCCATGCCGATCTTCCGTTCACCCTTTTATAGGAACGGATCACAAAGGGCGTAGAAGCCGACCCAGGCATCTCGCTTTCCATTGCGGCCGCTACTGCTGCCGTAAGGACTGCCAGAAGCTCATCGTCCTGCACGGCTACCGTGGGAACCGGCGGCATCGGTTTTACCTGTTTGGGCAGTTCTGCCGTCTCTTTTTTACGTTCCCTGAGGATCGCCGACATCACCACCATGATCACGATGATCAGTGCCAGGCAAGCAAAAACGACCAGCAAGCCGAGGGCAATCGTCTGCCCGCCCATAGCCATATCTTGCCCAAGCGTCATATTGTTACCCATTCTCCATCACCCCGCTTACAGTGGCAACACGCCGTGTTTTTTAGGCAGCTTTTCTTCGCGCTTGGAAATCGCCATTTCCAAAGATGCGATCAATACCTGCCGCGTATGCGCAGGTTCGATCACATCGTCGATCGCTCCCTGCTGGGCAGCCTGCCACGGATTTGCATATTCTTCGATATATCGATCGATGATCTGCCTTTTAGCCGCGATCCCGTCGCTGGCCTTAGCAATTTCGTCCCCATAAAGCAAAATCGCTCCCGCTTCGGCTGGCATCGCCGAAATCTGCGCCGTGGGCCACGCATAAACCATATCTGCGCCCAGCGCTTTGGGACACATGATTGCAAAACCGTCGCCGATCGCTTTTCCAACGACCACATTGAGCTTAGCCATACCCGACGTTGCATAGGCGCTTACCAGGCGTGCAAAATCAGGGATCAAACGCCCCTGTTCTTTTTCGAGATCCACCTCCGAGCTCCCGCAGTTGGTAAACGTGACAGCCGGAATATTGTATGCGTCCAGAAAGCTCAGGAAACGCGCTGCTTTGCGCGCGGCACACTGTGTCAGCGCGCCGTCCGCGCTGTTTGCGATAAACCCGCAAGCATTGCCGTTCAGGCGGCCAAACATAGTAACGATCCCGGTGGCAAAATCCGCTTGGTATTCAAGTACGTCGCCGTTATCAGCAACCGCGCGGATCAGCTCTCCCGCATCTGGTATATCTTCCCCAAACGGGAGCTGGCGGTTAAGGTCGTCGGAATTCATTTCGTAAGGCGCTTCATCTAAGTTGTTGGAAGGCACGAAAGATAAAAGCTTGCGCAGTGTCGCCATACATTCCATCTCATCCGCGCACAAAAATTGTGCAACGCCCGTATTCTTATTATGGTTTTTTGCACCGAACGAAGCATCCGCATCCAGCTCTTTGCCCATAGCGGAAGCGTAAATCTGCGGGCCATGGAGCGCAAGCTCCGCCATACCGTCGACCATCAGCGTAAAGTCTGTAAGAGAGGCAATGTAGGCTGCGGTGCCGATGCACGGGCCCGCAACGACCGAGATCGTCGGGATCACTCCAGAAATATCGCTTAGCTTCTTCATGATTTCCGCTGTGGCACTGATCGCCGCTACTCCCTCTGAAATCCGGGCGCCGCCCGAATCCAGTATGCCGATGACAGGCACGCCGTTTTTGACAGCCATATCCATCGTCTTTAAAATCTTAGCAGCATGAGCCGACGAGAGCGACCCTTTCAGCACCGTATAATCCTGTGCAAACATAAACACCGGCCTTTCATCGATCGTCCCGTAGCCGCAGACAACCCCCTCTCCGGTCTCACTGGCTGCTTCAAGCCCGGGCGTTGCATAGGTACGCTTTAGAAATTTATCGATTTCAACAAAGCTTCCCTGATCAAGCAAGAGCCCGATACGTTCGCGCGCAGTCTTTTTTCCTGCGTCATGCTGAGCGAGAATTTGCTGCTGCCCGCCTAAAAGAGCATCGGCGTTTCTTTTTCTCAACTCTTCCAACTTGCTCATTATGATACCTCCATACAAATTAATAAACCACGGATATCCGCACGCACCCTGCCGCATCCATCCGATAAAAATATACAAAATAATCTTATATGAATAACAAAAAAATTACCCTATATTAAATATATTCCATACTCTCCCCTTTGATTCCTTCAAAATCGGATTATAACTTCAGGCTTTTTCTTAAATACTGCACTTCATCCTGCTTCAAATGCCGGTACTTCCCCTTTTTCAGGTTTCCAAGGCCGATATCGCCGATCCCCACACGCTTCAGGTAACAAACGTTTTTTTCGATGGCCGCAAACATCCTGCGGATCTGGCGGTTTTTTCCCTCGCCGATCACGCACAATACTTCGCTGCGCGCAGGCGAGGAAGAAAGGATCTTGAATACCGCGGGCGCGGTTTTGTACCCGTCATCGAGTACCACCCCCTTAGCAAGCCTTTCCGTATCCTCCTCCGTGACCTCGCCGTCTACTACGGCAAGATACTTCTTTTGCATATTATGTTTCGGATGTGTCAGCCTGTTTGCCATCTCCCCGTCATTGGTTAAAATCAGCAGGCCTTCCGTCGTAAAATCCAGACGGCCGACCGGGTACAGCCGTTCCTTGATATCCTTCACATATTGCATGACGGTAGGCCTTCCGCTCTCGTCCTTGCAGGTAGATACACAGCCTGCCGGTTTGTTCAGCATAATATATACCTTATTGCTGCTCAAGCGAACGGGCTTGTTCATATATTTGACTTGATCCTTATCCGGGTTTACGATGAACCCCATCTCACGAACCGTGATACCGTTCACCTCGACCCTGCCTGCCGCAATGTACTCTTCCGCTTTACGGCGCGAGGCAATGCCCGCCTCCGCAAGAAATTTCTGTAATCTCATTCTTCTCTCCCTTAAAAAAACAGCCTAAGTAGTCAGGCTGTTTTCCACTGATTCGTCCTTGTCTGTTTCCAACGCTTCAAAATCGATCTTTGGCAATTCTTCCAAGGAAGCAATACCAAAATGGCGCAAAAATTCATCCGTCGTTCCCAGAAGCGCCGGCCTTCCCAACGCGTCCTTGCGTCCGATTACCCGGATCAATCCCTTTTCAGTGAGCGTCGATACCGCGTAATTTGACCTCACGCCGCGCACTTCATCTATTTCAGCCCGCGTCACCGGCTGTTTGTAGGCAATGATACTCAGCGTTTCCATCACCGCGGCGGAAAGCGACGTCCGTTCTTCCGGAGCGAGCAGCTCCTTTACTACATCCCCATATTTCTGGTTGGTACAGAGCTGTACCTTGTCACCGATGCGGACAAGCAGGATGCCGTCTTCACGCCGCGCACAGTCTTCCATGATCTCCTGCACCATAATATCGACCTCATCGATATCCATGTCAAAAAACGCTGCAAACGCGGACAAATCGATTGCATCGCCCGATACGAAAAGCGTTGCAAAAATTGCTCCGCTCAACTCATTCTTTGTCAACTTGCCATTCCCCCGTTTTGATATTCCAGCATGATATCCGCAAATGCGCTTTTTTGGCGGATCGATATCTTACCCGTATGCCATAATTCAAGTAAAGCGATAAAAGTTACGGCAACTTCCATGTGCGAAGCTTGCTTTTCAAACAAAGAGAAAAAAGAAACCTTCTTTTCGCTTTTCAAACGTCCAAGTATCTTCTTTTTTTGCACGCGGATACTGAATGTATCCTGCTTGATCTCCACCTTACGATACTGTTCGCCCTGTTCATCGTCCTTTTTTCGCCTTTTCAGGAGTTCCATGAACGCCAGATACAATACGTCGGTATCCGCTCCGTCGATGACAAGCTCCTGTGACATATCCAGCAGTTCTTCCGGCAGCTTGTAATACGTTTGGGCCGCATCCTTTTCCAGACCGGCTAACCGCTGTCCCAGCTCTTTATACATCTTATAAGCGCGCAAACGTTCGATCAGCTCTGTTTCAGGATCCACAAAGTCCTCATCTTCCAGTTCCTCGCGTTTCGCGGGCAGCAGCGCGCGCGATTTGATATATAGCAGCGTCGCCGCCATATTCAGGAATTCACTTGCACGATCCATATCGATTTCTTCGATCTGCTCCATATAGTTGAGGTACTGCTCCGTGATTTCGGACACAAAAATATCTTGCAAGTCAATCTTTGCTTTTCCCACCAAATGCAGAAGCAGGTCGAGCGGTCCTTCAAATTGTGCAAGCCGTACGGTATACCCTTCCATAGACAGAGGTTCCTAAAAGATCGGGATAAAGAGATTGAAAAACCTCATATAGTTGAGGATCAGCCAATCGGAGAATGTCCCTAAGATCAGGCCTGTCACCCCTGTAACGATCAATATCAGCAGGATGATGAAACCGTATCTCTGCAAAACATTGACCACGCCTTGCGCCTTATACGGCAGGAAGCTGCTGAGCACCTGGAAACCGTCGAGCGGCGGGATCGGCAAAATATTGAATACCGCCAGTGTGATATTCAGCAGAATGATATAGCTCATGATATTCTGGAAAATAACATTCCGGAACCCAAACCCATAGGAAACGATATGGAATATCGCGTATGCGACAAAGGACAGGATCATGTTCGCAATAATGCCCGAAAGCGAGACAAGCACATTGTCACGGCGCGGATGCTTGAAGTTGCGGGAATTGACCGGCACAGGCTTTGCCCATCCAAAATGGAACAGCAAAAGGCAAATCGTACCGATTGGATCCAGATGCTTTAACGGATCCATCGTCATGCGCCCTAAATTGCGCGCAGTGGGATCGCCGCACTTATAGGCAGCGTATGCGTGCGCCGCTTCATGTACGGAAAGTGCCAGCAGGACTGCCGGGATGCTGTATAACAGCCCCATCCAATAGTTCGGATCAGCAAAATATGAAAACATTCAGTATGAACCTCGATTCCTTAACTTTGGTTTATTTCTAAACGCATTGTACTATTCTAACACGTTTGCCGGATATCCGTAAAGGTTATTCCAGCTTCTCCACTACGCCGTCTATGAGCGTGCGCATTTTGGAAGCGACCATCTTTCCTGCCTCGATCACTTCTTCCATGGTCAGGGCATGTTTTGCAACGCCGGCCGCAAGGTTGCTGATGCAGGAAATGGCGGCTGTTTTAGCGCCCGCATGCGAAGCAGCCACAACCTCGTGTACGGTCGACATACCGACAGCGTCCGCCCCCAGCGTCCGCAGCGCACGGATCTCCGCCGGCGTTTCATAAGAGGGGCCGACCATATATCCATAAACGCCGTGCCGCAGCTTCATGCCGTTCTCCTTTGCCGTAGCATCGATCATATCCCTGATCTCCTTTGCATAGGCAAACGACATATCCGGGAATCGCGGCCCCAGCTCATCGATATTCGGCCCGGTCAGCGCGTTATGTGCAGAGAAATTGATATGATCTTCCACCACCATCAGGTCTCCCGCGGCAAAATCCGTATTGATCCCTCCCGCCGCATTGGTCAGAAGCACATATTTTGCACCCATCATCAGGATCGTGCGCAGCGGGATCACTGTCTCGGCGGCGCTATACCCTTCATAACAATGAAAACGTCCCGCAAACAGCGCAACGCACTTTCCTTTTTTGCAGCCAAAGGTCAGCTTGCTCGCATGCCCGGGAGCAGTCGAAACCGGGAACCCCGGGATCGATGCATAATCAAACTCTATGACGACCTCATCCAGCGTATCCGCATAATCTCCAAGCCCGGAGCCCAGCACGATCGCGATCTCCGGTTTGAAACCTGTTTTTGATTCGATGTAATTTTTGGCAATGTTCAGTTTTTCCTTCATTATTTTTCCTTTCATTCATCCTGCAACCTTAACTTATCTGCCAGCGTTGCAATAAATTCCCCGTTGGTCGGTTTTCCTTTTTCCGAGCTTACCGTATATCCAAAATAAGCGTTGAAGGCATCCGGGTCGCCCCTTGTCGCGGCCGTTTCGATCGCATGCCTGATGTTGCGTTCCACGCAGGAGCTTTGCGTGCCATGCTTTTCGGCAAGCACCTGGTAAATATTTTTATTGATCGCCTGCGTTTTGCTGAAATCCATACACACGATATAAAGCGCGTCGCGCAGCAGCTTGTATCCCTGCACATTGGCCGGAATCCCCAGCCGTTTTAGCGATACGGATATCCTGCTGTATAAAAGCTGGTTGACGCCCACTTCCGTCTGCCGGTTCATATCCCTAAAGTCCGCGGCCTCCAATATCCGCGACACAAAAACATCCCGGATATATGGCTTCACAAAAAGATAATTGGCATTCAGCTCAAACGCCTTTTTGATGATCAGCTCCTGATTCATCGACGTCAGCACGATTTTGATGATATCGGATTCGAGCATATGCTCCATCAACGCAAAACCATCATATCCTGGCATAATCGCTTCTACCAGTACCAGATCCGGGTTGTACTGGTCGTACAGCGAGATCGCGTTGCTCCCGTCCGTGGTAGACTGAAAGGAATCAGATACGTCCGCAAGCATTTCTTTGATCTGCATCACATACTTTTTACTTTGTTCTACTATCAAGGTGCGCTTGAATCTCGCCAAAAGGTACCTCCGTCACTTTCCGGTTCCGGGAAGCCCGGCTTTAAAACGCGCTGCATTCTGTATCAGGTCCTGCGCATACTTTTCAGAGCTTTCCGATTCAATACCGCCGGACAGGCGCGAGACTTCTGCGACCTTACGTTCTTTCGTGAGCCGCACAACATCCGTATTGGTCACGCCATCCTCCGTATGCTTGCTGATCAGGTAGTTTTCATCTCCCATCGCCGCGATCTGCGGCAGGTGCGAAACGCAGATCACCTGTCTTTCCTGCGCGATCGCCGCCATTTTTTCCGCTACAGTCAATGCCATTTTCCCACTGATCCCGGTATCGATTTCATCAAATATCATGGTCGATATATGATCCATACCGGCTGACAGGTTTTTAAAGGCCAGCATGATGCGCGATATTTCCCCGCCAGATGCCGTTTTACTCAAAGGCTTTAAGGGTTCGCCCACATTCGTAGAGATCATGAATTCCATATCGTCGATCCCGTTGCGTGTATATACGGCTTCATCCATGCCTTTGAGCGGCTCAAAACGCGCCTGAAACTGCGCGTCCGGCATCCCCAGGTCATGAAGCTCAGCGAGCAGCTTTTCCCCCAGGCGCCCTGCCGATTCTTTGCGCGCCTCCGATAAGGCGATATAACGCCCATACAATTCTTTTTTCAGTCCTTCGATCTGCCCCGCCAGCTCCGTCGCCACTTTTTCTGCATTCTGCAGCTTATATAAGCGGTCTTCCGCCTCCTGCAGGTAAGCAAGTATTTCCTCTTCATCCGCTCCATATTTCCGCTTCAGCGAATGGATCAGGTCAAGGCGCTGTTCGATTTCTTCCTGCCGCTGCTCGTCAAAGACGACATCGTCCGCCAAACTGCGCATATCATGCGCGCATTCCTCAACAGTATACACGCTTTCCTGCAATTTATCCGCGAGTACACGGTATCGCTCGTCATAGTGCGTGATTTCCGATAAGCGGGCCACGACCTCCTGCAGCATGGAAAGTACGCTTCCCCCCTCGTCGCTCCCCGCATAAAGCGCCTCATAACCCGAGGACAGCGATTGCGCGATAGTCTGCGCATGCATTATTTTTTCACGTTCTTCCCTGAGCGCATCTTCTTCCCCTGCCACAAGCCCTGCCGCTTCAATCTCCTTGATTTGGAAAGAGAGTAAATCGACGCTCTGCGCCCGGTCACGCTCGCCGCCGCCCACTGCCTCAAGCTGCCTTTGGGCGTCCTTTAAGCGGTCGTACAATCCGTTGATCGCCTGCTTGATCGGTAAAATCGTTTCCTTTCCAAAGCTATCGACAAAATCCAAATGGCTTTTTGCGTACAAAAGCGATTGATGCTGGTGCTGTCCATGCAGGTCGATGATATGGTCAGTAAGCTCCTTTAAGGCCGCGAGGCTCACCACCACACCGTTGATCCGGCAGACATTCTTGCCCGCCGCCGACAAGTCGCGCGACAAAATCAATTCATCCTCAGCGTCCAACTCATTTTTTTCAAAAAAATCGGCAAGGGCTGCGGAGTCGATATGCAAAACAGCTTCCACACGCGCCTTTTCGCGCCCATGGCGGATCAGCTCCTTATCTGCACGCTCGCCCAAAACAAGGTTCATGGAATCCACAACGATGGACTTCCCCGCCCCGGTTTCCCCGGAAAGCACATTCAGCCCTTTTCCAAATTCAATATGGAGCTCATCAATCAATGCGATGTTTTTGATTGTCAGACTGCAAATCATAGCTTCTTCGCTTTCTGTTACTTGTTGATGATCTTCATCAGTTTTCCAGCAATATCTTCCGAGGCCTGCTGGCAATCCGTCGCCACAAAAATCGTATTGTCACCCGCAAGGGTTCCCATAACGCCATTGAAATGCAGGCTGTCTATCACTTCTGCCGCCGCGTTCGCGCTTCCCGAAAGCGTTTTGATGACCAGCAGGTTGGATGCAAAATCAATCGATAAGACCGTGTCCTTAAAAATGCGCATCAAAATGTCCATATCGTTTGTCTTATGCTTTTTATTGACTGCATATTTATACGCGCCGGAGCTCGCCTGCACCTTGATCAGCTGCAGCTCCTTGATATCCCGGGAGATCGTAGCCTGCGTTACCTTGAACCCGGATTCATTCAGCCGCGTCACCAGCTCTTCCTGTGTCTCGATCTCATCATTTTCGATCAAGTCCAGTATCTTATTTTGCCGTTTTGATTTCATATCGATACTCCTACTTTTTTGTGATGCTCCATTGAGCCAGCTTATCCTTTAGCTGCGGGAAAAAGTGGTTCTTATGGAAACGTATAAACTGCGTCGCCGACTGCGAACGGCAGATCGTCACTTCCTCCTGCTCGGAAATCCGCACAATATCCTGCCCATCCGCCGTGAGCGTTACATCCTCTTCCCCGTCAAAAGGCGCCACCTTTATGATATCGCTGAATTTTGCGATGATGCTGCGCGCATACAACGAATGCGGACAGATCGGCGTCACCAGCACGCAATTCACATTCGGCGCTACGATCGGCCCGCCCGCCGAAAGGGAGTAGGCCGTAGAGCCTGTAGGCGTGGATACGATCAGCCCGTCGCCATTGTAAAGCTCCGCGAGCGAATCGTTGATGTACAAGTCAAGCTTTACCATATGGGTACGGTTTTCTTTGGAAATAATGAAATCATTGAGCGCCAGCAAAGGCTTTGCAACGTTCGATACGTGCGCCTCCAGCATCATGCGCTCATCGACCAGGTATTCCTCATGCAATACCCTTTCAATCGCTTCATCCAGGTCATCCATGCCGATCTCGCTCATAAAACCAAGGTGTCCAATATTGATCCCCAGCAGCTTGATGCCATATCCCACATATTTACGCGCCGCGCGCAAAATGGTGCCGTCCCCGCCCAAAACGAGGAGTACGTCCGCATGCCTTGCGTCTTCAAACGTCGATATATCCAGCATTTGCGCCGTATCATCATCATGACAAACCGTACATTCATGCCTTTTGAGCGCGTCAATGACTATACGGGTTGCCTGAAGGCCCGGGTCCTTTTTCTCATTTGTATAGACGCCGAATTTCATCCTGAAAACCCCGTTCTGATTATTAAGATATCAATATTAGTATACACTAAAAATGCATAGATATACAAGGATATACGGAATAAATTTACAAAACTACAAACGCTCGTGGGAGAGCGCTACAATGCGCTGCACGTCCTCCCTGCCCATCCGGCAAAGTCCTGCTTGCCTCTCAAACAGGGCAAGGTATTCGATATTTCCGTTTGGCCCTTTGATGGGGGAATACGTTAAATTGCGGATCGCCAACCCGTTTTCCGCTGCCTTGCCGATCACACTGCAAATGACGTCCTCATGGACGGCCGCGTCCCGCACCACGCCCTTTTTCCCAACATGTTCTTTGCCCGCCTCGAATTGCGGTTTGATCAGCGCAACCGCCTGCATATCAGGCGCTCCTACACGTATGACAGCAGGAAAAATCAGGCCCAGTGAAATAAAGGAAACGTCTATGCTCGCAAAATCGACCGGCCTGTCCTGCGCTTCCAAATAACGAGCGTTGGTACGCTCCATCAGTTTTACACGGCCATCGTTCCTCAAAGCCCAGTCGAACTGGCCATACCCGACGTCCACTGCATATACATAGGCCGCCCCGCTCTTTAGCATACAGTCCGTAAAGCCTCCCGTAGAGGCCCCAATGTCCATACAGACCTTTCCCTCCAGGTCAAGCTGGAATTCCTTCATCGCTTTTTCAAGCTTCAGGCCGCCCCTGCTGACATACGGACAATGATCCTGCCCGACCGCGATCTTTACATCCTCTTCAAAGGTATCGGAAGGCGCTTTCACAAGCTTTCCCTCTACCGTCACCTCGCCTGCGATCACCAGAGCTTTCGCTTTTTCACGGCTTTTGGCAAGGCCCTTTTCCGCCAGCAGGACATCAATTCTCTTTTTCATTGTTTTTGCCCTTCTTAAAACTGAAAAAATGCGCGATCGAACCGATCGTCATGACAATATCCTTGTTCTTTTTCAGGGCGATCCCCTTGCCCCACGCTTTTCCCGCAACGGTAAGCGCTGCGATCAGTGCGGATACGGCAATGGAAATCACCATATCCGGGAATGGGAACTGAAAGACGATCGCCTTCAAGGCGATGGCGGCGCCTGCAGCGCCGCTGACGATCCCGCAGATATCGCCGATCACGTCATTGCAAAAATTAGACACTACATCTGCATTTTTCAGCATTTTGAGGGCATAATGCGCCTTTGTGTTTTTCCGTGCGGACATCGCGATAAACGGCGATTGATCACAGCTTGCAAAGGCCACGCCAACGATATCAAAGAGGATACCGACCGCGATCAGCGCAATGACAACGCCTACGGATGCAAGCAGCGATAAGTTGGAAATAAAATATTCCGCAGCGACGGATACGCCTGCGGAAATAAACAATGTAATAAAAAATATTTTGATCGCCCAGTGCTTGATGACCTTCATCGTTACTCCAATATAAAAATATGGTGGTGACAATAAGGGTAGACCTTGCAGTATTTGGTCCGGTAGGATTTCCCCACAGTCTGCTCCCCGTCGCCGAAAGGAGTGGTTTCCCCTTAGAGCCTGCGGTGCAGTGTTACCTGCTGCACGACCGGATTGCCTGTTCAAACCACACTATAATCCCCTTATTGCCTGAAATACAGTCTAGGAGCTTTCCTCGACAGCACAAATCCGATTTCTAGTCTCTTTTGCCAGCATGGTTTTTTACAGTCATGGTCCCTGAACATCCGTACGCAATGTTTCAGTGATCGTCTTCCTGCTTTTCCACCATGCCAACGCAAGACAGGCTACTCTGTACACAGCGTAGTACCGCATAACAGGTTCCACCCTGCCCAGTAATGAAAAGGTCTCACCACCCAAGCAGGTCTCCGCGAAAGCTGGGTCAACGCCCATATGCCCTTATGGATCGCCCTTCTTTCTTAACTCCCAGCACCAGCCCCCGACGGGGCGTCAGCGGCCAGCACCAGAAACTTCATCGATGTGCCCTTTAACGGATTTTTAGGCCCGCCTTCGAAATCGGCAGTACCGACTAGAATACTGCACCACCATAAACCAATGGTTTACTTTTCCTTCTTTTCTTCCTCTTCCGTAGGTTCTTCATCCGGCATATCCGCATATTCCCCCAGCTTGTATGCCTTCAATATCTCCTGTTTGATCGTTTCCGCGATTTCCGGGTTTGCAGCAAGGTACAGCCGCACATTGTCACGCCCCTGGCCGATCTGCTCCCCATTGTAAGAGAACCACGAACCGGATTTGACGATAATCCCCAGCTGCGTTGCAAGGTTTAAGATACTTGCCGTTTCACTGATCCCCTCGCCGTAATAAATCTCAAATTCAGCCGTCTTGAACGGCGGAGCTACTTTGTTCTTCACGACCTTGATGCGGGTACGGTTACCGATCATCTGGTCTCCGACCTTGATCGTCTCGATCCGGCGCACGTCAAGACGCACAGAAGCGTAGAATTTCAGGGCTTTACCGCCTGTCGTCGTTTCCGGGCTGCCGAACATCACGCCGATCTTCTCGCGCAGTTGGTTAATGAATACTGCGATCGTGTTGGAACGGTTGATCACGCCCGCCAGTTTGCGGAGCGCTTGCGACATCAGTCTTGCTTGCGCACCGACATGCGAATCCCCCATCAAGCCTTCGATCTCCGATTTTGGCACCAGTGCCGCAACAGAGTCGACGACAATGATATCGATCGCGCCGCTCCTCGTGAGGGCTTCCGTGATCTCCAGCGCTTCCTCTCCCGTGCTGGGCTGGGAGACGTACAGGTTATCGATGTCAACGCCGAGGTTCTTTGCATAGACCGGATCGAGCGCGTGCTCCGCGTCGATAAACGCCGCTGCGCCGCCCTGCTTTTGCACTTCAGCGATCATATGCAGCGCTACCGTCGTTTTACCGGACGATTCCGGCCCATATATCTCAACGATCCTGCCGCGCGGCACACCGCCGATCCCAAGGGCGATATCAAGCTCCAGGCACCCTGTCGGAACAACGGATACGTTCATATTTTTCGCGGCATCCCCAAGCTTCATGACCGCGCCTTTCCCAAACTGTTTTTCGATTTGGGCCAGTGCCACGTCCAATGCTTTATCTTTTTCCATTCTCCAAATTCCTTTCTGTTTTCCAATCAATCCTTCAGTACTTTTGCGTTTTTAACCATATATTCGATGCATGAGTATACAGCTAATGCCGCGCTTACCCAAATCAGTATCGAACCGACCGAGACCGGCACAAACATGAACGGCCAGTCGTTTAGGAGCAACAATATGATGGCTACGAACTGTACGACCGTTTTCAGCTTGCCCGACATATCCGCTGCGATCACCACGCCCTTCGAGGCCGCCAGTGAACGTACGCCGCCGATGATCAACTCCCGCGCCTCGATGATCAGTACGGGAATCAGGCCGACCTTACCCCAGTCCATCAGCAAAAGCAATGCCGCCAACACCAGCAGCTTGTCCGCGATCGGATCCCAAAGCTTGCCAAAATTCGATACCTGGTTGTTCCTGCGCGCAAGAAACCCGTCCAGCCAGTCTGTAAAAGCCGCTGCAATGAATATTATAGCAGCATAGATGTTCCAATCAGGTACATTGACAAAATAAAATAATACAAAAAACGGGATCAGTACCATGCGTGCCAGGGTCAATATGTTCGGTGCATTCCATTTCATCGTTCCAGCTCTCCTACACAGTCATAGCTGTATGCTCTTGTAATCCTCACGTTATAATATTTTCCTTCTTCCAATTCCTGTTGCGTTTCAATAAATATCTTGCCGTCTACATCAGGCGCTTCGGCATACGACCGGCCATAGTATGCCCCGGTCTGTGTATCCTTCCCTTCCACCAGTACTTCGTAGACCCTGCCGATACGCTTTTGGTTCAGGTCAAGCGAGATCGAGGACTGCACATTGAGCACCGCGTCCTTGCGGAATTCCTTTTCCTCTTCGTCGATCTGCCCCGCCATCTCCCCGGCAGGCGTATTTTCCTCCTGAGAATAAGTAAATACGCCCAACCTGTCAAACTGCAACTTTTTCATTGTGCTGTAGAGGTGCACGACATTATCCCGCGTTTCCCCCGGGAAACCGACGATCACTGTCGAACGGATGACGAAATCCGGCGACGTCTCGCGAATTTTCCGCACCACTTCACAGGTGGATTCGCGCGTATTCCTCCGGTTCATCGGCTCCAGCACTTCGTTATCGAGATGCTGCACCGGAATATCGATATATTTGACGATATTATCATGCTTCATCATAACGTCGAGAAGCTCGTCCGTCACGCCATTCGGATAGCTGTACAATACGCGCAGCCACTTCACGCCCTCAATTTGCGCCGCCTCGTCCATCAGCTTTGCGAGGTTGATATTCCCTTGAAGGTCACTTCCATAATTCGTCGTATCCTGTGCGATGAGGATGATCTCGGAAAAGCCCTCCTTGACAAGCATACGGATCTCTTCAAGGATCGACTGCGGGCTACGGCTCTGGTAGCTTCCCCGGATCGACGGGATCACACAATAGCTGCAGCAATTGTCGCAGCCTTCCGCAATCCTGACATAAGCGGTGGGGGCAACCGTCGTGACCACCCGCTCGTGGTACGTTTCGTCGAATGTTACATCGGCATATTTGGTAAAATGCCCGCCGTTTGCGACCTCTTCGACCGCCGCGGCAATATCTTTATAGGCCGCCGTACCCAAAAAGGCGTCGACCCGCGGAAGGGTTTCCGAAAGTTCTTCACGGAAACGCTGCGGCAGGCAGCCCGTTACCACAATACCTTTTACATTGCCGAATTTTTTCTGCTGTTCCGCCTCCAGGATCGTGTTGATCGATTCTTCCTTGGCTTCATCCGTAAAAGCACAAGTATTGATCAGCACAATATCGGCCTCTGCGATATCCTGCACAAATACATAATCCTTCTTGAGCTGTGCGAGCATCAACTCAGTATCCATCCTGTTTTTTGCACATCCCAGCGAAATCACGCCAATCTTTACAGCCATACTTACTCTTCCTCTCCCTGAGGGGATACAACCCGGTCAAATTCTTCCCTGGTGATCAGCACCTGTCTTGGCTTACTGCCATCCATCGGTGAAATATACCCATTCTCCTCCAACTGGTCGATCAGCCGCGCAGCACGCGCATAGCCGATCCTCAGCCTTCTTTGCAGCATCGAGGTAGAAGCCTGCTCATATTCCATCACGACCTCCAGGGCCTTGATGAACAGCTCGTCCGTCTGTTCCTGTCCGGCGATCGGCGAAGCGGATTCCTTGGATATTCCATCCAGTACCCGCGTATCATAATCGGCTGTTGTCCGCTCTTTTAAGAAATTCGTAACGGCTTCGACCTCTTTATCCGAAATAAAGCATCCCTGCAGGCGCACAGGTTTGGGAGCGCCTGACGGGTAAAACAGCATATCGCCCTGTCCTAAAAGTTTTTCCGCCCCCGCCATATCGAGAATCGTACGCGAATCCACCTGCGAAGATACCGCAAATGCCACCCTCGAAGGGATGTTAGCCTTGATAATACCGGTAATCACATCTACCGAAGGACGCTGTGTGGCAATAACAAGGTGGATGCCGCTGGCACGGCCAAGCTGCGCGATCCGGCAGATCGCGTCTTCCACTTCGCCCGGCGCGACCATCATCAGGTCTGCAAGCTCGTCTATGATAACAAGGATATGCGGCAGCTTTTCCTGTTCCTCCGCCAGCATGATTTCATTATATTTCTTTAAGTCCTTCGCACCCTTTGCCGCGAACATGCGGTAACGCATCGTCATTTCATTGACGGCCCAATTGATGGCGGAAGCCGCCTTTTTGGGATCGGTGACCACAGGAATCAATAAATGCGGGATATCGTTGAATACATTGAGCTCGACCACTTTGGGGTCGATCATGATCATCTTCACATCTTCCGGCGAAGAATGGTAAAGGATGCTTACGATCAGCGAATTGATGCATACGCTTTTGCCGGAACCCGTAGCCCCCGCAATCAGCATATGCGGCATACGCCCGATATCCGCATATACGTTAGATCCTGCGATATCCTTCCCCAGCGCGAAGGCGATCGGGCTTTTCAGCCGCTTGAAATCTTCCGCACTTACAAGCTCACGCAGCCCGACCGAACTCGTTTCCGTATTCGGGATCTCTATCCCTACCACGGGTTTGCCCGGAACAGGCGCTTCGATACGCACATCCCGCGCGGCAAGGTTCATCGCGATATCATCTGCCAGGTTCACAATTTTACTGACCTTGATTCCCGGCGCCGGCTGCACTTCGTAACGTGTCACGACCGGCCCCCGGCTGACGTTCACCACTTTGGCGCTTACATGGAAACTCGCAAGCGTATTTTCCAATATCTCTACATTCTTGCGCAGGTCGGAAGCCGATGTGCGCCCGCCCTGCCCCTGCGGCATCGCCAGCAGGTTCAGCGGCGGCTTTACATACTTGGAAGCATTCTGTTTGGGCGGGGTCATCAGGTTAGCAGCCCTGGAAACGGATGTTGCGGCAGTTCCCGCAGCCGTACCCTTCGTTTTAACTACGGCCGGAATCGGCTGTGTCACTTCAATCCTGCGCCTGCTGCGCGTTTCCGTCGGTACGTCATCGTCAAATGTAATATCCGTATCCGAAAAGACCTTCCTATATTCCTCCGGATTATAATCTGCAAATTCGTCTTCTTCAGGCATATCCTGCACAGCTGTTCCCTCCGGCTGCGCCATACCTTCCATATTCTCGATCTGCATATTAAACTCATCATCTTCCGGCTCCAGGAAAGCAGCTTCCTGCATAGCATTCAAGTTCTCGATATAAAGCTGTTTTTGCTCCCGGCGTTCTTCTGCCCGCGCACGGTATTCATCGTATGTCGTCTTGACCGCCGTACCCAGGTCCGCGCTCATTTTCTTGATAGAAAGGTTGGTCAGCGCCAGGATACATGCCGCCGTCCCGGTAATAAACACAATATAACTGCCGACAAGGCTCAAAAAGCGATACGTCCAATAGGTGAGTAGGGAGCCGATCGCACCCGCACCCACAAGGTTTGCCGCACCTGCGTCATAGGACGCTTTCACGAAGTCAGGAAAACTGTTTCCCGTCTGGTAGATATCCTCGATCGCAAAGAGATGCACCAGCGAAAACACAAAAAACACCGCCAAGGCCATCAGAACAAGCTTCCCTGCATTGGGATACTTTTTGCGCGCGGCAATAAACAATACGCCGATCACGCCGAGGATCACCGGTACGACATAGCCGATCACGCCGCACAAACCAAAAATAAAGCCTTTGATCATATCACCAAAGACACTGCCAACGCTAAAGTATATTGTTATTGCAGCAAATACCGCCAGTCCGATAATGACGATACCGATTATTTCGCCTGCTTTTGATGTGCTTTTTTTCTTTTTCCTCTTGCGCGCCGTCGCCATATTATCCCCTCAAAAAACCAAAAAACCTGATATCATATTATAGCACCGAAACAAATTTTTTTCAAATCCGTCCGCCGCTTTCCGCAATAATATTTTTCAGCGGTTCCTCGTCGGGAATGTTCCCTACACCGGTCAGCGTCAGGTTGCTTAAATCGATACAGTAACCGGCAACATCCATGACCTCATCATATTTTACTTCTTCTATCATCTGCAGGACTTCTTCATCCGAATACACTTTTCCGGTAAGCAAAAGCGCCTTTCCGATCGCACTCATTTTGGACGAGGTGCTTTCCAGCGAGAGGATCATGCTGCCCTTCAGCTGTTCCTTGCTTTGCAAAAATTCTTCCTTCGTAATCCCGTCTTTTTTAACCAGCATCAGCTCCCGCAGGATCATTTCCGTCACTTTTTCCGCATTGCCTGCCATCGTTCCCGCATATACGCCGTACATGCCTGTGTCCCTGTAAAGCGCAGGATAAGTAAATACGGAATACGCCATGCCCATCTCTTCCCTTATTTTCTGGAACAAGCGCGAGCTCATGGAGCCGCCCACTACATTATTGAGGATATTGAGTGCAAAACGCTTTTGATCCCTGATATCAAAGCATGGCATCCCCATGCACAGATGCACCTGCTCGATTTCACGCTTGTTTACACGAAATCCGCTGTGCGTACGGAAACCGCCGCAGTTGGAAAATGCAGGCAGCTTCAAGTCGTTTTTATTAACGTCCGTCAGATAGCGGTTCAGGGATTCTTTCAGCTCCCGCTCATCAAAGTTACCGGCTACCGCGATCACGATGTTGGAAGCGGTATAATAGCGCTGCATATAGGAAACGAGGTCATCCCTTGAAAACCGCCTGATGTTTTCCGGCGGGCCAATGATCGTTTTGGACAGCGAACATCCGTCAAAGAAAGTGCTTGAAATGAGATCCATCGCGGCATCTTCCGGATTGTCGTTGCTCATGGCGATTTCTTCCAGCACTACGCCCTTTTCCTTTTCCAGCTCCACCGGGTCAAGCGTCGCGTTGCAGAAAAGATCTGTCAGGATCTCAAGCCCTGCGTCCAGCTTTTCATCGATCACTTTGATATAATAACAGGTACATTCTTTGGACGTAAAGGCATTGATCTGTCCGCCTATATTGTCCACATCCACCGCAATCTGTTTCGCACTGCGCTTCTTTGTGCCTTTGAACAGCATATGCTCGATCAGGTGCGAAATACCGTTTTCCTCCGGCGTTTCCGTGATCGAACCCGCACCGACCCAGACGCCTACCGTCACCGAATGGAAGTTCGGCAGTTTTTCCGCGATCAGCGTAACGCCGCTCTTCAATTTTTCGTTGATAAATACTGTACTCATAAATAACTACTCCCTGCGCACACAGGCGCATCGTAATAAAAAAGCCGGGGATACCGGCTTTTTACCAATTGCTGTGTTATTGCTGGTCTTCAGCCTTTACACCTTTATGTGTCAAGTTGATCCTGCCCTGTTTGTCAATCTCGATAACTTTAACAAGCAGCTCGTCGCCAATGTTGCAAACATCTTCGACTTTTTTGACGAATTCATTGGAGAGGTTTGAAATCCGGCACATGCCTTCCTTGCCGGGAGCCAGTTCCACGAATGCCCCAAAATTCATGATACGCGTTACCTTACCGTTGAATACTTCGCCGACTTTAACGTCCTTCACGATCGTTTCGATGATCTTGCGCGCTTTTGAAGCCGCTTCATCGTCCGGCGTCAGGATAGAAACGCTTCCGTCGTCTTCAATGTCGATCTTCACGCCAGTGTCTTCGATGATCTTGTTGATCACCTTACCGCCGCTGCCGATGACTTCGCGGATTTTGTCCGGATCGATCGTGAAACGGATGATCTTCGGTGCATAAGGCGACAAATGATCCTTGGGCGCAGGCATGACTTCCGTCATCTTGTCCAGGATGAATAACCTGCCGCGCAGGGCCTGTGCCAATGCACGTTCCAAAATTTCCTTATCGATCCCCTTGATCTTGATATCCATCTGGATTGCCGTGATACCCTTTGCGGTACCGGCTACCTTGAAGTCCATATCCCCGAGGAAGTCCTCCAGGCCCTGGATATCGGTCAGTACGACAATCTTGCCGTTTTCTTCATCTTTGATCAGCCCCATCGCGCAGCCCGCGACCGGCGCTTTGATCGGTACGCCCGCGTCCATCAGCGCAAGGCAGCTCGCACATACGCTCGCCTGTGACGTCGAACCATTCGAGCTGATGACCTCGGATACGGAACGGATCGCGTAGGGGAATTCTTCTTCCGACGGCAGGACGGGTTCCAGCGCCCTGGCAGCCAGTGCGCCATGCCCGATTTCACGCCGCGATGTCGAACGCATCATACGCGCTTCCCCCGTCGAATACGGCGGCATATTGTAATGATGCATATAGCGCTTGAAATCTTCTTCCGAAATACCGTCAAGGTTCTGGCCTTCGCGCATACCGCCCAGCGTAACGATATTCATCGCCTGTGTGAGGCCGCGTGTGAATACCGCGCTGCCGTGCGTCCTCGCAAAAATTCCGGTTTCGCACCAGATCGGACGGATATCTTCATATTTACGGCCATCCGGGCGCGTTTCGTCATTGACAATCTTGCCGCGGATGACTTCCTTTGTCATATAATAAAGCACGTCCGCAACATCGGCGGCACTGTCCGGGTACTCTTCTGCAAAGTGCTCGATCACTTCCTGCTTTACCTGATCCTGACGCGTTTCGCGCTCCGTCCTGTCGAACGTATCGACGCTCCACACTACTTTATCAGCGGCATAGGCACGCACCGCCTCATTGAGCTCGTCCGGAATCTGGTGGATCTCAACTTCCTTTTCGGGCTTGCCGATATCATTTTTGATGTCTTCAATAAACGCACAGATGCGTTTGATCTCTTCGTGCCCAAAGAGGATCGCGCCCAACATTTCCTCTTCCGTGATCTCATTTGCACCGGCTTCCACCATCATAACGGCGTCTTTTGTACCGGAAACCGTCAGGTGCAGGCGGCTCTTTTCGCGCTGCTCGCTATCGGGGTTGATCACATATTCGCCGTCTACAAGGCCTACGACAACCGTACCTGTCGGCCCGGCAAAAGGCAGGCCGGAGATGCTCAGTGCCGCGGAAGAACCGATCATCGCGAAAGCTTCCGGCGGGATATCCGTATCTACCGACATGACCGTAGCAATAATCTGTACGTCATTGCGGTAGCCTTTCGGAAAAAGCGGACGGATCGGGCGGTCGATCAGGCGCGCCGCCAAGATCGCCTTTTCGGAAGGTCTTCCCTCCCGCTTGATAAATCCGCCGGGAATCTTCCCTACGGAATACATTTTTTCTTCAAATTCTACGCTCAGCGGAAAAAAGTCGATCCCTTCCCTCTGCGTTTTTGATGCTGTGGCAGTTACCAGTACAGCCGTATCCCCGCATCTTACGATGACTTCGCCGTCTGCCTGGAAGGCGTACTTACCGCTCTCCACAGTGAGAGTCCGGCCGCCCAGTTCCATTTCATATACATGGTTTTGTTGCATAATTTATTCATTCCTCCTGGATTTGATACACCATCGTTCCCATATATCCGTCCCTCAAACAATATAAGGCCGGCGGCTATATGACATTTACATGAAAAAGAGCGAGAAAACCCCGCTCCATTTCTTATTTTCTTAAGTTGAGACTTTCGATCAGGCTCCTGTATCTTTCGATATCTTTCTCTTTCAGGTAATTGAGCAAACCTCTTCTCTTACCAACCATTTTCAGCAACCCACGTCTTGAGTGCGAGTCCTTATTGAACGCTTTCAGATGTTCGTTCAAGTGGTTGATACGGTATGTGAGAAGCGCAATCTGCACTTCCGGGGAACCAGTGTCGCCCTCTTTCTGGGCATACTTCTGAATGATCTCTGTCTTTACTGCCTTATCCATTTTTTCTACCTCCATTTTCTTGTAAATCCCGCAATGCTATGGTGGCGTCGGAGTGTCGCGCATCAGGGCATCCGGTAAAAGTACACGAGAATTATTCTAACATATTATGTAGTCTTTGTAAACCTCTAAATTCTCAAGCATGCCGCTTGCACTGCGCGCATCACTGGCAATCTGGCGCTTGAGTTCGTCCACATTCGCGAAAGCTTTTTCCCTGCGGATCTGGCGGACAAAATAGACGCGCATCTCCTCATTGTATACGTCGCCCGAAAAATCCAGGATAAACGTCTCGATATTCGGCGTATCGTCGCTTTTTACCGTTGGTTTTGTCCCTACATTCGTTACCGCGCTGTAAAGGTTACCGTCCACCTGGGCGATCGTCGCATATACGCCGTATTGCGGCAGCAGCTTGTCTGTCGAGATGTTCGCCGTCGGAAAACCGATTTTCGAACCAAGATGGTTCCCCTTTTCGATCGTACCGTCCACAAAATAAAAACGCCGTAAAAGCTTTGCCGTCTCTTCCATATTCCCGGCGAGAATCAACTCCCGGATGTATGAGCTGCTGACTTTTTCGCCATGGTATTCGATACGCGGCATGACGTGCAGGGTATAACCGTATTTTCCACTTTGCTCCCGAAGATAGTCCGTCGTACCCTCCGCATTTTTTCCAAATCGAAAATCAAAACCGACCGTAATATGCTTTGCATGGAAATCATGGACAAGCCGCTTGATAAATTCCTGCTTCGTCATCTGCGAAAACTGCCGGTCAAAGGCCTGTAAATAAAAACCGTCCACTTGCATGTCCGCAAAAATTTCTTCTTTTTCCTGCAGCGTATAAATATTTTTGTACGCTGCGTGGTTCGGCTTCCCGTCAAACGTATAAACCAGAGAAAAAAGGCCCTCTTGGTTTTCAATATCCTCGATCAGCGTCCTGTGCCCTTCGTGTACTCCGTCAAACAGCCCGATCGCCACCGCTGTATCCTGCCGTATCGGCAAATCATCTTGTGTCAATATTTTCATGCCTACCCCTCGCGCAGTTTGAGCATCGAAACGATTTTCAGCATATCCGCTGCGCGTTTTCCAATCCCAATCAGTTCGTTCCTGCAATAGACGGCATAAGTAACGCCGCTTTCCACCTGCAGGTTTGGTGCCTTATTCAAATCAACGGGCGTCCCCGTTGTCAGGATATCATATAAATATCCTCCGCAGCATATGCGGGGCATAAAATCCAGCGCCGTTTCAAGGGGGATCATGGCCCTGCCGATTTCCTGCGTTTTGCACAACGCCTCCAGTTCATCCAGTGTCCACGCATCCTCGATCCTGTAGCCGCCTGTTTTTGTACGCATTAAAAACGACGTATAGGCATAGGCGCCGAGTGCGCGTCCCATATCTGCACACAGGCTTCTGATATATGTCCCTTTGGAACATTGCACTTTCAGCAAAAAACGGTTCTTTTCCGCATGCAGGATGTCGATCGCATGGATACACACCTCACGAGGAGGTTTTTCCACTTCGATTCCCTTGCGGGCCAGCTGATAGAGCTTCCTGCCCTCGTGCTTGATGGCCGAATACATGGGCGGCCGCTGCATGACCGTCCCCAGAAATCGCGGAATGACCCTTTGCAGGTCGTCCCGCGAAACAAAAGTATCCGCGCGGTTTATGATTACGCCATAGCTGTCCTGCGTATCCGTTTCCGCTCCAAAGCAGATCTCCGCGATATATTCCTTTTCAGCCGCCATGATATAGTCCGCGACTTTTGTCGCCCGTCCGACGCACACGGGAAGCACTCCCGCCGCCCCCGGGTCAAGCGTACCCGTATGCCCTGTCTTGCGCACGCCCAACATACGCCGCAGGCGCGTCACCACATCGCTTGAGGTCATCGCCGGCGGCTTCAACACATTCAGGACGCCGTTCATTGCAGGTGATTCTCCGCCGATTTGTCGATCCGTTCCAGAATATCGTAGATATTGCCTTTCATCATGCAGCCTGCCGCTTTGGTATGCCCGCCGCCGCCGCACTGCGCCGCCATAGCGCCCACATCCGCATAATCGTTGGAACGGAAACTAACTTTATAGGTATCCTTGCTCATTTCACGAACAAACACCGCGATCTCGACGCCATCCACTTCACGCGCATAATTGATCAGTATCTCGCAATCCTCGACAAGCGCGCCCGTTTCCTCAAGGTCGGACAGCGTGATCACCGAAACAGCCAGCCGCCCGTCCTTCGCAAAACGCATCTTATCAATAAAACGGGCGATCAGCTTCGTCGCTCCCAGGGAGCGCCTGTTGAAAATCTGGTCGGCCATCTCAACAAGCGGGAAACCGCACTGCATCAACTGCGAAAAGGTTGCCAAGGTCTTTTCCGTGGTATTGGAATATGTGAAATTGCCGCTGTCTGTCGCGATCGCCATATAGATCGCCATCGCCGTCGTCCGGTCGATATCGATCCCCAGCTTGCCAAGCAGCTCAAAAATAATTTCGCCTGTCGCCGCCGCTTCCTCCACATAATTGACCTTACCGTAATCCGTATTGGAGATATGGTGGTCGATATTGCAGTTTGGCTTGCTCAAAAAAATCTCCTGTGCATCGGAAAGGCGGGGAAGCGTCGCGCAATCTACGCTGATCGCCGCATCATATGCCTCTTCCTTTACATCGCCGATCAAGCGGTAAAGCGGTTTAAACTCTTCAAACGCAAGCTTTTTCGGAGGTTCTGACAATAAAATAACCTCGGCTTTTTTGCCAAGATTATCGAGCCCCCGCGCGAGGGCATAAGCGCTCCCGAGCGCATCCCCATCGGGGTGGAGATGCGTCAGGATCGCAAAGTTTTCGTGTTCTTTGATAAAGCCGATTACTTCTTTCATTCACTGTCCTTACTGTTGACGTCATCCAGAATTTTGGAAATCTTGATGCTGTATTCAATGGAATCATCCAATACAAAGGAAAGCTCCGGTACACGCCTCAAATCCACCGCTTTTGCAAGCTTTGTACGGATAAAGGACGCGCCATGATTGAGCGCGTCGACAGACGCATGGCGTTTCTTGTCCGACGCATCGTAGACGCTGATATATACTTTGGCAAATTTGAGGTCGGAGGTAATTTCCACCCTCGTTACGCTCGTCATCGCAGAGAGCCTGTCGTCCTTGACGTCGGTACGGATGATATCCGCAAGCGCGCGCTTGACTTCCTCGTCGATCCTGTTCATTCTGTTTGTTGACATTTCAAGACACCTACCGTTCTATTTCGCGCATCTCAAAGCATTCAATAACGTCGCCTTCCTTAAGATCGTTGTAGTTATCGAGGGAGAGGCCACATTCGTACCCTTGCGCGACTTCTTTCGCATCGTCCTTGAATCGCTTCAATGAACTCAGCGTTCCTTCATATATAACCACATTATCCCGCAGCAAACGAACCTGGCAATTGCGCTTTACAACGCCGTCCGTTACATAGCAGCCAGCAATCGTTCCGACGCTCGAAACCTTGAACGTTTGGCGCACCTCCGCATGGCCGATCACGGCTTCTTCGTATTCCGGTTCCAGCATGCCCTTCATGGCTGCTGTGATATCCTCAATCGCCTTATAAATAATGCGGTACAAACGGACGTCGACCTTTTCATGCTCGGCCGCAGCCATCGCCATATTGTCCGGGCGCACGTTGAAGCCGATGATGATCGCGTTCGCCGCCGAGGCCAGCATCACGTCTGTTTCCGTGATCGCACCTACGCCGCAATGGATCGCGCGCACACGCACTTCATCATTCGATAGCTTCTCCAAAGACTGGCGTACCGCTTCCACAGAACCTTGTACATCCGCCTTGATGACGATATTGAGATCCTTGATCTGGCCCTCCGCGATCTGGCTGAAAAGATCGTCCAAAGATACCTTGGACATCTTCTTGAGCATTTCCGCTTTCTGCCGGTCTTTCCGTTCTTCCGCGACCTGCTTGGTAAGCTTGTCTGCCGGTGCCGCGTGCAGGATGTCGCCTGCGGCGGGAACCTCCGAAAACCCAATCACCTCAACAGGCTGTGACGGCAGCGCCTCGTCGACCATCTGCCCCCTGTCGTTCACCATTGCGCGCACACGGCCGTATGCCGTTCCTGCAACGATCGTATCCCCAACCTTAAGGGTTCCCGTCTGTACCAAAACAGTCGCGACCGGGCCGCGGCCCTTATCGAGCTGCGCCTCCACGATCGTTCCCCTCGCAAGGCGATCCGGGTTTGCTTTCAATTCCTGTACGTCCGCAACCAGCAGGATCATTTCGAGAAGCTTGTCGATCCCTTCGCCCGTCTTTGCGGACACTGGTACGACGATCGTATCCCCGCCCCATTCCTCGGGCAGCAATTCGTATTCCGTCAATTCCTGCATGATCTTCTGCGGGTTCGCATTTTCACGGTCGATCTTGTTGATCGCAACGATGATCGGAACTCCCGCGGATTTTGCATGGTTGATCGCTTCCACGGTCTGCGGCATAACGCCGTCGTCCGCCGCGACAACGATGATCGCTACGTCCGTGACCTGTGCGCCCCGTGCACGCATCGCCGTAAAAGCTTCATGTCCCGGCGTATCGATGAAGGTGATCTTTTCCCCATTCAATTCGACCTGGTACGCGCCGATGTGCTGCGTGATCCCGCCCGCTTCGTTTTCCGTTACCTTGGAAAGCCTGATCTTGTCGAGCAGGGAGGTTTTACCATGGTCAACATGTCCCATGATCGTAACGATCGGCGGACGCTTGACAAGCTGTTCCTCCGTATCTTCCGCTTCATCCACGAGGATATCTTCGGCTGTTTGCGCAATTTTCTGCTCCAGCTCGATGTCATATTCGCTCGCGATCAGCTGTGCCGTATCAAAATCGATTTGAGAGTTGATAGTAGACATCATGCCGAGCAGCAATAGCTTTTTGAGGATTTCCGATACCGGTTTGCCAATTTTTTCAGAGAACAGCTTAACGGAAATCGTTTCCTCTGTAATCGTCGCCTTCTCGATTTTGATTGGTTCGATCACCGTCTTAGGCTGCTGTTGCTGCTTTTTATGGCGCTTTCTGGAACCCTTCGGAAAATCATCCTCATCGATCGCAAAAACGCGTTCTTTGATTTTCGGACGCTTATTACGGTCGTCTTCCTGCTGTTTCTTGCTCTTACCGTGATCGAAACCGCCGCCCGGCTTTTTGGAGGAGAATTTCTTCTCCGGACGCGCTTCCGTTGTTGTCCCTGCTGTCTGTGGGCGCTGCGGCCTGCGCGAATCCCCGGCATCCTGCCTGGGGGCCGGCTTCCTGTCTTCCGGACGCTTATTCTCAAATGCCCGCTTTGCTTCCTGTGGTTTTCTCTGTTCGCTTTTTTGTGCCGCGGGGGTATTCTGCGGCTTATTCTCCCGAACAGAAACAACTTCTTCAGGTTTTATGCTTTCTTTCACAGTTTCCTGTTTGATGCTTTTCGCAGGCTCTTCCACTGTCTTTGCAACAGCTTCCGGTTCTTTCGCGCTCTCTTTTGCTTCCTGCTCTTTTTGCGCAGCAAGCTCCTGCTCGCGCTGCTCTTTCAAACGCTGCTCTTCGCGCTCGGCACGCGCTTTTTCATTTTTGATTTTTTCTATATCAAGAATCTTTGTTTCGATCGCCTTGATTTCTTTGATTTGCGCCTCTGCGTCCGTCTGCATTTCCAAAATCGTATTGAAAACAGACTGCGCGTTGCTCAACAGGTTTTTGTTCGATTCCAAAATTTTAATCTTGCTCAATGATTTCACCCCCGGAAGTAGTGTGGTATTTTTCCCATGCATGCTTTGCAAAATCCGGACACACTATCCCAATAATTTTATTGTTTGGTTTATTCAGGCTCCTGCCCAGTACATCGTCCTCATTTAGAACGATGATCCTCGTTTTATAATAACTGCACGCGTCACGGAACGCCTTTTTAGTGGGTTCCGACGCATTCCCGTCCAAAACGACCAGCTTTACCCTGCCGCTTTTGATTCCTTTATCAACAGATTCAGCGCCATAGACGACCTTGCCTGCGCGGGCTGCCAGCCCCAGAAAATCGAGGAATTTATTTCTTTGCATACCCATCCGCCGCCCTCATCAGTTCCTCATACAATGCGTCGTCCATCCGGCAGCGCATCGCCTTGCCGAATATCTTTCTGGCTTTTTCGATGCATGCGGCATCCGGGCACACATAGGCCCCTCGTCCGCCCTGCTGCTTTCCTGTCAGGTCTGCCCGGTAATTCCCATCGCGCGATTTTACTATGCGTATCAGCTCTTGCTTTGGCTTGCTCTTCCGGCAGGCGATGCAAGTACGCAGCGGAAGATGCTTCTGTTTATCCATTCCCTATTACTCGTTCTGCTCGTCTTCCCCTTCGGCAGCTTCTTCCAGCGTGTCCAGTAAGACGTCTTCTTCCACTTCTTCGACCGCTTCTTCCTCGTTGAGTTCGTCTACAAGGTCAAACTCATCCGAAATCGTCGTGTCCGCATTGGCGAAATCTTCCCCAAATACTTCCTGCTCCGTCTGAGACTGGCTCTTGATATCGATCTTCCAACCTGTCAGTTTTGCGGCCAGGCGCGCATTCTGCCCTTCCTTACCGATCGCCAGCGACAGCTGGTAATCCGGCACGATGACCTTCGCGGCTTTTTCATCTTCATTGATCTGAACCATCACGACTTTTGCCGGACGCAATGCATTGGCAATAAACTCGATCGCATCCGAGCTCCATGGCACAACGTCGATCTTTTCCCCATTCAGCTCCTCAACGACTCTTTCGATCCGCGTACCCTTGTGCCCAACGCAGGCGCCTACCGGATCGATATCCTTTTCATCGCTCCAAACGGCTATTTTTGTCCGTCCGCCCGCCTCGCGCGCGATGCTCTTGATCTGTACGACGTTCTGGCGGATTTCAGGCACTTCCAGCTCGAATAAGCGTTTGATCAGGGATGGGTGCGTACGGGACACAATGATCTGCGGCCCCTTGTTCGTCTTTTTCACTTCCAGCACATAGACCTTGATACGGTCGTTGATATTGTATTGTTCCGTATAAACCGTTTCGCTGACGGGAATGATCCCTTCCGCGCGTCCCAGCTCAACATATACGTTTCCACGCTCGATGCGGTGCACGATCGCCGTCAGTACCTCGTTTTCCTTTTCGGCATACTGGTCATAGATGATGCCGCGCTCCGCTTCACGGATACGCTGCACGACCACCTGCTTTGCAGTCTGCGCCGCAATACGTCCGAAATCGCGGGGCGTAACCTCTGTTTCCACAACATCGCCCACTTCGTATTTATCATGGATCTCCCGCGCTTCCTCCAAAGTTATCTCCGTCTCCGGATCTTCTATCTCCGCAACCACATTCTTGATCGCAAAAACTTTGATCTCGCCCGTATCTCCGTCGATTTCCACACGTGCGTTCTGGTCTGTGCCGAAATGTCTCTTATATGCCGAAATCAGCGCGGTCTCTATCGCTTCCAGTAAAATATCCTTTTTTATTCCCTTATCGTGCTCCAGGTCACTTAAGGCTTCCATAAATTCCGTATTCATAGCCAATCTCCTTTATATGTCTAAATGCAAATTCATTTTTGCAACTTCACTTTTTTCAAAGACAATCTCATGTTCTTCCGTTTCGATCGTTACCGTATTGTCGGTATATCCCGTCAGCACGCCCACAAAAAGTTTGCTGCCCTCAAACGGCTTATAAAGCTTGATATCGATTTCCTTGCCCATGCTGCGGACAAAATCGCCCTCCGTTTTCAGCTCGCGATCCAGCCCCGGCGATGAAACGCACAGGCAATAACTTTCCGCGATCGGATCCCGCTCGTCGAGCACCGCCTCGATCGCGCGGCTCGCCTGCTCACAGTCGTCTAAAAGCACGCCGCCGTCCTTATCGATATAAACCGTCAGCATCCACTCCTGCCCTTGTTTAGCATACTCTGTATCGATATAGATAAGTCCCATATCCTCAACGATAGGACGGGCGATTTCCTCCACCGCCGACTTTACATTTTTCGCCATTTTTTCTCCAAAAATTCGTATTTATAATGCGAAAGAGTGGGCGTCAATCCCACTCTTCGATGCTAGCATCCTATTAACATTATATAGGATAGCACAATTTTCCGCTTTATGCAAGCGTTTTTTAACACTTGTCATTTTTTGGAAAGACTCAATTTGTGCTCTGTTCCATGGATCAGGCGTTTGATATTTTCCCTGTGGCTGAAAACGCCCAGCACCGCAATGATCAGTACCGATAAGATCTGGAACCAATTTCCCTGTGCAAACACGATAGCGGCGATCGCGCTCAGGATCAGGCCGATGATAGAGCCGATGCTCATGATTTTCGTACAGGCGACAATGATGATGGAGATCGTAAAAATCACCAGCGTAGGGATCGGCTGAATAAGCAGCAGCACGCCGATCGTGGAAGCGATGCCCTTACCGCCCTTGAATTTGAGGAAACAGGAATAGTTGTGTCCCACGATTGCAAATACGCCCGCTACGCAAAGCCCCTCATATCCGGCAATCGCGCCGCCGATCAGCGCGGCCGCAACCGCCTTTAAAACATCCCCCGCAAAAACGGCAATGCCAAGGCCCCATCCATAGTTACGCAGTACATTTGTCGTTCCCGCGTTGCCGCTTCCCTTTTCACGGATGTCCTCATGCCTGACTTTTTTCGTAAAAATATAAGAAAAAGAGACCGACCCCAATACATATGCAATTACGGCGCAAAGAATAAGCACCCAAACTTCCATACCTTACGATTCCTCCCTGCCCTCGTTACGTTGCCTAATTATTATTTTAATCGGCGTCCCGCTAAAGTCAAACGTTTTGCGCAAATAATTCTCCAGATAACGCTGGTAGGAAAAATGCATCAGCGGCACTTCGTTCACAAACAATACGAACGTCGGCGGCTTGATACTTACCTGCGTCATGTAGAATACCTTTAACCTGCGGCCGTTCGTTGCAGGCGGCTCCACCGCCGTGATCGCATCCTGCAGGCAGTCGTTGAGAATCCCCGTTGGGATACGCTGCGCATTGTGCTCATACGCTTCATGCAATAGGGCAAACAGCTTATCGACGCGCAGCCCTGTTGCCGCTGAAATATATATTTTTTTCGCATACGGCATGAACGCCAGGTCGGCGGAAATCTTTTTATTGTATTCCTCGATCGTATAAGTATCCTTTTCCACCGCGTCCCACTTGTTGACGGCGATCACACTGGGCTTACCTTCGTCATCGACGAAACCCGCGACCTTGACGTCCTGTTCCGTGATTCCTTCTGTCGCGTCGATCATCACCACCACTACGTCTGCCCTGCGCACCGCGTTCAGCGAGCGTATCACGCTGTAACGTTCGATCGATTTATCGTCGATCCTGCCGCGCTTGCGCATGCCCGCCGTGTCGATGATCGTATATTTGGCGCCGTCACGCTCAAATACGGAATCGATCGCATCACGCGTCGTTCCCGGTATGTCACTGACGATCGCGCGCTCATACCCCAGTATTTTGTTGGTCAGCGAGGATTTCCCAACGTTCGGTTTGCCGACGAGCGCGATTTTTAGCGTATCATCCTCTCCCTCGCCGGGCTCATAATCCCCAATGTAGCCGATGATCTCATCCAACAATTCGCCCAGGCCAAGTCCCTGTGAAGAGGATATCCCCACTACATCGCCGATCCCCAGCTCATAAAAATCAAATATATTTTGCTCATCCGATGGATTGTCGATCTTATTGACTACCACGATCACTGGTTTTCCGGACTTGCGCAGCATCTTTGCCACTTCGTAATCTTCCGAAGTGATCCCGGTTTTGCCGTCCACAAAAAAGAGGATCAGCTCCGCCGAATCGATGGCGATCTCCGCCTGCACACGCATTTGTTTTAAGATCACATCGTCCGTATCCATATCGATACCGCCCGTGTCGATCAGCGTGAATTCCTTGTTCAGCCACTCCGCATCCGCATATATCCTGTCACGCGTAACGCCCGGCGTATCCTCGATGATCGCCAGTTTTGTCTTTGTGATCCTGTTAAAAAATGTAGACTTGCCGACATTCGGCCTGCCTACGATTGCCACCAGCGGCTTTGCCATAGCTTAAAACTCCTTTATTCAATGAGCATAGCGCGGATCCATTCATATCCGTCGTTTTCTATCTTCCTGCACGGGACGCCCAACGCATCTGCAAGATCGTCAAGAGATACCTCGTCCAGCATCGTTTCTTCATTTTCTTTAAAACAACAACTGCTCAAAAACAACACTTCTCCGCGCAGCTTGCCCTTGAGCTGCCTGATCATATCGCCTCCGGTCAGCAATCCCGTCACTGTTACCATTTCGCCGAAAAAATCATTCCTGACCGCATACACGTTGATCTTGATCTTCAGCCTTTCTTCCGCTTCCCGTGCGATCTCCTTCAGAAAGGGATAAAAATCCACTCCGGTGATCATGCCGATTTCTCGGTAACGCGGCCGTTCTCCACCCAGGTCCTCAAGCGCATCCTTTGCCTCGTCCACAAACGACCGCACCATTCCCACGCCATTTTCAATCTGTTCAAACCCTTCGTATTCCTCAAGCTCCGGCAGCGGAAGGCCCGCTTTGATATACATCTCGTCTGCCGGGAAAACAAACCGCGTTTCCTTATTCTCCCGGAGGAATTCCTGTTGATACGCATGTATCATTTCTACGGTTTTACGTGCATTTTTCCTGCTCACAGGCTTTAATGGGTAGCGATTCTCACGAAACCTGGTAAGGCCTGCGGGCACGACCGCCAACGAGCGTACGCCCGGGTAGAGCGCGTAAAGTTCCTCTATCGTTTCCCGCAGGATTTCCCCATCGTTGATCCCTTCGCACATCACCACCTGCGTATGCACCTCAATGCCATTCTCCACGAAGCGCCCAAGGATATCAAAGGTTTTCTGCGCATCATCATTTCCCAGCAGCATATTGTGCACTGCATGGTCATAGGCATGCACCGATACATACAGCGGAGAGATATGTTGGGCCACAATGCGCCCGATATCCCCGTCGCTCAGGTTTGTCAGCGTGATATAGCTTCCCATCAGGAAGGACATGCGCCAGTCGTCATCCTTAAAATACAGGGTCTTGCGCATCCCTTTGGGCATTTGGTCTACAAAGCAAAACACACATTTGTTGCGGCATACGATCTTTCTGCCGAAACCGTCGTCAGCAAAGCCGATCCCCAGTTCTTCATACGGATCTTTCTCGATCTCAATTTCTTCCTCGCTGCCGTCCGCTTTACGGATCAGCAGCAAAAGCCTCTCCTCCGATACCGCGTATGCGTAATCGATATAGTCACGCATTTGCTGCCCATTGATCTTGAGCAGGACGTCGCCTACGCCAATGCCGCATAAGGCCGCGATGCTTCCCTCTTCAATTGTACTGATACGGCGGCCCATGTATACCACTCCTAAAAGAAAGCGGGCAAGCCGCCCGCTTCTTCAATACTTGTTCTGTGTCGCCGCTTATTTATAAAGCGGGAATTCCTCGCACAGCGCAAAGACTTGTTTCGTTACATCGTCCCTCGCACTTTCACCTTCCTTGATCATCTTCGCGATCAGGCTGCCGATGATCTCCATCTGCGGCTCTTTCATCTTGCGTGTCGTAGCCGCAGGCGTACCGATGCGGATGCCGCTTGTTACAAACGGGCTCAATGTTTCAAACGGGATCGTATTCTTATTGACTGTGATGTGAGCGGAATCGAGCAGGGCTTCCACTTCTTTTCCGGTCTTTCCCTGCTTTCCTACGTCAAGGAGCATCAGGTGGTTGTCCGTGCCGCCGGAAACGAGCCGGATCCCATGATCCATCAGCGTCTTTGCAAGCACAGCAGCATTCTTCACGATCTGTTCCTGATATTGCTTAAATTCAGGCTGCAGCGCCTCGTGGAAGGAGACGGCTTTTGCCGCGATCACATGCATCAGCGGGCCACCCTGTATCCCCGGGAATACCGCTTTATTGATCGCCGGGCCATATTCTTCCGAACAGAGGATCATGCCGCCGCGCGGCCCGCGCAGCGTTTTATGTGTCGTCGTAGTCGTAAAATGGGCATACGGCACCGGATTGGGATGCAAGCCCGCCGCAACGAGTCCGGCGATGTGCGCCATGTCTACCATCAGGTAAGCGCCGGCAGCATCCGCGATCTCGCGGAATTTTGCAAAATCGATCGTACGCGGATAAGCGCTCGCTCCTGCGACGATCATTTTCGGCTTGTGTTCCATGGCCAGCTTGTATACCTGGTCATAATCGATCGTTTCATTTTCTTCACTTACACCATAAGGTACGATGTTGAAATATTTACCTGAAATGTTGACCGGGCTGCCATGCGTTAGGTGTCCGCCATGCGATAAGTTCATACCGAGAATCGTATCTCCCGGATCAAGCATCGCAAAATATACTGCCGTGTTCGCCTGCGCGCCCGAATGCGGCTGTACATTTGCAAATTCTGCGCCAAACAGCTTCTTGGCACGGTCGCGCGCCAGATCCTCCACCTCGTCGACAAATTCGCAGCCGCCGTAGTAACGCTTGCCCGGATATCCCTCTGCGTATTTGTTCGTCAGGTGCGAGCCCATCGCCTGCATCACTGCCGGAGAAACAAAGTTCTCGGACGCAATCAGCTCGATGTTATGCTCCTGGCGGTCAAGCTCGCGCATCATCGAATCATATACTTCACTGTCCGCTTTCTTTACTTCAGAAAAATCCAACATATTTTTTACCCCTTATAAATTTTATCAAAATTTGCGATCGCAAATTTAGCTGCATTTTGTTCCGCTTCCTTTTTGGAGCCGCCTACGCCCTCACAGATGACCTCGCTTCCTACGATCAGCCGCACATAAAAGGTCGTATTATGCGGCGGGCCTTCCTGCCTGCTGACAAGGTAATTGATCTCCTGCTTGACAGTTTTTTGCACCATTTCCTGCAATTGCGATTTATAGTCATGATCGGAAATACGGGTCATCGCCGCCTTGATCGTATTGAAAAACAATACATTGATCACGCTCTGTGCCGCATAAAACCCACCGTCCGTATAAATGGCTCCCATGAGCGCTTCCAGTACATTTTCCAGGATTGACGTTTTATTCCTGCCGCCCGACTGTTCCTCCCCGTTTCCAAGGAAGATATAATGACCCAGATCGATCGTCCGCGCAATACCGGCCAGGGATTTGGAACAAACGATATCCGCGCGTTTTTGCGTGAGCATCCCTTCCGAAAAATCTCCGTAATGGTTGAACAGGTAATCGCTGATGATCAGCTCTATTACCGCGTCCCCTAAAAACTCCAACCGCTCATAGTTGGGTACATTGCCGCATGACGGGTGTGTCAGCGCGCGTACAAGCAAGTCCCCGTCATGGAAGTCATATCCGATTCTCTTTTGCAGTTCCCTTAAAAGCTCATCCATTATTGATCCGTCAACTTCGCGATCTCTTCCTTGATCACTTCCACGACATTTCCAGAAACAAATTTGCGTGAATTCCTGATCGTATTAAAAATTGCCTTTTCATCCGAGCTGCCATGCGATTTCACAACGCCGCCCCGAAGTCCCAAAAGCAATGAACCGCCATATTCCGTATAGTCCATCTTCTTTTTCAACTTTCCGAAAGCGCCTTTCATAAAGGCTGCCCCCAGCTTAGCGCTTGTTGATTCCTTAATGTATCCCTTGAGCATACCGAGGATCGTCTTTGCACATCCTTCGACGAACTTCAGCACGATATTTCCTGTGAAACCGTCGCATACCAATACGTCAAACTGTCCTGACAATAAATCCCTGCCTTCGGCATTTCCCACAAAATGAAGCGGGGCTTCCTTTAACAGCTGATACGCCTGTTTGGTAAGCTCGCTGCCCTTTTCTTCCTCGCCGCCGATGTTGATCAGGCCCACTTTTGGCGCCTGCATACCAAACACTTTTTCCATATAGATACTGCCCATGACGCCAAACTGCTGTAAATATTTGGGCGTACATTCCGTATTCGCGCCCACGTCAATTAACAGCACCTCACCCGTCTGCGTAGGCAGTACCGGTGCCAGCGCAGGCCGTTTGATCCCCGGGATGCGCTTGACGATCAGCGTAGCGCCTGCGACCAATGCGCCGGTGTTGCCGGCAGAAACGGCAATATCTCCCTTTCCCTCCGCCAAGAGCTTGAGCGCAACCGCCATTGAGGAATCCGGCTTTTCTTTGAGTGCCTTAACCGGCGAATCGTTCATTTCGATCAGCTGCGTCGTATGTACGATTTCCAGACGGCTTTTATCATAAGTAAGCCCGCCCAATATCCCTTCGATCCGTTCCCGATCGCCTGTCAATACGATATTGACGTCCGGAAACGCCTCGATTCCTGCCGCCGCGCCCCTTACAATTGCTTCGGGAGCGTTATCACCGCCCATAGCGTCCATTATGATCTTCATGTCTATCCCTCTCAAATCTTCAAACAAATACAAATACAGTATACATGAAAATGTGATGATTTCCAACCTAATTCAACGAAAAAAGGGTCTGTATTCTAACAGACCCCTTTTATAACGCAATCTTATTTAGCAGCTCCCTCTTTCGGCGCTACGACGAGTCTTCCGTTGTAGTATCCGCAATTCGGGCAAACTCTATGCGCAAGCTTCGGCTGATGGCACTGCGGGCACTGCGATACAGCAGGAGCAGTCAGCTTCCAATGCGCTCTTCTTGTACGTTTCCGTTGCTTAGAAGTCCTATTCTTTGGTACTGCCACTTTCTACACCTCCCTGGGTTCAAAACAATCCCTTTAATTTTGCAAACGGATTTGTTTCATCCGTGTCATTTACCGCACAGTTACATTGCGTCTCATTCAAGTCCTGTCCGCACACCGGGCATAACCCCTTGCATGCTTCATCACACAGGAACTGGTGCGGCAAGCCTAATATAATGACATCATACACCATCTTGTCGAGGCAAAGCGCCTCTCCCTTGTAGGTATATTCATCCTCGCCCTGCGTACCCTCCGGCAGGAATACTTCATCGAACTCCCCCGCAAAATCGTACGTCATGTCTTTTAAACAGCGGTCGCACTGTACGTTGAGGACAGCAGCAAGCGTCCCGTTCACGCTGACGCGCCTTTCGTTCACGCTGTACTCTGCCTTAAGCCGGATCGGCTGATCGAAATCGATATCTTCGCCCAGATCCGGGATACCGTTATACTCATAAGAATACGTCGTTCCCTCGTTTTTCAGCGCGTTTGAAAGCTTGATATCAATCATATTTTTTCCTCAGCAAAAAACAGCTACCATATCATTATATTTTTATGCCTTTTAATTGTCAATATCTTTTTTGATGCAACGCCTTTATTTACAGCAGATTTCATAGGTATCTTTTGCAATCGTCATTTCCTCGTCTGTTGGGATAACGAGGATCTTGACCTTGGAATCCGCCGCGGAAATTTCCATCTCCTCGCCGCGCATACCGTCGTTCTTTGCTTTGTCGAGCTTGATGCCCATAAATTCGAGGCCCTCCACTGCATGTGCGCGGACATCCCAGTCGTTCTCTCCTACGCCGCCGGCAAAGGTCAGCACGTCAACGCCTCCCATCGCCGCCGCATAAGCGCCGATGAATTTCTTCAAGCGGTAGTTGAATACGTCGAGCGCCAGTTTTGCGCGTTCGTTTCCTTTTTCTTCTTCTGCCCAAAGGTCGCGGAAATCACTGGAAACACCGGAAATGCCCCATACGCCGGATTCCTTATTCAGGTAATTGATCGCTTGGTCGACATCCATATTCAGTTTTCCCATCAGGTAAGGAACGATCGCAGCATCAAGGTCGCCGCTGCGCGTGCCCATCACAAGGCCTTCCAGAGGGGTAAAGCCCATGGAGGTATCGACCGATACGCCGCCGTCCACTGCCGCGACGGAAGAACCGTTCCCAAGGTGACAGGTAATGATCTTCAGATCCTTGATATCTTTGCCCAGGATTTCCGCAGCCCTCTGCGAAACATACTTGTGCGAGGTACCATGGAAACCGTAACGCCTTACCTTGTAATCCGTATACGCGGAATAAGGGATGCCGTACAGGAATGCTTTCTTAGGCATTTTTGCATGGAACGCCGTATCAAACACGCCGACCATCGGTACGCCCGGCATCAGTTTCTGGCAGGCAGCGATGCCCATCAGGTTAGCAGGATTATGAAGCGGCGCAAGCTCGATGTTTTCCTTGAGCGCCTCGATCACTTCGTCATTGATCAGCACGGAACCGCTGAATTTTTCACCGCCGTGCACCACACGGTGTCCAACAGCCTTGATGCTGGAAAGATCGGAAACTACGCCATGAACCGGATCTGTAAGGGCTTTGATGACTTGCTCCATCGCGTCGTTATGATCCTTCATCGGCGTTTCGATCTCAACCTTATCTTTTCCGGAAGGCTTGTGCTTGATTACAGAGTGATCGATGCCGATCCTCTCGACCAGGCCTTTCGCGATCACATCCTCCGTGTCCATATCAATCAGCTGATATTTCAGCGAGGAACTCCCGGCATTGATTACCAATACATTTGTCATTTTACTATACCCCTTTACCTTAAAAAGACTGTGCCTGTACCGCTGTGATCGCCACAACCGATACGATATCTTCCACACTGCACCCGCGCGACAAATCGTTGACCGGCCGTGCAAGTCCCTGGCTCACCGGGCCGATCGCTTCTGCGCCGCCCAGCCTCTGTACCAGCTTGTATCCAATATTCCCCGCTTGGATGTCCGGGAATATCAATACATTCGCGTGTCCCGCAACCTTGCTGCCCGGGCTTTTCAGCTGTCCTACCGCCTCGATCAACGCTGCATCCGCCTGCAGCTCTCCATCTATATTGAGATCCGGCGCAAGCTCTTTTGCGATCTTGGTCGCTTCCACTACCTTATCCACATGGGGATGCTTCGCACTGTTCTTTGTGGAAAACGAGAGCATCGCTACGCGGGGCTCGATCCCTGCAAGCGTTTTCGCCGTATCCGCCGAAGCGATCGCGATCGCCGCCAACTCTTCCGCATTCGGATCGATATTGATCGCGCAGTCTGCAAAGACCATAACGCCGTCGTCACCCCATTTTGAATCAGGATGCTCCATGATAAAGCTGCTGGACACGATCGAAACGCCCGGCTTCGTCTTGATAACCTGCAGCGCCGGGCGGAGCGTATCGCCCGTCGAATGCACCGCGCCGGACACCATACCGTCGGCGTCGTTGTTTTTGATCATCATGACGGCATAATAAAGGGTATCCTTACAGGTTTCTCTTGCCTGACCTAAAGTGATACCCTTGCTTTTACGCATTTCGTAAAACATCTCCGCATATTCGTCAAGCTTTGCCGAAGTAGCCGGATTGATGATAGTGGCTTTTGACAAATCCACATGCTTTGTGTTGGCGGCTTCGATTTCAGCTTCGTCTCCCAACAAGATCACATGGGCGATCCCCTGTTCGGCTATCTTTGCAGCAGCCTCGATCGTTCTCGGCTCGTTTCCTTCCGGTAAAACAATATTCTTGCTGACTGATTTTGCCTTTTCCTTGATTTTGTCCATTAACGACATTTTCGATACACCTCTTGTTAATATTTATTTCAAAAATTTGGTTTCTCTGTTATAATGACACTCATATATTATATATAAAAACGTTATGCTTTGCAAAGGTATTTTATGAAAATAGCAGGAATAATAGCCGAATACAACCCTTTTCATGCTGGACATGCCTATCATATTTTACAAACGTCAAAATCATACGGTGCGGACGCTGTGATTTGCCTGATGAGCGGTCATTTCGTCCAACGCGGCGAAGCCGCGATCTACGATAAATGGACGAGGGCGCAGGCCGCCGTAACAGGAGGCGCCGACCTTGTACTGGAACTGCCTTTTTTTTATGCTGCGCAAAGCGCCGAAGGGTTTGCACAAGGTGCAGTTTCAATCCTAAACGCACTGCACTGCGTTTCCCTGCTCTCATTTGGAACGGAAACGCACGACCTGGATAGCCTCCGGGATATTGCCGGTATTTTAGCGGAGGAGTCCCCCGCTTTTTCGATGGAAATAAAGGAGCGGCTTTCAGAGGGCGTGTCCTATCCGGCAGCGCGTGCCGCAGCCCTCAAGGCCTGCTTCCCCGCCATCGAGCCTGCTGTATACAGCTCACCCAACAACATCCTTGCCATCGAATATATGAAGGCGCTCGCTGGACAAAACAGTGCCATCAAGCCTGTTAATATCGTACGTTTGGGAAACCGGTATGCGGACAGTACCCTGTCCGAACAGTATTCCAGCGCCACCGCCGTCCGCCGTGAGCTGTTGTCAAACGGGATGGAAAACCTGAACGATTCCGATATCCCCGCTGTAGTCCGGCCCCTGTATAGCGGCGACCCTCTCCCTCCCGAAGCTGTCTTTCCCTATCTTCTTTTTTGCCTGCGAAGTATGGAGATTGGGCAGATGCGGCAAATATACGAAGTGTCCGAGGGACTGGAATACAAATTGCAAAAAGCAGCCTGTCAGGCCGGGAGCTATGCTGAATTCATCGAAATGGTAAAGAGCAAACGCTATACGCAAACGCGCATCCAGCGTATCCTGCTCTATTGCCTGCTGCATCTCACCAAAGAAAAAGCACAGGAACTGAAAGCCCAGTCTCCCTACGCCCGCGTCCTGGCCGTCAAAAAAGAACGACTCGGCCTTTTGGGCGAGATAAAAGCGCACTCCTCTATCCCGGTTGTCACCAAGGCTTCCGAATTCCCGGGAACTCCACTTTTTGACCTGGATATCAAAGCAAGCGACATCTATGCTTTACTGCACAAAAAAATCGCGCCTGCGCGGCGCGATTTCACACAAAAATTCCTGGTTATTTGATACCCAGCGCTTTTTTGATCCCAGGCATCGCGGCAGTCGCCGCTTCCATCCCACGTTCAATGATCTTTTGCGTATCTTTATAATCGCTCCCTTTGATGTCGTTGATCTCCGGTAGGACAAGCACATCCGCTTCTTTCAAATACGTCTGCGTTAAGTACCATTCGGAAATGGTGAAGGTATCCTGCAGTAAATCGACAACAGTCCTGGGCGTTTCGAGCGCTTCCCCACGGTACGAGACATCCACGCCGATTACGATATCCGCGCCCATTTCCCGCGCTGCACGGATCGCCGTCCTGTCGATCACCCCGCCATCGATATATGTTTTTCCATCCAGCTCGTACGGCGTGAAAATCCCGGGAATAGAAATGCTAGCCCGCACCGCTTCATGGATCGGGCCACTGGTAAACCGGCGCAGCTTGGCATCCTCTACGCACGTCGCAATACAACTGAAAGGAACGGCCGCTTTTTCTATGTTGATGTTTTTGGTCATCAGCTTCAGCAGCTCCTGCACCTTGTTCCCTTTTACATATCCTGACGACGAGAGCGTGATATCGAAATATTTCTTTGAATCAAAAACGATCGCGAGGCTCTCCAAGGCGTCAAGGTCTCCTTCCGCCGCAAAAATACCGCCGATGAGCGACCCCATGCTGCACCCTGCAATATAGTCAAGCGGGATCTTCTCCTGTAGTAAAACCCTCAGGACGCCGATATGCGCAAAGCCCCTGGCAGAACCTCCGCCCAATGCCAACCCGATTTTTTTCCTCATATTCCCACTCCTTCCGGCAGCCTTGCCGATAATAAAAAATCTTTATATCGTCGCCAACATAAAGATTTTATACCATATCTACCACAGTCCTGAAACACCAATGTCAGAATTCCGCCTGATCTTTGTTTTTCTTGTTGATAAAGTTCGATTGGTTCTCCTTGATGATGTCCATATATTCCCGCATGTACGAAGACAGATCCTCCAAAACATTGACCGCATAGTCGTTCGCGTTCACGCGGATCTCATATGCCTGCTTTTGCGCCATATCGATCATACGGTTCGATTTCTCGTACGCAAGCTGCGTCACGCGGTGCTCTTCGATCAACTCCGCCAAGCGGTTGTCCACGCCGTCCAGGATATTCTTTGCCTTTTCCTGCGCCTGGTTGATGATCTCCTGTTTATGCCCCAGCACCTCCTGCGCATACAAAAGGTCTTCCGGGATCGAATCCTTGATCTCCTGCAATATCTCCAATACAAAATCTACTTCGATCGTTTTTTTATTGCCAAACAGAGATTTTCTACCGTTTTCAATCTCGTCCAAAATTTCGTCAATCAAATCGAAAATCTTCATGCACTATTCTCCTTTGTCAATCATGCTGAGTATTGCCTCTGGCACATAATCCGAAACGTCCGCGTGAAAAGCAAGCAATTCGCGCACAGCGGTCGAACTGATATAATGCGTTTCAGGCCTTGAAAGCAGTGCTAAGGTCTCGGTTCCCTCAAGCAGCTTCCCGTTGATAAATGCATATTGCTGTTCCAGCTCCAGGTCAGTACCTGTCCTAAGCCCGCGGATGATGACCCTAGCATCCAGTGTCTTTAGCAAATCGACCAGCAAACCATCAAACGAAACCACCTGTATATTTTTGATGTGCCTTGTTGCCGCCTTCACCATTTCTACGCGCTTTTCCACACTGAACATGCACCTTTTGGAAATGTTGTTCAGCACCCCCACATACACTGTGGAAAAAATCACGCCCGCACGCTCGATGATATCGAGGTGCCCCTTTGTGATCGGATCAAAACTGCCCGGATATACACATGCTTCCATTTACTTTTTATCCCACCTGAAAAACGTCAAATGCGTTTTTCCGTACTTTTTATTTTTATAGATGCAGTACCTCTCGTCAACGATCCCGACCGCAGCATCACTTTCCGCCACAAGGATCGCCCCCGGCTTTAAAACCTGTTCTTCCGCCAGAAGCCCGAATGCCGTTGCGTAATAATTGGCTTTATATGGCGGGTCTATAAATACTATATCAAACTTCTTTGTATTTTTAAATACTTTAATTGCATGAATATAATCATTTTTTACGACTTGTGAACGTTTATCATATCCCAGCTTCCTGATGTTTTTTTGGATAATTTTTACACTTTCGTCATACCTATCGCAAAAAACAGCATGACCTGCCCCGCGCGACAAAGCTTCCAGCCCAAGCGCACCGCTTCCGGCAAAAAGATCCAAAACCTCCGCTCCCGCGATCTCAAACTGGATACATCCAAACAAGGCTTCGCGCACTCTGTCCGTTGTAGGGCGCGTATGATCCCCGGGAAGCGTAAAAAGCTGCGTTCCCCTTTTTTCGCCCGCAATGATCCGTGTCATGCAATCACTTCGTCCGGCGTCACGATCATATCCATTTTGATATCGTGCGCCTCCGGTACCAATTGTCCAAGGATCTGGAAATCGTAAGCGAGCGCAATTTTTTTCGCCAAAGACGCCTCTTTCAGGAAAGCGTCGTAGTAGCCCCCGCCGAATCCGATACGGTTCAACGCCCGGTCAAAGGCTATGCCCGGGACAATGATCAGGTCAAGTTTGCCCGGTTCGATCAATTCCGCCTCATCATATTTTGGCTGTGCTACGCCAAAACAGCTAAGCTCCAGCACTGCGCTTTTGATATTTGCCGCATACATCTTTTTTTTGTGTATGACCGGCAAAAACACCTGCGCACCATGATATAATAGCCATCCCGTGAGGGCTGCCGTCTTGATCTCCCCGTCAAAATCGCTGTAAACCAAAACGTTCCTGCCATCCTTCAATGCCGGCAGGTTAAGCAGGCGTTCCATCACTTTCATGGATTCGTCCTCGATATACTTTGAAGTCAGGCTTCTGCGCATATTTAATACTTTTTCGCGTATTTCCTGCTTTGTCATCTTCTTCTCCACTAATGTGTTTCAATAAACGCGCGGTATGCGCCCATTAAAGCCCAGCAGCACTTCGTAGCTGATCGTGCCGCACAAACCAGCGATCTCGTCCGCGTCGATTTTTTTATCGCCCGCTGTGCCGAGGACGACCGCTTCATCCCCTACCGACAACCGTCCCTCCACATCCGTCACGTCGATCATCGTCTGATCCATGCAAACGCGGCCGAGGATCGGCGCGTAATAAGCGCCTTTTTCCGTTTTCACGATCATCCTGCCCTTGTTTGAAAGCAGACGGTTATAGCCGTCGCCATAACCGATTTGAACAGTCGCGACCCTCGTTTCACGCGCCGTGGTAAACGTACTGCCATAGCCGATGCACGTCCCCTTCGGAACGGTCTTGATATGCGATATCTCTGCGAAAACCTCCATCACCGGCAGCAGTTCCACCTTCTCCTTACAGACATAAGGCGAAGCATAGTATCCGTACATGGATATCCCGTAACGTACCATATCATGCCCAAACTGCGGCAAGTCGATCGTTCCCGCACTATTGTCGGCATGCACCATAGGAGCAAACCCACAGTCATGGATGCGCTTTACATAGCGCATAAACAGGTCGTGCTGACCGGAGGCATGTTCCTTGCTTTGCGCATCGCTGTTCGCAAAGTGGGTGAATACGCCATTTAACAGGATGCGGTCGCAACTGCGCAGCGTATCTAAAAAGCAATCCAGCTCCTCCATGCTGCGCAGACCAATCCGGCTCATGCCCGTATCGATTTTCAAATGCACCCTGACCATTTTATCGGCTTTCCGCGCTTCCTTTTGCAATAGCCTTAGCTCCGCCGGTGTAAAGATACACGGTTCCAGCCCGAGCTGTACCGCCAACTTCAGCTGCACTGCATTGGAACGCCCGATGATCATGACCGGGAGGCTCGTCCCGTTCTCGCGAAGCGGGATCGCTTCTTCCGCCAAAGCCACCGCCAGCATCTCCGCCCCGGCACGCTGTGCGGCCCGGGCACACATAACCGCACCGTGGCCATAAGCGTCCGCTTTTACAACGGCAGCGACCTTGCAGCCTTCCGGCAAATGCTTTATCGCATTTTTGATGTTCTTCTCCAGGTTTTCAAGGCGTATCCGCGCGTACGTTTTCCTATACAAAACATAACCTCAAATGTTATAGAGCATTTCTTCCGTCAAAATTTTAAGCCCGGAATTTTTCAACAGCTCAAAAGCCTTTTCCGTTTCTTCTGCGCGGAAAATAATAAGCGCATTGTCGCTGCGTGTCCCCACAAAGGAATACAGGTATTCCACGCTGATATCATTCTGGTTGAGGATATCCATCACCTTTGCAAGTCCGCCCGGCTCGTCTTCCACTTCAACCCCCAGGACTTCGGTCACGCTCGCGGTAAAACCCGCGTCCTTCACGATCTTTAACGCGGCCTGCGGGTCGTTTACAATACAACGCAGGATGCCAAATTCCGAAGTATCCGAAATACTCAGCGCTTTCAAATCGATCCCGCTGTCCGCAAGCGCCTTGGTCAGGCTGTAAAGCCGGCCTTTTTTATTTTCTACAAATACGGAAATTTGTTTGATCAGCATATTGGTCGCCCTCCTGTTTGTTTCGTAGCCCTTTCACTGCCCTGCCTTACAGGGAATACCCCAGCTCGAACGCTTTTTCATTCATGGAAATAAATTTCGGTTTTACCACTGCGCGTATGGCTTCCAGCCAGATTTCCTTATCGATATCCATATTCTTTGCAAGGACTCCCAAAAGCACCGTATTGACCGCCTTCACATTTCCCGCCTCGTTCGCCAGGGAAAGTGCGTCTACAAATACGGCGTCCGCAAAATATTCCCTGATCTTTTCCGGGATATCCTGCGGATATTCCATAGCGCCCGTAATCACAGGCATGGGCAAAATTTTCTGCGTATTGCAATATACTTTTCCGCCATCCGGTTTTACAAACGGCATCCACCGCAAACCCTCCAACTGCTCAAACGCAAGCAGTATGTCCGCCCCGCACTCGTCGATCACAGGGGAATATATTTTCTCGCCCCGGTCTCCGATCCGCACATAGGTCACGACGCTTCCACCGCGCTGCGCCATACCGTGCACCTCGGAAAGCTTTACATCATAGCCAAGCTTCAAAGCAATCTGTCCGAACACCATGCTTGTAAGCAGGGTTCCCTGTCCGCCGACCCCGGCAATTACGATACTCTTCATTCTGCCGCACCTCCGATCGCATGGAACGGACAAATGTCCGCGCATAGTCCGCATCCGATACAGAGCGAAGGATCGATCTGCACCTTGCTTTCCCCCTTGACGATCGCCGGGCAGCCGAGCTTCATACACGCGCCGCAATTCCGGCAGTCGTCGCAGACGCACAACGCGCCTTTGACCGAGGCCCGGTCGATCAGGACGCATGGGCGCCGTGTGATGATCACAGACAGTTCGTCACGCTGCGTTTCTTCCTTCAACGCCTTTTCCAGCTCCGGAAGATCGAACGGATCCAAAATCCTGACGTGCTTGACGCCGATCGTTTCCACCAGTTTTTCAATGCTGACGGCAGGAGCCGGTTCCCCCTTGGCATTTTTCCCTGTAGCCGGGTGATCCTGGTGCCCGGTCATACCCGTCGTGGAGTTATCGAGAATCAACACGGTAGAAGTCGCACCGTTATAAAGCATGTTGACCAGCCCTGTAATACCCGAATGCATAAACGTACTGTCGCCGATCACGCTCACCAGCTTACGCGCAAAGTCCTTTCCGCGCGCTTTCTCCATGCCGTGCGCCATACCGATCGAAGCGCCCATGCAAAGCGTCGTATCGATCGCATTTAGCGGTGCGCCCGCCCCCAGTGTATAGCAGCCGATATCCCCCATCGCCGTAAGCTTTAACTTGTTGAACATATAATAGACCGCCCTGTGCGGACATCCCGGGCAAAGCACCGGCGGGCGCATGGGCAGCGCTTCCGCCCTGGCAGGCCGGCATACTTCGCCGCATAACTTTTCCTTGATCATATTGACGGAGTACTCTCCCTGTACCGTAAACAGCTCTTTTCCGCTTACAGGAATACCCATCACACGGATCTGGTTTTCAAAAAACGGTTCCAATTCCTCGATCACATACAGCTTTTTGACCTTGGAAGCAAATTCAGCAATCAGTTTCTTAGGCAGCGGGTACACCATCCCCAGCTTAAGGACACTCGCATTGGGCAGCGCTTCCTTTACATAGTTATAACAAGTACCGCTCGTGACCACGCCGACCTCATCGCTTAAATATTCCGCACGGTTCAGCTCGCACGTATCCGCAAACGCTTCCAAATCCTTCATCCGCTGTTCTACCACGATGTGGCGCGCTTTTGCCATCCCCGGCATCATCACGTACTTCCTGATATCTTTTTGGTAATCCTTTAAGGGCGCTTCTTCCCGCCCGCCGATTTCCACGATGCCGCGCGAATGTGAAATCCGCGTGTTAGAACGCAAAAGTACAGGCGTATCAAACTTTTCACTCAGCGAAAATGCATATTTCATAAATTCCTTTGCTTCCATGCTGTCTGATGGCTCCAGCATCGGCACATGGGAACTGCGCGCATAAAAACGCGAATCCTGCTCATTCTGGCTGGAATGCATCCCCGGGTCGTCCGCCACCAGGATCACCAATCCGCCGTTCACGCCCGTATAGGACGCCGTAAAAAGCGGATCGGCCGCCACGTTCAGTCCCACATGCTTCATACAGCAAAGCGCCCGCGCGCCGCCATAGCAAGCCCCCGCCGCAACTTCGAGCGCCACCTTTTCGTTGGGCGCCCACTCTGCATATACCTCGTCATATTTGACGATATTCTCCGTTACCTCCGTACTCGGCGTACCGGGATAGGAGGAAACGACATTTACACCGCCTTCGTACGCCCCTTGTGCATACGCCTCATTTCCAAGCATAATTTTCTTCATCTGCTCTGCTTCCCTCTTCCATCTATTCGTTCGTGCGCAGGTCTGTGACCCTCTGCGCCTTGCCTTCAAACCGTTTTAAGGACTGCGGCTCTGCCAGCGTTACCTTCACATGCATATTGAGCACGGTAAAGATATTATGTGCAATGCGCTCCTTGAGCGCTTCCAAAGCTTTATAGCTTGTGAGCAGCCCCTCGTCTGCAACCTCGACCTTTACTTCGATGCGGTCCAGATGCTTTTCCGTGGTCAGGACGATCTCGTAATGCGGCGCCACGTCCTCCATGCCCAGCAGCACGCCCTCAATCTGCGATGGGAATACGTTCACCCCGCGGATGATCAGCATATCATCCGTACGTCCCGAAACCTTTTCCATACGCGTCGTCGTACGTCCGCATGGGCAGGGCTCGTCGGACAGCCGCGTGATATCCTTCGTACGGTAACGCAGGATGGGCAGCGCTTCCTTGGTCAGGCTCGTCACAACAAGCTCGCCTTTCTCCCCCATCGGCAGCACCTCTCCCGTGTCCGGGTCGATGATTTCAGAGATAAACTCGTCGTCCGCGATATGCATTCCATTTTGCTTGTAACATTCGCCGGAGAAGCCCGGCCCGATGACTTCGGAAAGCCCATAGTTTTCCGTGTCTGTGATGTTCAGGTATTTCTCGATCTGCTTTTGCATCTCTTTGGTATGCCCTTCGCCTCCAAAAAGCCCCAGGCGCAGCTTCAGCTTTTTAAAATCGATGCCCATCTTCTGCGCCGTTTCTCCTAAATAGAGCGCATACGACGGCGTGCTGATGAGAACCGTGCTTCCGAAATCCTGCATGAACTTAATCTGGCGCTCCGTGTTCCCGCTCGATACGGGAATGACGCTCGCGCCTACATTTTCCAGCCCATAATGCAATCCGAAGCCTCCGGTAAAAAGCCCGTAGCCAAAGGATATCTGCGCAATATCGTCCGGGAGCAGCCCTGCGGCGCAGGCAATACGCGAAACAAGGCCCGTCCACATATCAAGGTCGTGGCGCGTATATCCGACGATCGTCGGATTTCCCGTCGTGCCCGAAGAACCGTGTACGCGCACGACCTGCTTCATCGGCACGGCAAACATTCCGTACGGATAATTCTCACGCAAATCGTCTTTGGTGGTAAACGGCAGTTTCCTGATGTCTTTCAAGGTCTTGATATGCTCTGGCTTTAAACCGATTTCGTCCAGCTTCTTCTTGTAATGCGGAACATTATCATAACAATACGCTACCGTGTGTTTCAATCGTTCAAGCTGCAGTTCCCTTATTTTACCACGGTCTGCACATTCCATTTCCTTGTTCCAGATAATGTGTTCCACTCAAATTCCCTCCTAAAACGAAAACGGCCTCAGCCGCTAAACAAATCATAAATATTATAATACAATGCGCTTGAAAAAGAAACACCATTCTACGGTTTTTAACAACGGAGTCATACTTCCAGCGACACCGTTTCCGCATTCCCGATATCGCGCGACAACACGTCTCCTCCGTCATGCGTCAAAAGTGCAGACAGGCAGTTCAGAATAAACCCCTTGTGTCCAACGACCAGGATGCTTTTTCCGCCGTATTTATCGATCAATCCATCCACCCATCGGCTGCATGAGTTGTAATATGCCGCGACCCCGTCTCCCTGCGGGAAAACATAAGTTCGCCAGTCGTCCATGTACTTTTGCCATTCTTCCGGGTATCGTTTGGCGACCTCGCGATAGTGCAGCCCCTCAAATATCCCAAAATCCATTTCGCGGATTTCTTCCGCCTGTAAAATAGCGGCCGGTTTTTGGCGCAGCTTTGCGACCACCGCTTCCGCCGTCTTACAAACACGCCTGGCCCTTCCGTAAAGCACAACATCAAACTTCGTATTCCCGAGCAGCGCTGCCGCCTGCGCCGCTTGCCGCTTCCCCGTTTCATTCAGGGGCAGGTCGAGGCTGCCGCAAAAATTACCATCCTTGTTCGCGTCCGTCTGCGCGTGGCGCAGGAAAGTTATTTTTGTTTTCACAGCATCACCGCCATCACCAGCAGAAAAACGATCTCTCCCAGTTCGTTGCACGCGCCCAACACATCGCCCGTCGCGCCGCCGATCTTTTGGCCGGCAATAAAATGCATCGCCGCCCCAATCGCGATCATGCAGGCTACAGAGACCGACCCTGCGGCAAACCCGCCGGCCAGAACGGCGGCAGCGGCACAAAGGGTGATCGCAACCAGCGCCGTATCCGTTTTCAGGTGTTCTACAATACATTTCGCCATACCGTCTTGCCGCGGATAACGGCTCAGTTTGGCACAAAACACGAGCGGGATCTTACCGCATAGCGGCGCCGCCAGCAATATCCACAATACCCGCGCGGGATCGACAGACGGGATCAAAAATGTTTTGCTTGCTACGACAAAGATGATGCCCAGGACGCCGTACGTCCCGACGCGGCTGTCCTTCATGATCTCCAAGGTGCGTTCTTTTGTTTTCCCTGTAAAAAAAGCGTCGCACACATCCGCAAACCCATCGATATGCAATCCGCCTGTAAACATGATCCCTGCGACCACACATAAAAACGCCGGCAGGTAGGGGATGCCCGTCAATAAAAAAAGCTGGTAGACAGCCAGCATCACCGCGCCCGTCATGAGCGCCGTCAACGGAAACCATGCAACGCTGTCCGCGTAATCCTGGCAGGTAACGTCAAATTGTTTTTTCAGCGGCAATCTCGTCATCGTCTGGATCGCCAGTCCAAGTTTTTTCATGCGCCGCCTTTCAGAAGCATCAGCATCCCGCTTACCACAAAATACGCTTCATAGGCCTGTTGTGCCAGCATCTGGTTAGCCCTGCCGCTGATATCGCGGAACAGCCTTCCCAGGGAATTCTCCGGCACGAGTCCCATCCCCACTTCATTGGTCACAATAATAAAATCCGCTTTGCTTGCGCTGCACGCCGCAAGAAGCTCCCTGATTTTTGTTTCGATTTTATATTCCAGCTCCGCTTGTTCGCCGGCCGAAAGGATTTCCCATTCATCCCAATCATTCTTTTCTGCCCAGATCAGGTTCGTGATATAAACGGTCAGGCAATCGATCAGATAAACATCGTGGTTCCCATAAGCGGTCACTTTTTTCAGGTCATATGGTTCCTCATAGGTCGTCCATTCCTGCGGACGATCCTGCCTGTGCCGCCTGATCCGTTTTTCCATCTCTTCGTCTGTATTGATCGCCGTCGCCACATACGCCACATCCCTGTAGCCGGAAGCAAATTGCTGTGCATACGCGCTTTTCCCGCTGCGCGCGCCTCCGGTCAGCATGATGATCCTTCCCATAGCTGTTTTCTCCCCTTTGTCGATAAAAAAGACGGGGCCGATATCCTCGTCTTTTTACGCCGCTACAGCGTCGTTTTTCTTTTTGTCAGGCTCAGCCTTGCCATCGCGCGCGCAAGCGCGATCTTGCTGCGCCGGTATTCCTCCGCGCTCATCCGCTGCCGCATGCGTTCCTCCGCGCGTTCCTTTGCACGTTCCGCACGTTTTACGTCTATTTCCTCCGGCCATTCCGCGGCCTGTGTAAACATGATCGTTTCATCCGGGCGCACTTCCAGAAAGCCTTCCGCGACAGAACAGATCAGCCATTTCTTTCCCGTATTTATTTTCACCTCGCCCGGCACGACCGTCACAACTTCCGATTCATGCCCTTTCTGGATAGACATCTGCCCATCCTCCGTCGGAAAAATGATGGATTGGACATTGTCGCAGAAAAAAGAGCGTTCGGGCGTTAAAATTTCCACCAGGAATTCTGCAGCCATTTATTCCATATCCTTTGCTTTTTCTTTTACATCGTCAATATCGCCGACCATGTGGAACGCCTGCTCCGGCAAATCGTCCACCTCGCCGTCCAAAATCGCTTTAAAACTCCTGATCGTGTCCTTCAGCGAAACATATTTTCCGGCGATACCTGTATAGACCTCCGCCACAAACATCGGCTGCGACAAGAATTTTTGTATTTTCCGTGCGCGGAATACAGTGATCTTGTCCTCGGGCGCGAGTTCTTCCATGCCCAGGATCGAGATGATGTCCTGCAGTTCCTTGTACCTTTGCAGCGTATGCACTACGCGGTTTGCCACATCGTAATGCTCCTCGCCCACGATGCGCGGGTCAAGGATCCTCGATGTGGATTCCAGGGGGTCGACCGCCGGGTAGATACCAAGCTCGGAAACGCTTCTTGACAGCACCGTGATCGCGTCAAGGTGCGAAAAGGTCGTCGCCGGCGCCGGATCCGTAAGGTCGTCGGCAGGGACGTAGATCGCCTGCACCGAAGTGATCGACCCATGTGTGGTGGAAGTGATACGTTCTTCCAGCGCCCCCAATTCGTTCGCCAGCGTCGGTTGGTATCCAACAGCCGAAGGAATACGTCCCAAAAGCGCGGATACTTCCGATCCCGCCTGGATAAAGCGGTAAATATTATCGATAAACAGCAGTACGTTCTGCCCTGTTTTGTCGCGCAGGTACTCCGCCATCGTAAGGCCCGTCATCGCAACGCGCATACGCGATCCCGGCGGTTCGTTCATCTGCCCGAATGCGAGGGCTGTTTTTTCCAGCACACCGCTTTCCGCCATCTCGCTGATCAGGTCGTTTCCTTCCCTGCTTCTTTCCCCTACGCCTGTGAAAACGGAATACCCGCCGCTTTCCGTCGCGATATTATGGATCAATTCATTGATCAATACCGTTTTGCCAACGCCGGCGCCGCCGAACAATCCGATTTTGCCGCCTTTTGCGTATGGACAGATCAGGTCGATGACCTTAAGGCCCGTTTCAAAAATCTCCGAAACCGGGTTCTGCTCCGAAAAATCAGGAGCCGGACGGTAAATGGGCCAATATTCATCCGTCTTGATGTCTTCTTTCCCATCGATCGCCTTACCCATGACGTTCACAACGCGGCCCAAAATCTGGTCGCCCACCGGAACCTTGATCGGCTCGCCGGTATTGGCTACCTTCATGCCGCAGGCCAGTCCTTCCGTCGCCTCCAATGCGATGCAGCGCACCACATTATCGCCGATCTGCGATGCAACTTCCATCCAGACCGGTGTGCTGCCTTCATTTTCCACATACAGGATCGTGTTGATAGACGGATCGGCATTTTCCTCGAACTTCACGTCGATAACCGGCCCTGTGATCTTGATGATTTCGCCTTCGCTCACAATCTTATAATCATACATATATTCAAAACTCCTCTTAGGTTAACGCATCCATCGCGCCCACGATCTCCGTGATCTCCATCGTGATCGCCGCCTGGCGCGCGCGGTTCATTTCGATCCCCAGCTTGCCGAGCATTTCGTCCGCATTTTTGGAAGAAGCGTCCATCGCCATCATACGCGCACTGTTTTCACTGGCAAACGCCTGTATGAGCGCGCCGTAAATCAGCCCGATGATATATTGCGGTACCAAAATATCAAAGACCTTGCGCGGCGACGGATAATAATTCATTTCATTGTCATAGTCCACTTCGGTCTCGATATCGTCAAACTCGTCAAGCTCAACCGGAAGCAGCTTGAGCGCCGTCGGCACCTGTTTGACAGACGAAAAATACCTCGTATAAATCAGGTATACCTCGTTCATCTCTCCGCTTTTGTAAAGCGTAGAGAGGTCGGATGCCAAATTGCGCGCTTCATAAAGCGTGGGGTTCTGCGAGATATGCAGGTATTCCACATCGATGGGCGTACCCTTTCTTTCAAAAAACGCACGCGCCTCCTGTCCGATCGTAATAACGAACTTATCGCCTTCCGTCATGAAATCATGCGCAAAATTCAGGATATTGTGGTTATAACCGCCGCACAAACCTTTGTCCGCCGCAATGACGATATACGCAGGGCTGCCCTGCTCATGCTTTTCCAGAAATGTATGGTGCAGCTCATGCGAATGAACCAAAATATCCTTAAGCGCACTCCTGACACGGTTAAAATACAGCAGGTTCGCGTCGTAGCGCGCAATCGCCTTTTTCATCTTGGAGGTAGCGATCAGCTTCATGGCTTTTGTAATCTTGCTGGTATCGTTTATGGCGTGTATGCTGTTTTTTACATCAGCCGTGCTCCTCATTCCGCGTCCACACTCACTTTCGCTTCCAGCGATTCAGCCACGGGGAACTCCTCCGTCTGCGCCTTTTCCTTCAGGAAGCCGCGTTTGAATTCTGCTACCGCATCCAAAATCAATTTCTCGTTTTCTTCGGACAACTGGCCTGTTTCTTTGATCCCGCCTTTTACCTGTGGATATTTCGCGTTGACAAAGTCCAGAAAATCGTCATTGAACGTCCGCACCTTATCGACCGGCACATCCATCAGCTGCTTATTGGTCGCCACACACAGCAAAATGACCTGGTTTTCCACAGGGTAGGGCGCATACTGCGGCTGGATCAATGCCTGCGTTACCTTCAGGCCGTTCGTCAGTGCGTCCTGCGTCGCTTTGTCCAGGTCGGATGCAAACTGCGAGAACACTTCCAGCTCGCGATACTGCGCAAGCTCTAAGCGCAGCGGCCCCGCCACCTTGCGCATTGCCTTGATCTGCGCGCTGCCGCCGACACGGGATACCGAAAGGCCTACGTTAACTGCCGGCCGCTGTCCGGAGTTGAACAGCTCCGTCTCAAGGTATATCTGCCCGTCTGTGATCGAGATCACGTTCGTCGGGATATAAGACGAAATATCCCCTTCCATTGTCTCAATGATCGGCAGTGCCGTCATAGAACCGCCGCCCAACTTATCTGAAAGCTTGGCCGCGCGTTCCAAAAGGCGCGAATGGAGGTAGAATACATCGCCCGGATACGCTTCACGTCCCGGCGGCCTGCGGAGCAGCAGGGACATCGTCCTGTAAGCTACCGCATGCTTTGAAAGGTCGTCATAGACGATCAGCACATCCTCTCCGCGATACATAAAGCTTTCCGCGATCGCACAGCCCGCGTACGGTGCAATGTACTGCATCGGCGCTGTGTCGCTTGCCGTAGAGGCCACGATTGCCGTATAATCGAGCGCGCCGAATTCATCCAGCCTGTTGACGATCTCCGCGATCGTAGAGGCCTTTTGCGCGATCGCAACATATACGCACTTCACGTTTTTGCCCTTTTGGTTGATGATCGTATCGACCGCGATCGCCGTCTTTCCCGTCTGGCGGTCGCCGATGATCAGTTCCCTCTGGCCCCTGCCGATCGGGATCATCGAATCGATGGCCATGATGCCAGTCTGCAATGGCGTATCGACCGACTGCCTGTCGATGATCGACGGAGCGGGCGTTTCGATCGGGCGGCTTTCATCCGTCAGGATGTTCCCTTTCCCATCGATCGGATGCCCCAACGGGTTCACGACGCGCCCCAGCACGGCATCGCCCACCGGAACTTTTACCACATCGCCCGTATGCCGTACCATGGAACCTTCCACAACATCTGCAACGCCGTTTAAGAGCACCGCTCCCACGCGTTCCGTTTCCAGGTTCATGACGATTCCGTATGCCTCGTTTTCAAACTGCAGGAGCTCGCCGTATTTGCACCCTTCAAGGCCGCGTACAAAGACAACGCCGTCGCCCGTACGTTCCACGATACCGATCATGGCAATATCATATTTCACATCATATTGCGTAATTTTCTTTTCCAGCTCGCTCCCAATGGAACTTTCCCTAAGCTCCCCGCTCACTTTCTGCCTGAGCGTCTCTATGATGTCCTCGATTTTCTCCGAGCTTGCCTGTCCCGAATGGTCGCCGATATAATCCTGCATCCTGTCAAGATAAGACTTCGCGCTCAAATCGTAAACCATATTGTTTACCGTTGCGGTAAACCCGCTGATAAGCGTAGGGTCGATCTCGACCTTGAAATCTATTTTCGCATCAAAAAGCTTTTCAAACTTTGCGACAATCGCAGAAATTTCGTCGGGTGTAAATTCAGTTGCGCAAACGAGTTTTCCCTTTAATTCCAACTGTTAACTCACCTTCTCAAAAAATTTGTTGATGATATTCTTGTTATCCTCATAAGACACTTCGCGCTCCAAAACCTTCTCCGCGATCTGGATCGCCATTTTGGTCACTTCTTGCCTCATCTCAATCACTGCCTGCTGCTTCTGCGATTCAATATGCTTATCCGTACGCGCACGGATCTCTTCCGCCGCTTCTTCCGCTTCCGCAACAATCTGGCGCGCCTGCTCGTCTGCGACCGACTTGCCTTTGTTGATCAGTTCCGTCGCCAAGTCCTGCGCGTTGTGCATCATCTCGTCATATCTTGCTTTCAATTGCTCCGCATCCGAATACTTCTGCGCAGCCTCGTCGATCTGTTTTTGTATCTCGTTCGTACGGTTTGCCAAAAACTTTGTGATCGGCTTATAAAGAAGCCACCGCAAAAAGAAAAACAGTATTACGATATTTACGATATAAAGCAGTATCTCAACTACATTGATTTCCATACCAATCCCTCATGAGCCTTCTGTCAAAAATCGTTATCCCTATTTTCCCATCGTGAAAATCATGATAATAGAAATAACAAATCCATAAATTGCCGTAGATTCTGCCAATGCCAGGCCAATCAAAAGCACCTGGTTGATCTTGCCCGTTGCTTCGGGCTGCCTCGCCACCGCCTCACAAGCCTTGCTCGTAGCGATACCCATACCAATCCCTGCGCCCATGCCAGTGAAAACAGCGATACCTGCGCCAATTGCGATCAAACCAACATCCATTTTTTCTACCTCCATTTATTGCAATAAAAATTTTTTATCCGCGTTACACGGTTTTGAACCCTCTTAAAGCTTTTCTTCCATGAACGACATGGTCAGCATCGTGAATACATAAGACTGCATGCCGAGGTGGAATAATATGAAATAGATCGAAGCAAGGGCCGGAATACCTATCGCAAAGTAACCGAGCGCCCCATAAAGCATATCCATAACCACAAGCCCGCTGAACATATTGCCAAACAACCGGCAGGCAAGCGAGACCGGGACAGCGAGCGAAGAAAGCACGTTGATCGGAACCATAAACGGTTTGGGTTCCGCATATGTTTTCAGCCATCCCTTCACACCCCTGTAACGGATGGAAAAGGCAATGATCAGAACAAAAGTGATCAGTGCAAGCCCGATCGTACAGTCAAGGTCGGTAGCCGGGGAACGTATCCCCAAAAATTCCAACGCACCGCTTAAGATGATAAAGGCAAACACCGTCAGGATATATGGCGCGATCGCCTTTGCTTTGTCGCCCATGATCGACGAAGAGAATTTATTGACGCCGTCCACCATGAGCTCCATGACGTTTTGGAATCCTTTGGGAACCCTCTTGAAATTTTTTAAAATAACAAAACGAAAGATAAGCGCAAAAATAATGATGCCGATCGTTGTTCCGAAAGCAGCGATCAAGGTCTGGCTCACCTGTATTCCGCCGAATATCGTAACCTTTGCGGGAAATACACTGGGTATATTCATTGCTTTTGCTCACCTCCATGCTGCTGATGCTTATATTTTTTTATAGTAGCAATACTGTTTAAGACCGGGATGACGATCATCGTTGCCGCAGTGCCCGCCGCGCACCAGAGCATCGCCTCGATCGAAACAAAGTTTGCCATCAGAAAAAGAACGGCCAGAATCAGGGCCAGCTTCAATATCGTGACCGGCACTGCGATTGCCGCCGAACTGCGCGTAGCCGTCATCATAGCAATCAACTTTTTCAAGATCACGATCTCCAGTACCCCGAGGCCGATCCCTACAAAGACTCCCCACATGGCAGCTTCCTTCTCCCATAAAATTATATATTATAATAATCCTATTTGCTTGATAATGCAAGTAATGCCGGGCATAAAAAAACGAACTAAAAAACTGAACAGCAAAATCAATAGGTCTCGAAAAAGACAGCCGTCTGCCTTTGAAAAAAATCCGCGCATATATCGTCCGCCGGGAACGCTCCTGCGGCGGCTTTGGCAAATTCCGAAATAGAAAGCGCGATATCCGGCGAACCCGCAAAAGGCTCCACCCTGTTCTTCTGACCATCCGCCGCTATGATTTCAAACAAATAATCCTCTCCCAGAAAAGGATCGGCAACCGCGACCGTGAACCTGTCTTTTTTTAATACAAGTCCCGTCAGTACAGCGGCAGGATCGAGCACACGCATCATCGTGAATTCTTCCTCGCCGCCCGTGTCATTTGTGGCCGGGAGAAAATAATTGACCGTTTCCGCCGGGATCGCATCCAGCAAATGCTGCCGCTGCGCTTCCTCCGCGCATACCAGCTCAAAGACCTCTGCAATATCGCCTTCCATATAGTAAAGTGCATAAGCACAGGTATCCGTTCCCGCCAGCGTGGCACAGCATCCACCGTCTGCAAACAGTAAGCGCAGCCAGCCTTCAAAGCGTTCCTCCGTACGGACAAAAGCATTATCGAAACGCGCGATATATTTGCCGTATGCGTCAAACATTCGCCTCACAGGTACGTCCTGAAACGCCGTATCGATCCTGGCCATATCCCCATCGCCGTTTGTACGTCGCGGCTTCATACTTTCCCGCCGGACATAAGCAACCGTTTCATAGCCGAATTGCCGGTAAAAGGCATGCAAAAACGGATGAAGGTAGGTAACCACCCTGCCGCGTTTTTTCATGTCCAGCATCGCTTCCCGGACAAGCCTACGCATCAGCCCCTGCTTCCTTGCCTCTGGCAGCGTTGCGCAGCCTGCCAAAAAGTCCGCTTCATACAGCCTTCCCTGCAGCTTTCCGCAGAACGGCAGCATAAAAAGATCTGCTAACAGCTTGCCGCCTTCGTAACAGCCAAGGGTTCTTTCATACTGCACAAAACTTTTAAAATATCGATCGATAAATGCGTCCGAATCGCCAAAGCAGGTCTTCCAGACTTGCTTTGCCTCCTGCGCGCGCGATCCATCAAGCGGCCGGATGTTCATCGCTCTTCCCCACTCAACAGCACATCGTATTTTTCCAGCATAAATGCCGGGTGATAAGACTTTTTCGCTTTCCGAATCCCGGGGACGCCCATATCCTCCGCGCGGTTGATATATTTGCAGTGCGACCATACGCGTTTGACGAACTCATGATTGATAAAAGCATAGAGGCCGTTGACGCCTGCCTTTGCCTTTTCAATATGAATGATCGCCGTATCGCGGTTGATTTGTTCTCCAAATGAGAACGCCACTACTTCCCCTTTGATCTTGACCACGCAGCCTTTAAAATTGAGCTCGCGCCAGTGGTCGAGCGCTTTCTCAATGGAAAGCAGCTCCTCCTGCGCCTCGCGCGGATCGCCGTCCTTTTCTTTTGACCATTCGATCTGAAGCTTCAGGCATGCGTCCCTGTACTGATCGTCATAGGGCTCCACCGTGCTTTCATAGTCGCGCAAAAACGCGTTCACATGGTTTCGCTTGGAATGATACTTTTTGCCTGATAAATTGATCAAATCCTCGGTATTATAGGCATATTCCGAGTTGTATTCGTCATACGCGAAGCTGTAGCGGTCGCCGCAATCGCGTTTGATCTTTTCCACCATCTCCGGCGTTGCGCATTTGATGTAAAAAACGCCGTTCTCCTTTGCCATATAGTCTTCACACATCTGCATATACGGCGCAATGGATTGGCTTAAGTCCTTTAAGTACGGCGGAAGCATAAACGGCTTATAGACGTCGCTGTACATCTTGACAAACAACGCGTTTTCATACACCGCCATCTGGATATCCCAGGCTTCCTGCCAGGTATACATGTTGGAAAAGGATGCTTCCGAGTGCCTGTAGTCGTTCACCAGCACAAAGCTGTCAAAAAGAGGTTTGTCTTCGACCTCCAACGGTTTAAAATTCAGCATAAATCCAATCATTCCTCACTGTTTTCATTGCAAACAAGTCCGCGCTCCGCGTCCAGCTTGATATGCGTCCCGCTCTTCAGGATCTGCGTCGCACTGACCGCGCCCACAAGGACGGGGATATCAAGCGCCATGCCGACGATGGCAGCATGCGAATCCAGGTTGTCGTCCTCTGTTATAATACCCGCGGACTGCTTCATTAAATCCAGAATATAGTTGGAGGTTTTCGGAATGACCAGGATATCTCCTTGCTTGAACAGCTGCCGTGCCTGCTTTTCCGTATTAGCCACACACAAATTTCCGGAGGCACAGAGATTGTTGACACCCACGCCTTTCACTAGGACATTGCCCACGATATGCACCTTCAAAAGATTCGTGGTTCCGGCGATCCCAAGCGGCACGCCCGCCATGATTACGACCAGGTCGCCATTTTTTAAATATCCTGCCTGTTTTGCCGTATCCACCACTGTGGAAAACAATTCATCCGTATTGTTTTTCTGCTCCACCTCCAGCGGGATCACACCCCAAGACATGCTCAATTGCCTGCACACGATCGGATCTGGCGAGCAGCCGATGATTGGGATGGACGGTCGGTATTTTGAGGTCATACGCACCGACGTGCCCGTTTTGGTGACGGTAATAATCGCCGAGGCCCCCAGGTCATAAGCCGTGGTACATGCCGCATGCGAGATCGCATTCGTCACATCTGAAAAACAATCGATATCGTTTTGTTCAAAGCGTTCCTTATAATCGATATCTTTTTCCGCGCGCAGCGCAATACGAGCCATCGTTTGCACCGCTTCCACCGGGTAGCTTCCCGCCGCCGTTTCCCCTGAAAGCATGATCGCGCTCGTGCCGTCGTAAATCGCTGTCGCGACGTCCGTCGTTTCGGCCCTTGTGGGGCGCGGGTTATGTATCATGCTATCCAGCATCTGTGTTGCCGTAATGACGATCTTGCCCGCCGTATACGCTTTATCGATCAGGCGTTTCTGGTAGACCGGGACGTCTTCTAAGGGGATTTCCACACCCATGTCCCCACGCGCGACCATAATGCCGTCCGAAACCCGCAGGATATCGTCGATGTTCCTAACGCCTTCCGCATTCTCGATCTTGGCAATGACCCGGATGCTCCTGTTGTGGTGTTCCTCCAATATCTTTTTGATATCAAGGATATCCTGCTCCGTACGCGTAAAGCTTGCCGCAATGAAATCAAATTCATTTTCGATGCCAAAAACAATATCCGCCCTGTCTTTTTCGCTGATATAAGGCAGGGAGATCGAAAACCCGGGAACATTGACGCCTTTTCGGTCTCCCAATTTCCCGCCATTCAATATTTTACACGCAATATCCGTTTCGGTGATGTTGGTCGCCTGCAGCTCGATCAGGCCATCGTCGATCAGGATCACCGCCCCTTGCTTTAAATCACGCGGCAAGTCCTTGAACGAGATCGATACCACCGTTTCGTCTCCCAGCACCTCGCGTGTCGTCAACGTGAACGTGTTGCCTGTTTTCAGCTCTACAGAGCCGTTTTCAAACTTGCCGATCCTGATTTCCGGCCCTTTGGTATCCAGCATGCAGGAGATATAACGTCCCATTTTTTTGCTGATCTTGCGGATCTTCTGGATCCTTTCCTTCTGCACTTCATGCTCGCCATGCGAAAAATTGAACCGCGCAACATCCATGCCCGCTTCCATCATTCTCTCAATGGTGTTCTCGTCTTCACAGGCGGGGCCAAGCGTACATATAATCTTTGTTTTCCTCATGTCATAACGCTCCATATATATAAATTTTTATGATTCATCACAATGATTCTATTCTATCACAAATACGGACAAAATGCTCGTATGCTACCCCACATTTTTACAAAAGAAAAGCTGCACCACTTTCTGATGCAGCTCACAGATAACGTTTTTTATTCTTCCATATCCTGTTTCGCCTGCGCGATTACTTTATCCGCCATCTGGGCCGGGACCTCCTCGTAACGCTCAAACGTCTGCTTGAAGCTTCCGCGCGCCTGTGTCATGGAGCGAAGGTCAGTCGCGTATTTGAACATCTCGCTCATCGGGACTTCCGCCGTCACTTCCTGCATACCGTCTGCCGGGTTCATTCCCAGTATCCTGCCGCGCCTGCGGTTCAGGTCTCCAATGATATCGCCCATATATTCGTCGGGGATCGTGACCACGACCTTGACGATAGGCTCCAAAAGAACCGGGTTCGCTTCGGCCATGCCCTTTTTAAACGCAAGGTTCGCCGCCACTTTAAAAGCCATTTCGGAAGAGTCTACTGTGTGGTACGATCCGTCGTACAACGTACACTTCAAGCCTACGACCGGATAACCCGCAAGCACGCCCTTCTTGATGCTCTCCTTGAGTCCCTTCTCCACGGCAGGGATATACTGGCGCGGTACTACGCCGCCCACGATCTTATCCTCAAAGATAAAGTCTGCAAGCCCGTCCGGCACCGGCGAGAATTCGATCCATACATCGCCGTATTGCCCATGGCCGCCCGACTGCTTTTTATGTTTTCCCTGTGCCTTGACAGGTTTTTTGATTGCTTCCCGGTAAGGGATACGCGGATCGTGCAATTCGCCTTCCACATTAAATTTGCTCTTCAGTTTGTTGTTGATGATTTCCAGATGCATTTCTCCCATACCGTTCGCCAGCATATCGCCCGTTTCGGTATCTTTGACGAGCTTGAACGTCGGGTCCTCATCCTCCAACCTGTGCAGCCCGGCAAAAACCTTTTCCTCTTCGCCTTTTTTCTTTGCCGTAACCGCAAGGGAAATCGAAGGCTCCGGAAATGCGATCGGCGGAAAACGCAGCGTACACGCGCCCGTGCACAGGGTGTCTCCCGTCGCCGTGTTCTGCAATTTGGCGATCGCGCCAATATCGCCCGCCACCAGCTTGGCTGCATTGATCAGCTTTTTGCCGCGCATCATGCCCAGGTTCGAGCATTTCTCCTGTTTGCTGGTATTTCCATTGGTGACCGTCATATCCGAGGTAAGCGTTCCCTGTACGATTTTAATAATCGAAAGCTTTCCAACAAACGGGTCGGCGATCGTCTTTAAGACATGCGCTACAAACGGGGCTGCCGGATCCCTCTTGAGCTCGATTTCCTTACCGCTCGCGTCTTCTGCGTATATCGGAGCGATTTCAGCGGCCAACGGCATCAGTGCCAGCAGGCCGTCCATCAGTACGTTTACGCCCAGGTCGCTTGCTGCAGCGGCCGCAAAAACAGGAGCAACCGTTCCCTGCAGGATGCCTGCCCGCATGCCGTTGATGATATCCTCTTTGGACAATTCCTGCCCGTCAAAGAATTTTTCCATCAATGCTTCGTCATTGCCCGCGGCATTTTCTACCAGGGTTTCCCGCAGCGCGTTCGCCTCGTCCGCAATATCCGCCGGGATATCCGTTTCTTTCAGGGATTTCCCGTCAAAGAGGTATCCTTTCATATCGATCAGGTCTACCACGCCTTCAAATTTTCCGCTGTTCATGATCGGCATCTGTACTGCCGTTACCGCAGCGCCATATTTTGTCCCCAGCGCGCCGACCGTCTTTGCAAAATCAGTGTTTTCCTTATCAATCTGATTGATGACGAACGCACGCGGGATATCATGCTTCACGCAATAGTCGTATGCTTTTTGCGCACCTACCGGAACGACACCGTTCGGCCCTAAAACAATGAGCGCGCTATCCGCAAGCTCATACGCCGCAACCGCTTCGCCTTCAAAATCAAAATAACCCGGCACATCGATCAAATTTATTTTTTTATTTTTCCACTCGACAGGCGCAAGACCCATCCCGATTGAAATATGCCTCTTGATTTCTTCGCTGTCATAGTCTGTTACCGTGTTTCCGTCTTCCACTTTTCCCATACGCTCCAGCGCACCGGAATCAAAAAGCATCGCTTCTGTAAGCGTGGTCTTTCCTTCACCGCCGTGCCCGACGACAGCTATGTTCAAGATGTCTTGTGGATTGTATTCTTTCATATAACCAGACCTCCAAGTGTAATTATTTATGTGAAGTCTTTAAAATTCAAAAAATAGGATAAAATGTATATTCTTAGTTTAACAGATATCCCCTGAAAAAGGAAATCTTTTTTTATTGTTGCACTGAAATTCTTGTGTTACGGGGCAATATTATATATAATATTGAAGTCGCTATAAATTAATCAAATTGTGAGGTATGTGTCCCATGAGCGAAACAGATAAAGAGAAAGTAGAAGAACAGGAGACTCCGGCAGCGCAGGAAGAAACACCGGAAACCGAATTGACAGTCCAGGACGAAAACGCGGACACGGAAACTCCTGAAGAAGAGGAAGAGGATACCCTTCCCGTTATCACCCACGTATCCAAGTTTTCACAAAAAACGATCAATATCATCCAGGCTATCTTAGGGATCGCCGCGGGCGGTGCAATATGGCTTTGTATCACCTTTGGTTCCGGCTCAGACAACGTATTGCTGCAATACCTGTTTGTCATCGTATTTGCCGCTGTGCTGCTCATACAGCGTGCGGTGGAACGCAAGCTCGGCCTTTCCACGCGGGTATTCGTGAAATTCTGGCTCATCGGTTTGATCGTTTTCCTTGCGATCTTCGTTATTTACGGCATTGCGACAGGCCAGTTCACAAGCGGTTCCTGATTGATCTGGAATATAAAAAAGGCTCCGGAAGCTCCGGGGCCTTTTTCTTACAGTTTTTCGCGGTATACCTGCATCGTCATACGGAACAGCTCCGCATTGGAAGGCGGCGTGTACGTGATCGCGTCCGCACCACATTCGATCGTTTCGCGGATCGTTTCATCCGTCGGCCCTCCCGTCGCAATGATCGGTATATAAGGACATTTATTCCGTATCTGCTCTATGATCTTACAAGTATTCTCAGCACCTGAAACGTTCAGGATGTCAGCGCCGCTTTCGATCCTTCTTTCCACATCCTCCCGCTCGGATACCACGGTCACTACCGTGGGGATATCGATACGCTTTTTGAGCTTTGCCACAAGCTCGTTATCTGCAACAGGGTTCAGCACCGCGCCGAACGCGCCTCCCCATTCAGCTTCCATCGCCATGTGAAGCACCCGGTCGTCGGCCAGTTCACCGCCGCCCACACTGCACATCACAGGGATACTTGCAGTATTCAGGATCGCCTGGTTGATCGCCGGCTGCGGCGGAAAAGGATATACGGCCATGACCGCGTCCGCGTCCGTGTTTTTGATCAGGGAAGTATCTGTTGTAAAAAGGAAAGACCGCAGCGTCCTTCCGAATATCTTGATTCCCGGCGCCCGGCTGATCACTTCAGGCATCGTCAGGATCATATAACGGAGCTTGCTTTCATATTCTTTGCTTTGTAACATCCGTCTACCCTTTCCAGAGAAACAATTTTATGCAAAAACAACTTCTACGTCTGTCCCGCTGTTTTTGCGGCTCAAGGAGAAGTCCTTGAGCAATTGGTCGATCTTACCTGTGCCATCGTCCTGCAGCAAGACGCTGTTTTCCAGCTCCTGCAGCGCGATCCCCAGTTCATTTCCTTTTTGGATCAGTGCCTGCCTGTCCACCGCACTGCCCGCCTGGATCTTTTCCGGCGCCGCATCCATCATGGAAGCGGCGCGTCCATTTCCCGCCTGCGGCGGTGCGGACTGGGGCGTACTTTCTGCCGTTGCCGCAGGTGCCGGGGCTGCTTTGGAATCTGTCGTGCTTTCCGTCAGTTCGGATTCCACGATAGGCTGCTGTGTTTCCTGTTCTTCCTGCGCTGCGCCATCTTCCCCCGCATCCTTCGCTGCAGGCTCGTCCGCCGCTTCGGGGGCTGCGGCAACCGCCTCGTCATTATGCTGCGCTCCGCTTAGCATAACATTGCTTTGTGAATGGATCGTGAACCCGCCCGTTGCAAAAGCCGTTATTACAAATACACAACATAAGGCTCCCGCTAACGCCGGGATCAAAAATTTATATTGGAATTTTTTCTTTTTCGGCTGCCTGCGGATTTCGTTCCTCCACGCATAGCGGAATTCGTCCGGTACAGGCTGCTCGATCCTGCGCTTTAACTGCCTGTCGATCTTCAGCATCTGCCGGTAATATTTTTCACACCGGGAACAAGAAGCAATGTGTGCCATGACCTCGTTTTTGACGCGGGTATCCCCGTCAAAATATTCATTGATTAAATTTTTACATTGCCTGCATGTCATAATGATTCCCGCTTATTTTACATTTTGTAATTAAGACGTAACATCCGCTTGAAAAGTTCCTCGTTTTTTGAAATTAATCTTACGGTTTTACCGCCCTCACCACGGCCGGCGTCCGCACACGAAATGCGAGCGCCAATACGAGGAATCATACGTCCGTTTGATGACCTTGCCATTGGCGGAAGACGCGTCTATCATTATCCCGTCGCCAATCACGATCCCCACGTGTCCTACGCGGTTCCCGGCATTATTGGTATAAAAAATCAAATCTCCCCGTTGCAGGTTGTCAAAGGAGATTTTCTCCCATGCGCTGTTCTGCGAAAATCCCGCGGCGTTGTAACGGCCTGTGCTCGACCCCGCCTGGCGTAGGCAATAAGTGACCAGTCCTGAGCAATCGAAAGTGTTAGGCCCTTCCGCGCCCCATACATATTTACAGCCAAGCTTTTCTTCCGCGGCACTGATAAAGGAATCGATGTTCCCCTTACGCTGTACTGCCTGTTTCATCTCCTCCGTCGGCTCCGCGTCCGGGGAATAGATCAGGTTTAACGTCATCTCGCCTGTTTTACCGTCGACGCCTAAGTCGTTCCTCGACTGGAAAGCCTTGACCGCATCGATCGTGTCCGTGCCATAATATCCTGAGACCGTCCCCAGATATCCGAGCTCCTGCAGGCGGCGCTGCAAGCTCTGTACATCCTCGCCTTCCGTGCCCTGCAGCAGCGTATACGGCTTTGCATCTTCCGCATAGATCTGCGCAAGCGTCAGCGGGCCGGCCACGCCGTCCTGTTCCAATCCATGCTGTCTCTGGAAATACTGCACTGCCAGGTTAGTCGCCGGCCCATAATAATTTGTCGTTTCGTCGATCTGCAGGAAACCGAGATCCATCAGCCTTTGCTGCAGCTTTGCAACCTCTTCGTTTTCCATGCCCTCTTTCAAGGTCGGATCCGGCGTAGGGGCAGGAGTCGGCTCCGGTATCGGCTGCAGCGTAGGGACAGCGGCAACGGCAGCGGATTCCTGTACCGCAGGTGCCTGCTGGTCGTTCGAGCCCATCGCCATCGTGGGCAAGCCTCCATTTACAGACAATACAACGGCCACCACCGCGACTGCTGCAACGGCCGTTCCCGCATACAATATGATTTTATTCTTTTTGGACATTTTCGTAAGGTTCGACCAAAAATCCCGGAAAAAATTTTTTACACGGCCGGGCCGGCTGTTATACCTTCTTTTTTTGAAATACTTGTTTTTCATACAAACTCCCACCAAAAAAGGCTATTTCATTACAAGAATATAACAAAACTGTGTCTTTTGTCATTATACACGAAAATTATTTGTTTGTGTACTCAAAAATAAAAGAAAACCGCATCCCCAACACAAAGGGATGCGGCCATTGATCCTTTTACTATTTTGCAAACTCGATTTCCCTGATGCCCTGCGGATCGATGCGGTTCAATAGCGACATTTCATCGACGGTAGGCGCGGGTGTGATCCCCACCGCATTTTGGGAAAGCGGGAAAGCTGTATTGTCCTGTACCTGCTCGAAGGTAGCGGTCGGGTGCACCGTATCGAGTTCCAGCTTACCCTGCCGGAAACGGAACACGCACAGCGGCGTTACGATCTTATCGATATTGCCGCGCGTCGTTATAAAGTCAACATTTTTTACGAAAGTCCGCGCATCGTGCTTGGTACGCCAGATGATCGCCCTCTTTGCCGTCGGGATCAGCACAGCGCTTCCCGCCCCGCCCGGCATACGGACTTTGGGCCGTTTGTAATCGCCGATCACCGAAGCGTTCATATTCCCCTGCTCATCAAACTGTATCCCGCTCAAAAAAGCAACGTCCAGCCCTCCGCGCATGGAAAGGTCAAAGATATCCTGCAGCGGGAACATTGCCTGCGCGTCCTCGCACAACTCCCCGCCCGCGCTTGTATAATCCTTAATTTTGATCACTTCCGGGTCTACGCCGCCCGGAATATTCAAATATACCGCATCGGGCGCATGCATGCTTTTTGCCAGCAGCAAGGCCAGCATCGGCATATGCGATGAAACGCCGTGAAAAACGGTCTCACGGTTTTGTATCAGCCGTGCCATCGTACATATCATAATGTCCGCAGCCGTGTAATCCCGGGCCGGTTCGCTTATTTTGTCGATCATCAGTAAACCTCCCTCGATACGCGGTCTGCGTATTCATACGATTTTAGCCATTCCCCCAGCTCTTCCTGTGTCTTCAGCGCCTTGAACCTTTCGATGTCCCGCCTATTGATATCATAAAGCGGATAACACGAACAAGGAGCCGCACCCTGCTCTGTGGAAGCCACGGCGCTGACAAGGAAATGCGGAAGCAATACCCGCTCATTTTCACGCCTGATCCGCGAAGTCGGTACGATCTTTTCAGCTGTAACGATCACTTTGCGCGACGCCTTTGCCATCAATATATCCTCGAACAGGGGCGGCGTGACCACAGCGTTTCCCAACTCGTCCGCTTCTTCCACATGTAAAATACAAACATCCGGTACGATCGCCCGTACCACCGTCACTTCCTGTCCTGAAAAAGGATCTGTGATTTTCGTAAAATAATCGTTCTGGGTGATCAGGTCGCTTACCATAAGCCCTTTCACCGGCATAAACGGAATACCTGCCTGCGCGGCGCGCAATGCCGATATGACCGTATAGCACGCGTGCTCATGTGCCTGCACATCGCCGTTTTGAACCGCATAGCGGTAATGGTTTGCCAGCGAATATTTGGATTCATAACTGATAAAGCCTGCATCTACGCTTGCGACACATCCCGCAAAACACAACAGGTCGACATCCATCGCCCCCGCGGTCTTTACAAGCTTCAGTCCCTTTTTCTCCTGGCGCGCGATCTCCCGCACAAGCGCCATAGGCGCGCGGTGCAGGACATTCCCGCCTATCGCAAGTACGCTGCCATCTTCGATCAGGGCAACAGCGTCCTGTAGTTTCATTACTTTTCCCACAATGTCCCTCGCTTATTTCGCAGCATTGCATGCGATCTGTATCGCATCCCAAACGCCCGCATACGGCGGCGAATAAATCAAATCCATCATGCCAAGCTGCTTAGTCGTCATACCTGCATTGATCGCCACTACGAATACGTCTGTCCGCAGCGCAGCGCCGTCTTTGCCGGCAAGCTGCGCCCCTAAAATGCGCATACTGGGTTTTTCATAGATCACCTTGATCGTCAGGGGCTCCATCCCCGGGAAATACGCGGGATGGTTCCTGCCCTCGATCGTCACGCTGCCGACCGTATAACCCATATCGATCGCCTCGCGTTCCCCAAGCCCCGTGCGGCCAAGCTGCATATCGCATACCTTAAGCGCCGCCGAGCTCGTCATGCCCACGAATACATCGTGCCCGCCGCAAATATTCGTACCCGCGATCCGTCCGCATTTATTGGCGGCCGTTCCCAGCGGTAAATACACATTCTTTTGTTTCACGAGGTCGTAAACCATCGCACAGTCGCCTGCCGAAAAAATATCCGGATTCGAGGTGCGCATCTCACGGTCTACGATCACCGCGCCATTTTTCTCCAACGCTACATCCGTCCCCGCGAGAAGCTGCGTATTGGGGCGCACGCCGGCCGAAACCACCACTAAGTCCGCAACATAACTGCGCTGATCGGTGATCACTTCATTGACGCTTTCCGTCCCCCCAAATCCCATCACCTTTTCACCGGTGTGGACTTCGATCCCTTTATCCTGCAATTCCTGCATCGCGATCGCAGTGATCTCATCATCGAACGGCGCGAGGATTTTGTCGGCCGCCTCAATACATACCACATTTTTCCCCAAGGCATGCATCGCTTCAGCAACCTCGACCCCAATATAGCCGCCGCCCACGACCACGACATTTTGGATCCCGTACCCGGCCATCACTTCCTTGAGCCGCAGCCCGTCTTCCATCGTCTTGAGGACGTATATCCCTTTTTTCTCAATACCGGGGATCGGCGGCTTGATCGCGGATGCTCCCGTACCGATCATCAGTTTGTCATAAATATCCTTGAACGTTTCGCCCGTCTTTAAGTTTTTGACCGTCACCACTTTATTCTGTGCATCCACAGCAATGATTTCATGATGTAAAAAGGTACTGATCCCCATTTCCTCAAAAGCCGCCCGCGTACGTGCGATCATTTTGGTATGGTCGTCGTTGTACCCGGCGACATAATAAGAAAGGCCGCATGCCCCATACGAAAGATAACCGCCCTTTTCATACACGGTTACCTGCGCGTCCTTTTGTATTCGTATTATTTTAGAAGCGGCGGACATCCCTGCCGCCACTCCCCCTGCCACAATAACTTTCAAATCCTTGTTCCTCCGGCTGCCAAAACAGCGTTTACCGTAATTTGGCCAGTATTTCGTTCGTTACCTGATCCACCAGGTTGTCGATTTCCGAGCGTGCTGGCTGCGGAGCGGGCTGCCGGCTTGCATTTCCGCCATATACCGTCTTGCTCTTGTCCCCGCCGCACTGGCAGCCGCCAATCGGCCCGGACGCCGGAATGACGTCTTTGTCGTTTGTCGTGTTCACTGCGCAGGCCGGAATACCGCCGCCATGGATCCCAAGTTTGGCGCGTGTTTCCAAAAGCGGAGCGATCTGCTCACAGCTCAACGGGTTTGCTTTTCCGATGATATTTCCCGTATACATCATAATCGTGGCATAATACTCAACGGATTCCAGCCTGTAAAATGCCTGCATCAGGCTTGTGCCCCATGTCAGGGCGCCATGGTTGGCGAGCAATACCGCATTGTAATCCCTGCAGAACGGCGCAATGGAATCCGGCACTTCATTGGTTCCCGGCGTTGCGTATTTCGCGATTGGGATACTTCCCAGCCCCATGATCGCTTCCGTCAAAATAGGCTGGTCAAGGCCGATACCGGCAATTGCAAACGATGTCGCCACCGGCGGATGCGCGTGTGTCACCGCCATGATTTCCGGATTCTCCTTATAGGCACGGATGTGCATCTTCACTTCAGACGATGGTTTATACTTGCTATCGTCGGACAACACTTCCCCGTCCAGGGTCATCTTCACGATCATATCCTGATCCATAAACCCTTTGGATACGCCCGTCGGCGTCGTCAAAATCACATCCGGAGCAATTTTACAACTGATATTTCCGTCGTTTGCCGCGACGAAACCTTTTTGGTACATTCTCCGTCCAATTTCAAGGATCTGTTCTTTTGCTTCAAAAGTCGAAGGAAAATTCGCCATGTTCTTTACCTCGTTTGCAAAAAATATTAAAAATGTGTGCCTGGTTATGTTGTTTTGCCGTCATAACATAAACGCTGTAAAAATTCTTTATTTATTACTATAATAGTACATTTATTTGACTGCACTGTCAATAAAAAATACCGTATTTTTCTGTGTTTGTGTGATATTTTTTTCTGTTTATTTGGTTTTAGTTGATTTTTCATCTAGAAAACAAAATATTTTCCGCTTTTCCCTTTACAACTGTACCAAATTTCGTATAATTATTGTATAGAATCCCTTTCCTTATGTATAACATGGATGTCATAATATAAAACAGGAGTTATGCCAATGCTTGCATTAACCAGAAAGAACCAGATCCGGGAACTGATTCTGGAGAAAAAGAACGTTACCGTATCAGAGCTTGCCAAACAGTTTTCCGTCACGGAAGAAACGATACGCCGGGACTTGAAATCCCTTGAAGAGTCCGGGGTGCTGATCCGTACATACGGCGGTGCATTTATCCAGGAGGGGGTTGTCAACGAAATCAAGATGGCCCTTCGCGAAAATATCCTGGTGCCCAACAAACAGAAGATCGCGAAAAAGTGTGCTGAATTTATCCACAACGGCGACACGATCACCCTAGATGCATCGACGACTGCTTTCCACATTTGCAACGAGATCAAGCATATGCGCCTGACGGTTTTGACGGATTCGCTGAAAATCGTGAACTACCTTGCAGAATACGATAATATCAACCTGATCGCGACCGGCGGCACGCTGCAGCACAACTACTATAGTTTTATCGGCAAAATGGCCCGCCAGACCATACGGGAATACTATGTTGATAAGGTATTCGTTTCCTGCCGTTCCCTCGATATGACGCACGGGATTACCGAAGCCGGTGAGGATATCGCCGCCATCCGCAAACTTTTGATTGAGCGTGCAAACAAAGTCTTTTTGATTGCGGATCATTCCAAATTCAACAAGGTGTCTTTCGTGAGTATTTGTGATTTTGACAAGATCGATGCCATCGTCGTGGACGAGCCTCTCTCTGAAGACTGGCACGAGTTTTTGGAAGAGCATGGGATCAATCTTTATGAATGTGAGGCATAGGTTTTATTTCTGTTATATTCCGCCTGCATGTTGTGCCGGCGGTTTTTTATTACCGCAGCAATATAATAAATACGGCATCGCCCTGCCGGCCATACCGTCTTCATCCTGCTGTGCTTCACTTTATGCTTTCGGAGGATTCAAAAACAAAATCTTATTTCTTAGCAGCAGTTTCTTTTTTCGCGAATATTTCCTTTAAAGATTCTTCAAACGGCGCATACGCAATGCCGTATTCCGTGATGATCCCCGTGATATTCTGTGCGTCCGTCACGTCGAACGCCGGATTGAACACCTTTACGCCTTCGGGAGCCATTCTCTTTTCATACCACATTTCCGTTACTTCTTCCGCCGACCGAAGTTCGATGTGGATGTCGTCGCCGCTTGCACAATTCATATCGATCGTCGAGGTCGGCGCACATACATAAAACGGGATGCCGTAATATTTCGCTGCCAGCGCAACGTAGGAAGTACCGATCTTGTTTGCCGTATCCCCATTTTTCGCTACGCGGTCGCATCCTACGAATACCGCATCCACCCAGCCTTTTTTCATGACGGACGGAGCCATATTGTCGCAGATCAGCGTTGTATCGATGCCCGACTCTTGCAGCTCGTAAGAGGTCAGGCGCGCTCCCTGCAGCAGCGGGCGTGTTTCGTCACAGAACACACGGAAGTTATATCCTTTCTCGTGCCCCAAATACATTGGCGCCGTTGCCGTGCCATATTTGGAGGTCGCAAGCTGTCCTGCATTGCAATGCGTGAGCAATCCCATCCCCGGCTTCAAAAGCGACAAGCCATATTCGCCGATCGTCTTGCACACCCATGTATCCTCTTCCTTGATTTTGACCGCTTCTTTGTGCAAAATCTCTTTGATTTCCGCAATGGATTTATCCTTATTTGCACGTACCACATCATCCATGCGCTTTAGTGCCCAGGAAAGGTTCACCGCTGTCGGGCGGGCGGAATCCAAATAATCCTTCGCCTTTACAAACTGTTTATAAAAATCATCAAAGTTATCCGCGTCGATCTCTTTGGCAGCCAGGTAAATCGCGATCCCCGCTGCAACGCCGATCGCCGGGGCTCCCCTCACCTGCAACAGGTAAATCGCATCCCAGATACTCTTCTGGTCTTTCAGGTGCAGGATTTCCGTATTGTACGGAAGCTGCGTCTGGTCAATGATAACCAGCGCGCTGTTTTCGTCATCAAGCGCAACGGTATCATACTCCATAATGCTTTGTTTCATTCGCTTGTACCTCGCAAAATTAGATTTCCACAGCGACCGACTTTAACTTATCGATGTAAGCCTTGCCTGTCTTATACTGCGTCCTGTTCATGATAAAATCCTTTGCACACAAAATCACGATGCGCTCCGCACGCGTGCGCTTCGCTTCGTCGGGAATGGTCGTCAGGTCCTTGACCTGCGCCATGCCGACCGTACGGCGGTTCATTTCAAGCCCCGCGACGCCAGCCGTGTCCGCAAGCACCGTATCCAGGAAATACTCCCTGTATCCGGGTGTCCTTGCCATTGGCTCAGTCACATTTGCGTCGAAAGCCCTGATGAACTTCTCCTTGAACAGGTCTACGATATTGGTGATCGTATCTTCGATCCACCCAAGATAATCCGCTTTTTCCTGCGCGTCGCCGATCGTCGCATCGCCATTTGCCCATGCAAAAATCATGTTCGCAATCACATTACCGATATCATATCCCATCGGCCCGTAAAAAGCAAACTCCGGATCCATCACACGCGTAGACCCCTGTTTAATAAATACGGAACCCGTGTGCAGGTCGCCATGTATCAGGGACTGTGCATTGTTCATAAAATCATATTTGAGCTTTGCCACTTCCAGTTGAAGCGCTTTATCGTCATAAAGCTCTTTCTTCACGAAATCCGCATTGGGCGGGAACACAAGGTTCCTTCCAAGGTTGTCGTCATATGGCTCTGTATAAACAAGCGGTTCGGAGATGTCCGCACAAAGCTGCGGATTGATATACCGCTTGACCATCTCTTTTTTCTCTTTGGAATCCATGACCCTGTCCGTGGTCAGCAGCAGGCTGTTGACCAAAAAAGTCGTGATATCCTCTGCAAACTGCGGAAACTGCTCGTGCTTTAACAGCGCGCTGCGCATGACCTGGTGGTCGGAAAGGTCTTCCATCGCAAAACAGTTCATCACCGGATCGTACATATAAATGTGCGGAACCAATCCCGGACAAAGCTTCCCTTCGAGGGTCAGGATTTCCACCTCGATCCTGTTACGGTCTGTGGACAATTTGAAATCGGAAGAAATCCGCGCTTCCACACCCGCCTGCTTAACGATCACAGATTTTCCCGTCGCTTCTTCCCATATTTTGAACACGTAGTTCAGGTTGCCGTCGCCGATCTCTTTTGCTTGCAATACGGCATCCCCGGAAAACATGTCGAGTTTTTCTTTTGCATATTCGATTACATCGTCCGTACCCATCAAAAAGTACTCATTGAAACCAGCCATGTCCCTTACCTCCTTCATCGCTGATATCATGCGGCGAAGCATAAAAGCTCCGCCGTATGATATTTTTTCCGTCTATCCAGATACCTAGTTTTTCTTACGGGCGTAGGTAAGCGCCAAGGCTGCAGCCAGTACGCCGCCCTTCACAATATCCATCGCATAATATGGCACGGACATCATAATAAACCCATTATCGAGCAGGCCGACCAGCGCGGCGCCTGCAAGTGTACCGAATGGATTTGCCTTTCCCGCTCCAGCGACCGAGAACCCGATATACGCCGCCGCAACGGAAGGCATCAGGTACGCGTCGCCTGCCTTGACCTGCGAACTGCCGATGTAAGCCGCCAGCATGATCCCGCCGAGGGCGGCAAAGATTGCGGAGAACATATAGGCAAGCACCCTGTACTTGCTGACAGAAATGCCGGACAGCCGCGCCGCTTCCGGATTCCCGCCAACCGCGTACATATAGCGGCCGTGCTTCGTGTAAGTCAGGAAGAAAAACGCGAATACAACGACGATCAGCATGATCGGGATCAGGAATTCCGCCTTGCCAAGCGCCTTGAACTCCGCCGGGATCAGGCCGGGCGCCTGCGTACCGTCGGGGCGCATCATACGTTCCGTAATCGCTCCTCCGCGCGTATAGGTAAGCGCCACCCCCTGGAAGATGAACATCGTCGCCAAACTGGCGATCATATCCATGATCTTGAGCTTTACGATCAACAGGCAGTTGACTGCCGCAACGGACAAACATACGACTACCGTTGCTAAAATGGACAATCCCATACTCTGTACGCCGTACCATACGAACATCGTCGTAATGAAGGCATCCGCAAAGTTGGCATTTGCGCCGATGGAAAGATCCATGCCGTTAACGGTCAGCGAGAATGTAAGGCCTACGGCAATGACTGTCGTAATCGAAATATTCCGCAGTATTGTGATCATGTTGTCGCCGGTCAAAAACATCCCCGGCATGGCAAACGTAAAGAAAATGAACAATACGGCAATAATCAACAACATTCCCCAGTTTGTTATAAAATCAAGCGGAGAACCTTTACTTTTCTTTTGTAATGCAGCCTCTTTCGGATTCATCTCAATTTCCTCCCGTGGAATAGTATAGAAGCTCTTTTTCGCCGATCTCTTCGACGTCCAGCTCGGCTACGATCTTCCCGTCGTACATAACGTATGTCCGGTCTGCGATCGCCAAAATTTCACTGAACTCACAGGAAGCGTAAATGACGCCTTTCCCATTCGCAGCAAGACGCTCGATCAGCTCAAAGATATCGCGTTTCGCCCCAACGTCTACGCCTTTTGTCGGTTCGTCGAAAATATAGATTTCAGCATCGGAATTCAACCATTTCGCAACGGCCACCTTTTGTTGGTTCCCGCCCGATAATAATGCGACGATTTGGTTTTCACTGGGTGTTTTGATCCCCAAGTCCTTGATCATCTGCCTGGCGTCTTCCTTTTCTTTGGCTTTATTGACCACGGAAAGCGCACCCGTATATTTTTTCATCGCCGCAACCGTGATATTGCTGTACACCGGGTCTTTGATCAAAACGCCTTCTTTCCTACGTTCTTCGGGCACGAGCGCCAAACCGCTCCTGACAGCCGCATGAGGGTCTTTCACAGTGATTCTTTTGCCATTCAGTTCGATGGTTCCGCTGCTGTGCTTCAAGGCTCCGAACAGTGTTTTGCACAGCTCCGTCTTACCTGCGCCAACCAGCCCCGATACCCCGACGATCTCTCCCCGGCGTACCGTCATACAAATGTCTTTGATTTTTTCTTCTTTCTCGGTAAGGTTTTCCACCTGAAGCAGCACATCCCCGATTTCAACCTTTTGTTTCGGAAAGTTTTCATCAAATTTGCGTCCAAGCATATACTCCACGATCTGGTTTACCGAAAGGTCTTCTGTCAGCGGAAGGCTGATCACGTTCTGTCCATCCTTCATGATCGTGATCTCCTCACAGATCTCATAAAGTTCGTTTAACCTGTGCGAGATAAATACGACGCCGACATTTTCGTTCTGGATCAGTTCCCGTACGACACGAAACAGCTCCTCCGTTTCCGTGTTGGAAAGCGGAGCTGTCGGCTCGTCCAATATCAAAAACCGGCAATTTTCCGCTACACAACGCGCGATCAGAACCATCTGCTTTTGCGCAAGGGACAGCTCCGAAACCACTGTATTGACATTGATATCAACATTGAAGCGTTTCAATACCTCTTTCGCCTGCCTGCGGATTTCATTCCATTTTACAAGCTGCTTTTTTCCCATTTCATTAACCATAATATTAAACATAACGTTTTCCGCTACGGATAAATAGGGGATCAAAGCAGTGTCTACCTCCTGGTATACGATCGCGATTTTCTGTTCGACCGCATCTTTCGGAGACCTGATCTCGATCGGCTGCCCATTTGCATAGATCTGGCCCGTATAGTGAGTGTTCGCACCTGCCAGAACCTTCATAAGGGTCGATTTTCCGGCGCCGTTCGCACCGACCAACGCATACGATTTGCCCGTTTCCATTGTGAAATCCACATTAGACAGCGCTTTCACGCCCGGGAATTCGATCGAAATGTCTTTCATTTCTATTTTTACGTTCTCCATCTGCATATCACCTGCCTGTCGTATGTGTAATTATCATAACGATAAATAATTTAAATTTGGTTGACTCTCCATCTAATCAAACGAATCAATAGTAGTACAAAATTGAAACAGAATTGCTTACATTAGATTATACCGGCCGCCCCGAATCAGATGGAGTGTCTCTTTTTCGGGGCAAGCCAGTATATTTCATTTAGTGATAGTGATTATAAAGAGTAAGGGCCCTTATTTCCCGTTCTGGGCACGGAGCGCGTCCATCCACGGTGTATTGAGGTCAGAGATGCTCTCAAGTGTTCCCCACCCGTCAACAACTGTGTTCAGGTTTTCCATCGTGATGTCTTTGTTGAGCTGCGATGTCTTAACGAGCTGTGCATCCAGCGTGTAGTAATCCGGCGTCTCTTCGCCAGCCAGTTTCAGGGCGATCAGCCGCATATTGGCGATACCGATCAGCTTCGGGTCAACCGCAGCGGTGGAGATCCATACATCCGGGTTTTCGAGCATCAGGTTGATGTCGTCGTTGGAGATATCGATGGTGAACATCGGGATATCCGTACGTCCGGCGTCGTTCAGTGCCTGCAGGACGCCCTTTGCGAGCTCATCATAGCAGCCCCAGATCGCGTCTACGGAGCCTTCCGGATACTTCGGCAGGATCGCGGCCGTCTTTGTTGTCATGTCGCCACGTGCATTTGCGCTGTCGGAAGGTGCGATCGTTTCCAACGTCTCGATCAGGCCTTCGCTTTCCATCTGCGTATAAACTTCGTTACGTCTGTCAAGCGGCGGTACGCCAGGGCCCATGAACGTCTTCAGAATCTTCATCGGCTTCTTGCCAACTGTTTCGATCATATCTGTCAGGGACAGCGTCGCCAGCTTCTGGTCATCCTGCGATGTGGACGTTACGCCTGCGAGCAGTTCATTGTCGGCATTACCGTCTTTGAAAGGCATCGTATCGAATGTAGAGATCACCATGCCTTTATCGGCGGCGGGTTTCAGCATGTCATAGGAATAGGACAGCTGTCCATGGGAAACGATGATACCATCGTAATCCTTCTGGATGCACTGTGCGACCGTCTGCTGCGTTTTCGCATCGTCGCCGTCCGTTACAAAGGTGTCAACCGTGAATCCAAAGGCTTCGCCTTCAGATACACAGCCAGCTAAAAACTGCTGTGTGTGGTCGCCATTTGCAAGATTGCGTACTACGGCGATTTTTTTACCGCCCTGTACGCCTTCCGGGATCGCGGCATCGCCGCCGGCAGCCGCCGACTCGGACGGAGCCTCGGCAGATTCGGACGGAGCCGCTGCCGATTCAGATGCAGCCGCGCTTTCACTTGGGCCTTCCGAAGCTGCCGGAGCAGCTGTACAGCCTGCGAATACTGCTACGAGCATTGCAACAGCGAGTACCAATACAACTAACTTTTTCATAATTTTCCTCCTTATTGAATAGCCTCAATTCATTTATGTGTCACTCCAACACATATTAATGAAATTTATGAAACATTTTAAACCGTGGGCAGGATGCTTTCCACATCGCCATGCGGGCTGGGGATCACATGTACGCCGTACAGGTCTCCCACCCTTTTTGCCGCGGCAGCGCCTGCATCCACCGCAGCCTTAACGGCGCCTACGTCGCCCCGCACCATGACAGTTACCAGCCCTGAGCCGATCTGCTGTTTGCCGATCAGGCGTACATTTGCCGCTTTGACCATGGCATCAGCTGCTTCGATGGCCCCAACCAGTCCTTTTGTTTCCACCATTCCCAAAGCTTCCTTTTCCATTTGCAACCCCTTTCACGAAAAACCATGTTATTCTAGCACTAAAGAAAAGCTTTTTTGTATAATATTCCTCCAGTACTATATTTATAAAGGGGCCTCCGCTTCTGCCGGAGGTTCTCTTTTTTTGTCAGATTTATGTAAATTTTCAGTAATATTAATTTTCTTTTTGCGTATCTTATAAAATTACTATATAATGGTTAAAAAACCGGCTGCAAAGCAATTTATCGCCGGTAGATGCAAGAGGTAACGACAAAGTGATTATTATAGTCAAGCAGAAGGCGCCTGAAAATAAGATCAATGAGCTGATCCATAATCTTGAGCAGCAGAATTTCAAGATCCACCTGAGCAAAGGCGACAATACCACGATCATCGGCCTTGTCGGCGATACCTCCCTTGTGGATATCGACAACATCAAAGCCAAGGATATCGTAGAAGACGTCAGGCGGGTTTCAGAGCCATATAAGAAAGCAAACCGTAAATTCCATACGGATGATACTGTGATCGACGCAGGCGGACACCTGATCGGCAGCGGTCACTTTGCGGTCATAGCCGGGCCTTGTTCCGTAGAAAGCGAAGCACAGATGCTGGAGATCACGCGCGACATTTGTAAAAGCGGGGCAAATTTCCTGCGCGGCGGCGCATATAAGCCGCGCACCTCTCCCTATGCCTTCCAAGGGCTTGAACAGGACGGGATCCGTTTGCTGTCCGCATGTAAAAAGCAGTTCGGCATCCCGATCGTAACAGAGATCATGGGCGTTTCCGACATCCCTTACTTCGAGGATGTGGACGTGATCCAGGTGGGCGCGCGCAACATGCAGAATTTTCGTTTGCTCAAAGAACTCGGAAAGCTCAAGCAGCCTATTCTCCTGAAGCGCGGACTTGCCAATACCATCGAAGAGTTTTTGATGAGCGCGGAATACATTATGGCGGGCGGGAATGAAAATGTCATTTTGTGTGAACGCGGCATCCGCACCTTTGAAACATTTACGCGCAATACCTTTGACTTAAGCGCGATCCCTGTCCTGAAGAACAAATCACATCTACCTGTCATTGCCGACCCCAGCCATGCTGCCGGTCTCAATTGGCTGGTGGAGCCCCTTTCCAAAGCTGCGATTGCTGCCGGGGCGGACGGTTTGATGATCGAGGTGCACAACGATCCGGAACATGCCCTTTCCGACGGTAAGCAATCCCTCACCCCCGCAGCTTTCGACAACCTGATGAAAACATTAAAGGCATATATGGAGCTTGAAGGAAAGCATCTCGATTAATGGAAAAAATGACGAAAAAAGACGTACCGCCCGGTGCGTCTTTTTTATATCGTAATGCATATTCAAAATAATATAGAAAGAAAAATACATATTTTCACTGCATTACATTGAATTTGAAAGCATTTCGTAGCATTTTGATATATTTATACTGATATATCCAAATAAAATCAATTCATTAAACTTATTTCTTGTATTTTGTGAAATATCGCCATTGTGTAATTGTTAAGAAATTGTTACAATTATTACACGTTATAGATTGAGGGATTTTAGGAGGAAATATGATCAAGAAACTGGCAGCAGCAGTTACCGTCGCTTTTACAATCATGGCATTCATGCCTATTTCGGCTTTTGCAGTGGAACGGCACGAAGTATTGCAGATCGGCGATGAAGATAGCTCGGATTCCTGGGTTTATGATTTCCAGAAAAAGTTAAACGATATGGGTTACTTAAAAACCCCTGCCACCGGCTACTTCGGTACGGATACGCAGGCGGCGGTCATTCAGATCCAAACCGAGAAAGACCTTGCCGTCGATGGCAAGGCTGGCCCTGATACAAGGAAAGCGGTTTACGGCGACGATTATTTTGCAATCGATTCTTCGCGCAACATCAGCAACCGCTTGGCAAACCAGGCTGCGGCGGATCCTTCTTCTGCCCCTGCTGAAAACGCAAACACACTGAACCCCGGCGACAAGGGTTCGGAGATTTCAAAGCTGCAGGAGCGCTTAAAGGATCGCGAATACTATGACTATTCCAGCATCACCGGCTATTATGGCCCGGTGACTACAGAAGCTGTTAAAAAATTTCAGCGTACCAATAATTTGGATGCAACGGGTATCATGACGGCGGAAAACCTCGCCCTGCTCTATTCGGACAGCGTCAAATACTACACTATGTATCCGCAAGACAGCGGCGACGATATCAAATCGATGCAGGATCGTCTTTCCCAATTGGGTTATTTTGACGGGACGTCTACCGGTTATTTTGGCAGCATCACCACAAACGCAGTCAAGCGCTTTCAGGACGTCAATGGACTGAGCGTAGACGGCGTTGTGGGCAAAAATACACGCGCCCTGCTCTATTCAGACGACGCGAAGGCTGCGCCGGGAGGCTCTTCTGAAAGTTCTTCTTCCGGATCCTCTGACAGCTCTTCAGCTTCCGGTTCGTCTGCAAGCAGCTCCAACTCTACGATCCAGCGCGTCTTGGACATTGCGAACTCACAGATGGGTAAGCCCTACTCCTACGGTTCCAGTGGGCCAAATTCTTATGACTGCTCCGGCTTCGTCTATTATTGCCTGAAAAATTCGGGCGTTGCTACCGGCCGACTCAGTTCCGCGGGCTATTCCAATGTTTCCAGCTGGGACGATGTTTCGGATATGGGTTCCCTTTCCGTGGGCGACCTGATCTATTTCAAATCCGATAAGAGCTCCGTTGTCAGCCACATCGGCATCTACATTGGCGGCGGCAGCATGATCCATTGCGCCCCCTCCAGCGGCGGTGTAAACATCAGCAGCATCACCTCCGGCTATTACAACAGGAACTTCCTTGGGGCCAAACGCTTTACCTGATTAAACGGATAAAAAGCCGCCCTAAAAAAGCGGCTTTTATTTTTCATTTTTATCTTGTATTTCTATTTCTTTTTTGATAGAATATATCACGCACGGGGTAAATCTTGTGGGGGTATAGCTCAGCTGGTAGAGCGCTTGCTTCGCATGTAAGAGGCCAGCGGTTCGAATCCGCTTATCTCCACCAAAAAAAGAACCGGACGACTTGATTCGGTTCTTTTTGTTTGCTTTCTTATTGAGCTTTGCGCACTTCATATCCGGCGGCCTTCAAGGCTTTGACCGCCCGTTCCAGTTTTTGAGCGCGCACCATGACATAATCGGTATTGTAGGTAGAAATACAAAAGATCGATACCTGCGCTTTTGCAAGCGCATCGCTGATCCCCGCCAATATTCCCGTCAGGGAAAAATCGAGCACCCCCGCTACCCTCATCAAAACAAAATCCGTCTGTATTTCGCTGCATGGCGGCATACTGTCCTGCTTGCACACTACAGAAGTTTCATCCGCTGTAACCGTTACGGCGCAAAAGGAGCCGTTTGCACGCATTTGCCCAATTTGCGGCCAGCCATCCAGTTTTCCGACCGCATAAATGCCGTCCATGATTTCAATCTTCATATCAAAAATACATCTCTTCCATATACTTTTCCATAAAATATGGGTTATGCCCCAATTCAATGTGCCGCGCCCTTCTGCAAAAACCCTGCATCTCATTGCGGTAACAGTCGTTCAAAAGCGTCATGATTGCCCCGGAGCCTGCGGCATTGCCCAAACCGATCACTTCTGTGAACCCTGATGGGAGAAGCCCGATCTCTCTGGCGCTTTGCTGATCCATATAATTCCCAAACCCTCCTGCCAAAAAGACCTTTTTTACGTCAGTACATGTAAGCTTCGCACTTTTCAACAAAGCCCTTATTCCTGCAACAATTGCCGCTTTCGCCATTTGCACTTCCCTGATATCCTGTTGCGTGAGAAAGACCTTATCTGTTATTTGCACGGCCTCCTGCCCCTCAAACATACGCTGCCATTCTTTATGTACCTCTGTGATGCGTCCAGTCTCGTCAATAACGGCATTGCGCCTTAATACCGCGATCGCATCCAGCAGGCCCGAGCCGCAAATCCCGTTTGCGCCTGTATTGCCGACCACCTCTGTTTTCAACTGCCCATCTTCCTCATATACGCGGTTCACAGCTCCTTTGACGCCTGCCATACCGCATGTGATATGCGCTCCCTCAAACGCCGGCCCGGCGGCTGTAGAGGTGCTGTACACGAAATCCTTGTTTCCCAGCACAAGCTCGCCATTGGTGCCAATATCCATGAGCAGGCAGATGTCCTGCCCTTCCAGGAAGCCCGCCGGCAAAAGTGCGCAGGAAATATCCCCTCCCACAAAGGCAGACATACACGGCGGCAGGTAGCACATGGCTCCTTTTGCAGCATGCAAACCGAGCCCGGCCATTGGTACGGTATTCCCAAAGACAGACAGGGGTTTGAAAGGAAGGACGCCCATAGATTCCGGCGACAAGCCCGACAACAAATGCAGCATCGTCGTATTGCCGGTGACAACGCCGTAGATAATATCATCTTCCGGTATCTCCGCAAGGCCGCACATCGTTCGGATCATATCATTGAGCTCCGATATGACTGCCTGCCGAAGCGTCTGCAAACCTTTTTTGTGCTCGCCGCAATACTGGATACGTGAGATCACATCGGCGCCATAACGGCTTTGGGCGTTCATACGGCTCTCTACGGCAAGGCGCTTGTTAGCGCCCATATCGTAAAGATAAGCCGCGATCGTCGTAGTACCGATATCCACTGCGACGCCATATCCTGTCTTATCGCTCACTACTCTGGGCAAAATGCCCTGTGTCATGATTCCCGACATTTGTTTCTCCTGAAAAGAAAAGCCGCCCCGCTTAAGGGCAGCTTTCCAAATTTCGACTCATTTTACTGGTAAATCGACAAAGCAACGTCGCTTGCACTGGAGGCGTCGGCAGTATAATAGTCGGCTCCGATCTTGCATTTAAAATCTTCGGTCACCGGCGCACCGCCTACCATGACCTTGATCTGGCCATGCAGTCCCTTTTCTTCCAAAAGCTCCACGACTTGCTTCATAACCGACATCGTTGTTGTCAGCAGCGCGGAACAAGCGATCACCTGCGCATCATTGCTGATCGCAGTTTCCACAAACTTCTCCGCAGATACATCCACGCCCAGGTCTATGACTTCCAGCCCCTTGCTTTCCATCATGATCTTCACCAGGTTTTTTCCAATATCGTGCAAATCGCCTTTCACGGTTCCCAGTACGATCTTGCCCTTGCTTTCCATCTTTTCCGACGCAAGCGCCACCGCCAGCGCATCGATGCCCGCTTGCATCGCACGTGCGGCGATCAAGACCTCCGGTACGAATACCTGGTTATTCTTGAATTTATCCCCGACAACCGACATCCCGGCAAGAAGCCCGTTTTGCAGCAGATCCTTGGGATTACTGCCCTTTTCAAGCTCCGCCGCAATAATTTCTTTGATATTATTGACACGACCCTGCTGCACATAAAGGCTCAAATCATCATATACGCTCATAACGTTGCGTTGTTCCTCCTGCGTATTTTTTATCATGTATCATGCATGGATTATTATAACATACCGAACCGCTTTTGTCTTTTTCATTATTCATTTAATATTCATAAATCATTCACAGAGGGTTAAAATTCTCTCTGTAAAATCAAAGCATAAACAAAAAGCGGGAAAAAACAATCGCCTCCGGCGTTTAAATATATAATGATACTTCCGAAAAAATCTGCTGATCATTCAGCAGATTTTTTTTTCTTATAAACCGACAGCCGCAGCGAATTAAGAACGACGCATACGGAGGAAAATGCCATGGCAAGCCCCGCAAACATCGGCGTGAGCGTCGGCCCTCCAAAAGCGAACCAAACACCCGCAGCAATCGGGATACCGATCACGTTGTAGATAAAGGCCCAGAACAGGTTCTGCTTGATCGTCCGCATGATCCGGCGTGAGAGCAGGATGCTCTGCGCGATGCTGTCCGTATCGTCCTTCATCAATATGATCCCGGAGGAATCCGCCGCCACATCCGTACCCCCAAATACTGAAATGCCTACGTCAGCCGTTGCAAGGGCGGGCGCATCGTTGATGCCGTCGCCTACAAAGGCAACTTTTTTCCCACTGTCTTTTACCTTTTGCACCTCTGCCGCCTTGTCCTCCGGCAATACATTCGCCACAAACCGGTCGATCCCGGCCTGTATCGCGATCAGCTGGGCTGCTTTTTCATTGTCACCCGTGATCATCACCGTTTCGATCCCGGCCTGGTGCAACATCTTGACCGTATTGGCGGCATCCTCCTTGATCTCATCCGCCAACGCGATCACGCCCAGCATGGCCCCATTGAAAGCCACATATACGCGCGTAGTCCCCGGCGTGCGGGATTCCTCTGTGGGGATCCCCTGCAAGTCCATGAATTCCTTCGTACCGATCACGATCTCGCCCTGCTTGATCTGCGCGATCACACCACGCCCCGCAACATTTTTGATGTTTTCCGGTTTCCGCGGTTCGATATCCATGAATTTCGCATAATCGATGATTGCTTTGGCGATCGGATGCGTCGCGCCGTATTCCGCGGAAGCGGCAAGGCGTACCAATGTATCCTCATCCCCGTTTTCCGCAACGACGTTGGTAACATGCAGTTGTCCTTTGGTGATTGTCCCCGTCTTATCCAGCAGTACCGTGTTCACAGCTCCCGTCGTTTCCACGACATCCCCGCCACGGAACAAAATACCCATTTGCGCGCCGCGGCCAGTCCCCACCATGACTGCAATGGGGGTCGCCAGCCCCAAAGCACATGGACAAGCGACGACCAATACCGAAACAAATATATTTACCACAAAATTAGCGTCCTGTCCTGCGATCGCCCAGATCACCGCGGAAATAATTGCGATCGCTGTCACCGCAGGGACAAAGACTGCCGATATCTTGTCTGCCAGACGTGATATCTTCGCTTTCTTCTGCTGTGCCTGCACGACGAGCTTGACCACCTGTGAAATCGCCGTATTGCTTCCGACATTTGTCGCCTCGACGTGCAATACGCCGTCCGAAACCAGCGTACCGCCCGATACTTTGGATCCTTCCCCCTTATAAACAGGCAGGCTCTCCCCCGTCAGGGTAGATTCGTCCACACTGGCCTGCCCTTCCTTCACAACCCCGTCCACCGGGATACGCTGTCCAATGCTTACGAGCACGATATCGCCCTTTTTCACATCGCCGGCCTTTATCTTTTGTTCCCGTCCGTCTTTTATGATTACGGCATCCTGCGGCACAAGGCTGGCAAGATTGGAGATCGCACTTTTGGCACGGTTCTTGCTGCTCTCCTCCAGGTATTTTCCAAGAAGCACCAGGGCAACGACTACTGCCGCACTCTCAAAGTATAAACTGTGTACTGCGTGCGCGTCGGTGGGGATAAAGCATGTCATCACAATGCTGTATACAAGGGCGCTTCCCGTACCCAGCATTACAAGCGTATCCATAGTCGGATGTCCTTTTGTAAGTGCTTTCATCCCGTTTGTAAAAAAGCTTCTTCCCGCAAAGATGACCGGGATCGTAATGATCAGCTGGATCAGCGCATAATTGAGCGGCTGGATGTCCGGGGAAACCACAGACGGCAAAGGCCAGTTCCAGTGCGCGCCCATGCCGATATACATAACGACCACTCCGCAAACGATCGCTAAAATGATCTCCCACTTATGGAAGCGGTGCTCGTCCTGCGTGACCATTTGCCCATCCTTGGCAACGGAAGCGCCAAATCCGGCTTTTTCCACCGCCGTGATCAGCTCCTGCTCTGTAACGCCCTCCTCTGAAACAACGACCGCACTATTCGCCGCCAGGTTGACGCTCGCGTAAATCACGCCCTCTACGCGAGAAAGCGCGCCTTCCACCGAAGCGGAGCAAGCCGCGCAATTCATGCCCTTGATATTCAACACAATTTCTTTTTGCATTTTGTCCAAACTCCCCTCTTAAAGGTGCGGCAAATCCGGATTGATATGTACGATCACGTCGTCGATCTCCGGCCTGTCACGCATCATTTCGAGCTCTATTGCTTTTGCTATTTTATGGCTTTCTATAACCGTCATATTTTTGTCGACAGATACCTTCACGATCAGGATGATCTTCGCACCGACCGGTTTTGTGCTGACACTGTCGATATGGTCGATCCCGCCGATCTTCAATATCTCATCCTTATATTCCTCCAGCGTCTTGGCATCGCTGCCCGTATCCATCAGTACGCCGGCTGAATCCTTTATGATCAGCAGTCCACTGTAGATGATCCAGCAGGAAATGGCGATACCGATCACGCCGTCGACCCAGTGCAGTCCCAGCAAGCTCAAAAAGATCGCAAGCAGCGTTCCTGACGTTACGAACACATCGTTCCTGTGATCCTGTGCATTCGCCTTGATCAGCACGCTCTTATACTGCCTGCTCTTTTTATTGCAAAATACATACAGGCAGGCCTTTGCACCGATCGTCACGGCGGCAACCCCAACGAGCCACCAGGAAAACTCCAAAGCGGACTGCTGGATCAGGGAATCGGCCGAGCCGCTGATCGTATAAATAGCCATTGCGATCATGGAGAAGCCAATGATCATGGAAGCGATATATTCCGCTTTTCCATGCCCCCAAACATGATCCGCATCTTTTGGTTTGGCGGCATACAAACTTCCAAACATCGTAACAGCCGAGGCAAATACATCCCCCAGGCTATTGAAGCCGTCCGCAATCATAGCCTGACTTCCCGCTGCATACCCGGCTGCCAGTTTGAATATCAATAACAATATATTGACCGCGATCCCCAGTGCCGCGACCTTTTTTCCAGCCGAGAAACGATCTTCCAACGCCTGATTACCCCTTTATTATTGATAACCCGTTTTCCGCTTTTCCTAACCGCCGGAAAGCGCGTTATCCGTTCCTACACATTATAACATACTCATCCGGGCAAAAAAAAGAGACTGCCGCAAAAGCAGCAGTCTCTTTGGTTTTCCTATTGCTTAATTCCCGCCGCCAAATAAGCTGACAAAGAAATCGCCGATCCCCTTGAAGAAGTCCCCCACGCTTTCAAAGAAACCCTCCACGCCTTGCTTTGCCTGGAACAGGTTCAGGAACGTATCCGGGTCGATGTTCAGTTCATTGAACTTTTTGACCAGCTCTAAGATCTGCTGGATCTGGTCTTCTGTCAAGGTTACCTCATACTTGTCGGCCGTGTCCTTGATCAATTGGACGATCTCGTCGTCCGTCATATTTTTGGTTTCGCTGAGCTTTCCTTTCAGGTCGTTGATAATATCCGAAGACACATCCCCCAGCGCGTCCTGCAGCTCGCCCGTTACAACCAGCTCTTCCACTGCCGTGCTCTTTGCCGTTTCGTCAAGCTGTTTTCCCGTCATGTCCTCATATGCCTTATAGATACCGGCAAGCGCCCCGGTACCGGAAACCGGCTTGTAAGCGGATATCTTGACCCTTGCATCCGTGATACCCGCGGTCGCAAGCGCCGACTGGTACATTTTCTCCGTTACCCAGTTGATGTTGTTGATGCTCATATCGATCCCACCGCCGTCGTTGGGCTCAATATAGACACACGAAAGGGCCACATTGCCGATTTTTTCATCCGGCGCGATCCCGCTCAAATAATTTCTTTCCTCGCTGTTTGTAACCTGCAGCTCCTTGACGTCGCCGCGGTTGATGTTGAAAAAGCTGTACACGTCCGCAATCTGCGATTCCGTATTGTCCGCGCCGATCACAACGCGCGCTTCCTTATCTGCTGCGAAAGCAGGTACCACCAGCATCCCCACCGACAGTGCCACGGTTAAAACAATCAGAATAATTTTTTTAAACATTTCAAATACCTTCCTATTTGCAGTTTTTTCATCTTTATTCCCAACCCCCGGATCGTCCCGGAAATTTTTCAGCTTTGTAATATCTTTCTCTTTCCAAATATTATATCATTACAGGCTTTGCAGCGCAATTTTGCAAAGCGATAAAAACCGCTTATTAAAGAATTGTTAAGATTCTTTCATATTTTTAGACGCAGCAGGCGAAAAAAAAGTTCCCAAAAACTTCAAAAAACATTTTTTCATAAAACAGTTGATTTTTATTTGAAATCTGATAAAATATTATAAGTCAGCACATGGAGTGCCAACGTGGCTCAGCTGGTAGAGCAGCGCATTCGTAATGCGCAGGTCAGCGGTTCGAATCCGCTCGTTGGCTCCAAGTCGGGGTGTAGCGCAGTTTGGTAGCGCGCTTCGTTCGGGACGAAGAGGTCGCAGGTTCAAATCCTGTCACCCCGACCAAAAAAACCTGATAACCTTATGGTTGTCAGGTTTTTTGTTTATGGTACAAAAAAGTATGGCATACAGCCTCAAAGCGCCGTCTTACCCGCCGTCACCTGTGTTTCCTGAAATATTGGTAATAGGTGCATTTCAAATTTCCATTGTACAGCTTGCGACGTTTGTCCGCTTTGGCACCATATTTGGTCTCAAACTGTTCATCTGCCGTAATCACAAAAACCAGTGTGTCTTCAAGCGGCAACAGCGCCTTACCCATATCGCGGTACAGGGCGGCTACTTCCTTTGCCTCCCCCATCCGCACCGCATACGGAGGATTAGTGATCACCGAAGCCGGGCGGTTCGGCTGCACAAAATCACGCACATCCCTGCGGTCAAAACGGATCCACTGTGCAACATCCATATTGTGCGCATGCTCACGCGCAAGATCCAGGCTTTTGCGATCGATATCGCTGGCAAACACCTGCATCTGCGGCGGGATGACAAGGCTTTTCGCATGTTCCCGTTCCAACTGGAACGCTTTTTTAAATTCATTATCATAACTCTGTGCATCGAACCTGCGTTTGATACCCGGGGCCATGTGGCTGGCCATCATCGCCGCCTCGATCGCGATCGTGCCGCTGCCGCACAGGGGATCATAAAAATCCCTCGTCCGCCATTTCGATATCATGATCAGCGATGCCGCCAATGTTTCCTTTAACGGCGCCTGTGCGTTCTTCAGCCTGTATCCGCGCCGGTTGAGCCCTGCCCCGCTGGTATTCAGGGCCACCGTCACCCTATCCTTTAAGATGTTGATGTACAGGTTGAACACATTCCCGTTTTCCGGGAAACGTTCCTGTTTGTATACGCGCTGCATGGCCCTCACGACAGCCTTTTTGGCAACGGATTGTACGTCCGAAACGCTGCCCAGGGCCGAGTGTACCGCATTGCCATCCACCGGGAAACGCGCATCCGAGGGCAGGATATCTCCAAACGGGATGCTGGCGACCCCTTCAAACAACTGCTCAAAAGAAAGCGCTTTGAATTCTTTCAACACCCAATAGACCCGGTCAGCTGTCCGCAGGAATACATTCGCCCGCGCAATTCCCTGTATATCCGCATCAAAATAAACGCGCGCATCCTGCGCGCATACATTTTCAAATCCAGAGTCCCGCAGCTCGTTTGCAAGGATCCCTTCCATACCAAACGCACAGGACGCATAACACCGGTATTTCACGACTGGTGTCCCCCGACTTTATTCATCACGAGCCCGTTGATCACCAGCTTAAAGGTACAGCCCAGAAATTTGGCGCTGTCCTCACACATCTGCATACGTTTCAGGTAGATCTGCAAAAATTCCATAGGCGTAGCGTGTTCCTTCATCTTCAGTTCAAAGGTGATCTGGTTTTTTTCCTGCGATACCCTGACGTCCGTTTCGTAAATCGAAAGGTTGACCCTGTCGTGGATATCGTTGGGGTCGGCTTTCTGGACACGCTTTTTATATGCGTCTACCTTGTCCGCAATGATCAGCGCTGCGGAAACGGAACTAACGGGCGCTCCCGTTTCTTCGTCGTGCGCCCCCACCGCGGTACAAATATCGCAAACATCGTTAAAATCCATGCCAATACCCTGCAATTCGTCGAACAACAGCGTTGCCCCCGTGAGCGGATGGTATTTCCTGTTGATCATATTGCCAACGTCGTGCGTCCAGCCGGCTATTTTCGCAAGCTCGATCTCCCGCTCGCCGTACCCAAGTTTTTCAAGGATCTCTCCTGCGATCCGGCTGACATAACCCACGTGGCGCGGGCCGTGATCCGTATACCCCAGCGTTTCCAAGTTACTGTTTGCTTTTTCCACCATCATACGGATTTTTTCATTGTTTTTGATATCTTCAAATGTAATCATTCTTCCTCTTCCCCATCTTTATCCAAGGCATTGATAATATCCATCACCATCCCGGACATTTTTTCTACGTCTGCGTTAAAAATTTTGGCCACCGTCGACGGTTCATGCGTCATCTCGCTGAAGTACAAGGTCACAAACGTAATGGCAGCGGCAAATTCATTGGTTTCCGGTATATATTTGCCGCCCTGCCCCATGTCCTTGTATTTTTTTAAGAGGCTGGCCGCCTTGCCCGCCATCCGCTCCGAATAATGCTCTTTTACCTTGCTGACCAGCAGGTCGAACAGCTTTTTGTAGTCCGATTCCGGCTCGGCGTCCAGCATGCCCACTTTCACTTCCACGATCCCGCCGTTGAAATAGGCCACATATGGTTCCGCCGCCTCCATGCGTTTCAAAATGACAAAAATATCATTTTTGACTTCATCGGGCTGGTTCCTGCGCAGGATATAGCGCCGCAGTATGCGCTCGGACTTTTCCCCGCCGAATCCGCCAATGATCTCTGCGACCGCGCGCTTGATGAAAAGGTCGCCATACTCAAGACCCCACAATATTACGTCCTCAAGCTTCCTGTCAGATTCCCACATATCACGAAAAACGTGATCCGGCAGCTTGATGCAATCGTTTAGGTATTTCATTCGGTTGCGCGCTTCCTTGGGCGGCACTTGGTAGATATACCCCAGCTCCGCAAACATCGTCTCATCCTTCATCACAGCTTTGACATGGCTGACATAATAGGAAGCAATGCTGTCGTTCGGGTCGAGCTTTGCAATATCCGACAGGTATTTTACCGCATCCGTATAGCGCCTTAAATTGTAGGAAGCTATGGCTGCGAAAAACAACGCCTTTTCATCATAAGGGCTGGTCAGTAAAAAATTCCCCAGGTATTGCAGCGCTTCCTCGTGCCGCTTTAACTCACACAGGGTGATCGCCACCTTAAAGATATCATCCTGCGCCTCCAAAGGCTGGCTTTGCGCATTGTTCAAATATTTCTCCGCTTGGGCTTTCTCTCCTTTTTCCATGAGGAAGATCGCCATGCTGCAATTGGCATGGATATTATTTTCATCCACCGACAGCACGCTTTTGGCCGATTCGATCGCTTTATCCAATTCCTTGATGCAATAGTATGAAAGGGCCAAATTGTTCTTGGCAAATAATAATTCCGGATTATTGGTATCGATCTTACAAAGGACATTGACCGCCTCCTGGTAGTCCCCGTTATCCAGCAAATGTTTCCCTTGCTGCGCCAGCTTTTGATATTCGCGATCCTGTGCGTCCTCCAAAAACTGATCCTCATACTCCATCGCGTCGTCAAACAGCATCAGGAAGTCCTCGACTTCCTCTGAAAACTCCCCATATGGTTCTTCATCCATATACTTTTCAAAGCTTTCCTGCGCTTTTTCAAAATCATTCAAGCCGATAAAGTTACATCCCATCCCAAAAAAGCACTCGTTGCGCAAATCATCGGAGTGGAGCAGCAAATCAAACAGCAGGCTGTTCGATTCTTCATATTTTCCGAGGCCTGTCAGTATCTCCGCCATCTGCATCGTATATTCCGCATTGTCCTTGTCCTTTTCAAGCGCATGGCGCATCATGGACAGCGCCCCCAGATAATTTGAGGACTCCGTCATTTTTTGTGCCGTCCGCGAATAAAATTCAGCCGGCCTGTTAAATTCCAGTATTTTTGCGTTTCCCATTCCTATTCCTTTGTTGCCTGTTTTAGAAGATCAGCCAGTTTCTGCGCATCAAACCAATATTTCTTGTTGCAAAACCGGCATACGATCTCCGCGCCATCATCCTTGTCGATCATATCCTGTATTTCTTTTCTCCCCAGCGAAACCACTACCTGCTCCAAACGTTCTTTGGAACAGTCGCACTGCAGCAGCGGTTTTTGCGTATCGAGGATATCCAGCGCAAGGCCGTCAAATATTTTTTTCAAGACGTTTTCAGTCGTGTCAGCAAACATGTACATCGCAAAATTTGAAATCTCCGGCACCCTTTGCTCGATCGCCTCCAGCGTTTCCTCGCTGCAGCCGGGCATAGGCCTTAAGATGATCCCACCCGCGTTTACCACACTCATATCCGTTTCCAGCCACGTATTGACATAGACGATCGAAGGCTGCTGCTCGGACGTCAGCAGGTAATTCGCAACGTCTTCCCCGATCTCACCGCTTACGATGGGTGTTTTTCCAATATAAGGCTCCTTGAGCCCTAAATCCTTGACCACAGTGACGAAGCCATCTTTTCCGACCGCATCGGCGATATTGAAGCCGCCTTTGTCATTCGGCGGCGTATTCACTTTGGGATTGGCAATATATGCCTTCATATGCAGCTGCGCGTCCCCGACCGCGATGATCGACCCGGCCGGGCCGCCTCCGTTGAGCATCAACGTAAGCTTGTCATTTTTGCTTTTCAGCATCGAGGCCATCATCGTTCCCGCCGCAATCGTCCTGCCTAAAATGATCGTGCCGACCGGCAGCGTATCATGGGTCACCCTTGCTTCCTCCACCATTTCGGACAGGTTGCATGCACAAACCGCAAGCTCGCCGTTGATCATGGCCCGTACTAAAATATCACTCATCCCTTAATTCCTTTCTGGTTGCCTGGAACTGTATTCTCTCGTCACATTCCCGCGCCGGCCCGTCCGACAAGAACGAGTATGCGCGTATTTTTTCAAACCCTGCCCCGTCAAGCGCCTGCCCTATTTCTTCCTGCGTCCACGCACGCTGCGTGTGGCGTTCGTCAAACCTCCTGTACAGGCCTTCCTCTGCTACAAACAGGGTGATATCCATTTCCAGCAGTTTCTTTTCTTCGTCGTACGCGTTCTGCCAGAAATACGTTTGCCCGTCGCCGTCGTCAAAGTAAAACTCATTCCCCAGCACATGCTCCAGCTTATAGGCAGAGCTCAAATCAAACAACAAGAGGCCGCCCGGCTTCAAATTCCGGTATGCCTGCCCCAAAAACGCCTTCAACCGCTCATCATCCAGCACATAATTTACGCCGTCGCATGCGCAAACAGCCGCATCCACAGGTTTATTGACTGCGAAATCGCACATATCCCCTGCGGCATATGTCACATGAAGCGCGTTTTGACGCGTTTTTTCCTGTGCCGCAAAGAGCATTTCCTCGGATATGTCCATTGCCGTCATCCGATAGCCGCTTTTTGCAAGCGGCAGCGTGATATTGCCCGTGCCGCATGCATACTCAAGTATGCTGCCGCCCGGCTCCACACCTGCTTTCTGCAAAAGATCCAATATATATGCCGCCCATTCGCCATAGCCGGCGTCATACATCAGTTCATCATAAACGCTTGCCAGTGCCTGGAACTGATTACTCAAAATCCGTTACCCTCAAAAAATATTCTACACCATTTAACAATGCCTGTTGGTTAAAATCAAAACAGCCGGAGTGCAGCGGCGGCGTATCTTCACCTTCACCGACGCCGATAAACGAGTAAAGCCCCGGAATCTTCTGCTGGTAATTGGAAAAATCCTCTGCCATCATATACGGCTTCACCCGCATTGTTTCCCCTGCACGGAACCGTTTTCGCGCCTGCTCATACAGGCTTTCATCATTGATGACCGCCGGGTATCCCATCGGTTCAAAATAAGTATATTCTATCCCATACATCGTATGCAGCCCTTCCAATATTTCATGCAGCCTGCGTTTGATAAGGTCTATTACATATGGTTCAAATGCGCGCATCGTCCCTTCCAAGTGCGCCTTTTCACAAATCACGTTGCGCGTCTGCCCGGCCTCCATACGTCCGATCGTGAGGACTGCCGTTTCGTATGGGTCTATGCTGCGCGAAACGATCGCCTGCACTGCACTGATCAACTGCGCCGCCGCCACAAGTGCGTCTTTCCCCGCCTGCGGTTTTGCCCCATGCGCGCTTTTCCCCACAAGATCAATATTGAAATCGCACATTTGCGCCATGACCGGCCCCGGCTTCATTCCCACGCTGCCCAACGGCACGTCCGGCCATAGATGGATTCCGTATATTTCGTCCACTTTAGGGTTTTCCAGCGCGCCTTCTTCGATCATCGGCTGTGCCCCGCCGACGGTCTCCTCTGCCGGCTGGAACAGGAAAACATAGTTATTCTTGATACGGTCTTTTGCCCTGCTGATGAGTTTGGCGCAAAGGAGCGCGATCGCCATATGCCCGTCATGCCCGCACGCATGCATCATATTCTCATGCGTGGAAGCAAAGGCAAGCCCAGTATGCTCCGGCACCCGCAGCCCGTCGATATCCGCGCGGATCGCGACCGTCTTTTGCGGATTTCGGGCCATAAAAACAGCCTTGACTCCCGTACCTGCGACAGGGGTCAATTGATCCGGCCCCAGCCGCTTCAAATACGCCGTCACATATTGCGACGTTTTAAAGGTATCAAACGAATATTCCGGGATCCGGTGCAGGTCACGGCGCAATTTTACCAGCTCGTCCAAGCACTCTTTTACTTCATGCCTTATTTCCACACTATCCAACCTCGCATATGCCTACCAAAGATAAGCAGTTCCGTTTATAATAAAATTACTATTATGATAATACATTGTCCGGGCCTCTTTCGCAAGTATTTCACGGATAAACTATTTACACATTCTTCCCCATGATGTATAATATTACAGAACAGACAGAGGAGCGTTATAGCATCAGTATCCAAAATGATCGAGCCTTTCGGCGAGGCGGTTGCATTTTGTGAGAAAGGGCGTAACGCCGAAGAGTAAGTTGTGCCGTACGCTTACATCTGGGGATACAGTCAACAGCTGTATCACTGTCACCGCTTTCGTGGTGTTGCGCTGCTGCTACTGAATCAAGGCAAAGATTTCGATTGCGGCGCGCGAAGTGCGCCGTTCTTTTTTTACAAAGAGCTTACGCGGGTTTTCCCGCTGGAAATTTAAATATTGTATGGGCATAAATCCCGTACGGGAATGGAGAAACGTATGAAGAAGTTTAATGTTGCCGTCGTAGGCGCAACGGGTATGGTCGGAAGGAAGTTCCTGCAGGTACTGGAGGAACGCAAGCTTCCCGTGGAAAACTATTATCTTTTCGCAAGCGCGAGGAGCGCCGGCAAAAAGGTTGACTTTATGGGAAAAGAATATACGATCGAGGAACTCACGGAAACGTGCTTCGACGGCAAGGATATTGATATCGCCCTCTTCTCCGCAGGCGGCGGAACGAGCGAAAAATTTGCGCCATGTGCCGTTAAAGCAGGTGCGCTTGTCATTGATAATTCCAGCGCATGGCGTATGGATCCTAAAGTCCCGCTCGTCGTGCCGGAGGTAAACCCTGAGGATATCGAGTGGCACAATGGCATCATTGCCAACCCCAACTGCTCCACGATCCAGGCAATGGTTGCTTTAAAGCCCCTCGATGATAAGTATAAAATCAAGCGCGTGGTATATTCCACGTACCAGGCAGTGTCGGGCGCCGGGATGGGCGGCTACAGCGACCTTGAAAACGGCATCAACGGCGATGCGCCCAAAAAGTTTCCTTTCCCTATCTTTGGAAACTGTCTGCCGCAGATCGATGTCTTTGATGAGGATGATTATACGAAGGAAGAATTGAAAATGGTCAACGAAACGCGCAAGATTCTTCATAACGATGCTATGCGTATCACGGCTACGACAGTTCGCGTCCCGGTTTTCCATGGGCACAGCGAATCCATCAACGTGGAATTCGAGAAGGATTATGATTTGGACGACCTGAAAAAGACGCTGGCGGATTTCCCCGGCATTGTCCTGATGGATAAAGTAGTCCAGGGCGAAAGCAAAGGCGTATATCCGATGCCGCTTGATATCGCCGGCAAAGATGAAGTATATGTAGGCCGTATTCGCAGGGATCGTTCCGTTGATTCGGGCGTGAACCTGTGGGTCGTTGCGGACAACATCCGCAAGGGCGCGGCAACGAACGCTGTCCAGATCGCACAGGTTTGGATGGATATGCAAAAATAAATAAAAAACAGGAGTTATTATGGCTACGATTTTTAAAGGATCCGCCGTAGCGCTGTCTACCCCCTTTACAGACAGCGGCGTCAATTTCAGCGAACTGGAGCGCCTGATCGAATTCCAGATCAGCAACGGAACCGATGCCCTTCTCATATGCGGTACGACGGGCGAACCTTCCACCATGACGATGGAAGAGCAGCATGATGTGATCAAATTCTCCGTAGAAAAGACGGCTGGACGGATCCCTGTGATTGCGGGCGTGGGCGGCAACAATACCGCGCATGTGGTCGCCAGCGCAAAAATGGCGCAGGATCTTGGCGCGGACGCGCTCCTCGCCGTGACGCCTTATTACAACAAGTGCAGCAACGCAGGCCTGATCGCGCATTTCAACGCAGTCGCGGACAGTACCGAGCTTCCCATCATCCTGTACAATGTCCCCGGCCGGACAGGCGTAAATATTTGCCCGGCTGTATACCAGGAGCTGTGCTGCCACGACAGGATCGCCGGGATCAAGGAGGCGAGCGGCAATATTTCACAGATCGTCGAAGTGGCCCGTGTCACAAACGGCAAGGCCTCGCTTTACAGCGGCAACGACGACCATGTCGTCCCCCTGCTCTCCTTAGGGGGGATGGGCGTCATTTCCGTTGTTGCAAACATTATGCCCAAGTATATGCACAACATGGTCATGCGCTATCTGGAGGGCGATGTAGCTGCCGCATGTGAAATGCAGCTTGCGCTCAATCCTTTGGCAAATGCGATGTTTATGGAAGTCAACCCCATCCCCGTTAAAACGGCTATGCGGCTGATGGGCTTTGAGATGGGGCCGCTGCGCCTTCCACTAACAGAAATGTCGCAGGCAAACGCGGATGCGCTCAGGGCGTGTATGCAAAAATACGGTCTCCTCTGATAAAGGCGGTAACATAACATGATTAAAGTATTATTGAGCGGCGTTAACGGCCGCCTTGGGCAAACGCTCGTATCGTATATTGGCCAGACGGAGGACATGGTCGTTGTCGCAGGCGTTGACAAAATGCCGCGTGTACACGAAAATCCCTTCCCCGTTTATGAGGATTTTACGCATGTCATCGAATCGGTTGACGTGATCATCGACTTTTCGCGCCCGGACGCCTTAAGCGGCCTGCTTACGTTTGCACAGGAAAAAAATGCCGCCTGCGTTCTGGCCACGACAGGCTACAGTGCCAACGATAAAATGATGATCGTCAAATACGCGGGACATATCCCCGTGTTCTTTTCCGCGAATATGTCGCTGGGGGTCAACCTCCAGATGGAGCTCGCAAAAAAAGCGGCGGAATTCCTGGGGAATGATTTTGATATCGAGATCGTCGAAAAGCACCACAACCAAAAGGTCGATGCGCCCAGCGGTACCGCTCTCGCGATCGCGGATTACATCAATACCGCTTTTATGAATACGAAGGAATACATCTATGGCCGCACGCCGAAGGTGCGTGCGAAACGCGAGCAAAAAGAAATCGGCATCCATGCGGTGCGCGGCGGTACGATCGTCGGCCAGCACGACGTGCTGTTCATCGGCAACGACGAGATCATCGAGGTGCACCACACCGCCCTTTCCCGGAATATATTTGCGGAAGGCGCGATCCGTGCCGCAAAATTCCTTTCGGGCAAGCCTGCGGGTCTTTATTCGATGTTTGATATCATATCCGAAGTCGGCGCGACCATGAGTTTGTATACAGAAGAAAACACCGCTGTTTTGTGCGTAAACTGTACGCCTGGTTCCCCTTCTTCATTGTCCGCCATTTTTGACGCACTTTCCAAAGGGAATGTCGAAATTGACCTTGTCCAGCAGTGTTTCCTTACGGACGATACCCTGGCGCTTTCCTTCTGTGTGGCCGCGGAAGAGTTGCAGCGTGCGCTTTCCATCCTCAAGACTTTAAAGGACGTCAAGGCAAACGCGGAGCATGGCCTGACAAAGTTCACGCTGGAAGGCCGCAGTATGCTTACACATTCCAATGTAACCGCCAAGCTCTTTAAGGCCCTGTCGTCAGAGCAGATCAAGACCTATCTCTTCTCTGCTTCCGCTACGAAAATTTCTTTCTGTATCGGCAAGGATGATACGACAAAGGCTGTAAAAGCTATTACAGAAGCTTTCAAACTATAAATACGAGGTATTCCCATTGAAAAAATACGATGTTATTATCATCGGTGGCGGGATCAGCGGGATCATGTCCGCATATCGGCTCACCGAAAAAAATCCTGCCCTCAAAGTGGCCCTGCTGGAAAAAGGCCACACGATTTCCAAACGTATCTGCCCGATCATCAAAAAAACGGCGGATCACTGCATCAAGTGCGCTTCCTGCGCTATCATGGAAGGCATGGCGGGTGCCGGCGCCTTTTCCGATGGCAAATATGTCATTTCCACAGAATACGGCGGCTGGCTTACTGACTTTTTGGAGCCTGAAACAGTCATTGATTATATCGAGCAGGCGGATCAGCTCCTCGTTTCGTTTGGGGCGACAACCGAGCGTTTCATGCCCAACAACGATTTGAAATCCGAATGCTTGAAGTACGACCTTCACATGTCCCAGGCACAGCTAAAGCACCTGGGTACGGATGAAAACTTTGATACGATGCGCAAAATGATCGAGCATATCGCAAAAAGGTGCGATATTTACACAGATACGAAGGTAACCGATGTCGATGCATCCTCGCATACCGTATATGCGCAGTCCAAAAAGGAATCCCTTGAATTCCAGGCGAAGGATATCATTTTTGCCGTAGGGCGTGTAGGCAGCCAATTTTTTGCCGCCTGGTGCAAAAAGAACAAGGTCGGGCTGACGAATAACCAGGTGGATATCGGCGTGCGTGTAGAGCTCCCCTCCAGCGTCTGGGAACACTTTTCCCGCCACATTTACGAACCTAAGATCTGGTTCCGCAGCAAAGCATACGGCGATACGACGCGAATGTTCTGCTTCAATGAAAAAGGCAGCGTCGTCACTGAAAACACCAACGGCGTGCTCACGGTCAACGGGCATTCCTACCGTGATAAATCGCGGAAAACCAACAATTCCAACTTTGCGCTCCTGACGACGATCCGTTTTACCGAGCCGTTTAAGGAGCCCATTGAATATGCCCGCCACGTCGCGAGCCTTGCAAACCTGATCAGCGGCGACAGTGTACTGGTACAGCGCTTCGGCGACCTGCTCGCCGGGCGCAGGACAGATGCAAAACGCCTTGCCCAGTCGACGACACGTCCCACACTGAAAGCGGTGCCGGGCGACTTGAGCCTTTGCCTGCCCAAACGCCAGCTCGATAATATCATCGAAACGCTTTATGCACTCGATAAGGTGGCCCCCGGAACAGCCAATTACGATACGCTGCTGTATGGGATCGAGTGCAAATATTATTCTGCACGGCCATACGCCAAGGATTTTGAACTGGATGGTTTCGACAGGATCTATGCGACCGGCGACGGCGCGGGTTTTACCCGTTCCCTTTCACAGGCTGCCGCAAACGGCCTGTATGTCGCCGATAAGATCCTGGGACGTTCCTGATTTTACAAAAAGCAAAAAGCGCCTGCTTTTGCAGGCGCTTTTCATTTCCTTTACTTAATACCGATATCCGTTCTGTATTGCGCGTCTTCAAAGTTGATTGTTTCGATGTTGGCATATGCCTTCTTCCGTGCATCCGCGATGTCTTTTCCTGTCGCCGTTACGCCCAGCACGCGGCCGCCGTTGGTGTAGCATTTGCCGCCTTCTTTCCTTGTCCCCGCATGGAAAACGACAACCCCGTCCTCTATACTGTCCAGCCCCTCGATCAGTTTCCCGTTTTCATATTTTTGCGGGTATCCGCCAGAGGCCATGACCACGCAGACCGCGCTTCCGTCTTTCCAGTCAAGGGTCATCCGGTCGAGGGTACCGTCGATCACCGCGTCAATCACCTCGAGAAGATCCGAATTCAGCAGCATGAACACAGACTGTGTTTCCGGGTCGCCCAGCCGCGCGTTATATTCCAGCACCTTGACACCGTCCGGCGTGAGCATCAGCCCAAAGAAGATAACGCCCTTAAATATGCGGCCCTCGGCGTTTAAAGCCTGTACCGTTTTTTCAAATATTTCCTTTTGGGCATATTCCTGCATTTCCTTTGTGAACTTCAGCGTCGGCGCAAAGGTACCCATGCCGCCGGTGTTCAGCCCTTCATCGTTATCGTACGCACGTTTATGATCCTGCGCCGGCAGCATCGGCACGATCGTTTTGCCATCGCAAAACGTCAGTACCGAGACTTCCGGGCCTGTCATAAACTCCTCGATCACGACACGCGCCCCCGCATTGCCGAATTTTTTATCCAGCATGATATCACTGACCGCCTGTTTTGCCTGTTCAAAATCTTCACAGATCAGTACGCCCTTCCCCAGTGCTAGGCCGTCCGCTTTGACCACGATCGGGTATTTCGCCGTTTTCAAATAACCGATCGCCTGGTCGGCTTCGTCAAACACCTCGAATTCCGCGGTCGGGATGCCATATTTTTTCATCAGCCATTTGGAGTAAGATTTTGACCATTCGATCTCCGCCGCCGCCTTTGTCGGCCCAAATGTGCGGATTCCAGCCTCCTGCAGCGCGTCGACCATGCCGAGCGCAAGCGGGTCGTCCGGTGCGACAAACACCATGTCCATACCGTTTTGCTTTGCCCAGTCGACAATCCCCTCTACGTCGTCCGCTTTGATAGGCACATTTTCCGCAAGCTGTGCCGTTCCGCCGTTTCCCGGCGCGCAGAAAAGCTCCACTTCCCGGCTCCCCTGCTTCAACTTCCATAAAATCGCGTGTTCACGGCCGCCGCCGCCTACTACCAATATCTTATACATGACCGTTATCCTACCCTCTAGTGTCTGAAATGGCGAATGCCCGTAAATACCATCGCGATTCCGTTCTCGTCGCATTTTTTGATGGAATCCTCATCGCGGATCGAACCGCCCGGCTGGATGATCGCCGTAATGCCAGCCTGCGCCGCCACTTCCACGCAGTCGTCAAAGGGGAAGAAAGCGTCGGATGCCAAAACCGCACCCCTGACGTCCTCGCCGCTTCTTTCGATCGCCATCTCCGCCGCCCATATGCGGTTAGTCTGTCCCGGGCCTATCCCCAGCGTTCCCATACCTTTTGCGACCGCGATACCGTTGGACTTCACATATTTAACGACCTTGAATGCGAATTCCAGGTTTTCCAGCTCCTCGTCCGTGGGCTGGCGCTTCGTAACGACTTTGAAATCCCCGTCGAACATCTTGTCGTTGAGTCCTTGTACCAGAAGTCCTCCGAGCACCTTTTTGGTGTCCAGCCCATCTTTGGGCAGCGGCGCGGATATCTCCGGCAGGCGCAGAACGCGCAGGTTCTTTTTCTGGCAAAGGATATCCAGCGCCTCCTTCGTATAGGATGGCGCAATGACGATCTCCAAGAATATCTTGCTCATCTGGCTCGCCGTTTTTTCGTCGATCTCGCGGTTGCAGGCCACGATCCCGCCAAAAATAGAAACAGGGTCACATTCATATGCCTTCATATAAGCGTCATAAAGCGTTTCCGCGCTCCCGACGCCGCATGGGTTCGCGTGCTTTACCCCCACTACGGTCGGCTCTGTAAACTCACGCAGGCAGTCGAGGGCGCCCGCCGCATCGCTGATATTATTGAAGGATAATTCTTTGCCGTTCAATTGCTCTGCATTGGCCAGGCTTCCTGCCACATGCAGCGGCTCCTTGTAAAACGCGGCCTTCTGGTGCGGATTTTCGCCATAGCGCATCTCCTGCTGTTTTTCATAGGTAAGCGTAAGCTTTTCAGGCAGCGTTTCCACATCCATCTGTTTCCTCAAATACTGTGCGATCAGCGCATCGTACGCCGCGGTGTTCTCAAACACTTTTGCACTTAAATAAAATTTAGTGTCCCGCGATACGCTGCCGTCCGCTTTCAGTTCATCCAATACTTTCTGGTAATCGGAAGCGTCCACGACGACCGCAACATCCTGCCAGTTTTTTGCAGCGGCGCGCAGCATCGTCGGCCCGCCGATATCGATATTCTCGATCGCATCTTCCAGCGTCACATCCGCTTGGGAAATCGTCTGCTTGAAAGGATAGAGGTTCACCGCGACCACATCAATCGTTTCCACGCCCAACTCTTTTAGCTGCTTCATATGCTCTTCGTTTCCACGCATCGCCAATATCCCTGCGTGGATCTTCGGGTGCAGCGTCTTTACCCTGCCGTCCAGGCACTCAGGAAAGCCCGTGATCTCCGAAACATTGGTCACCGCAAGGCCTGCGTTTTCCAGTTCCCTTTGTGTACCGCCCGTCGAAAGGATTTCAAAGCCCAGGCCAATCAAGCCTTTTGCAAAATCAACGACACCGGTTTTGTCAAATACGCTCAAAAATGCTCTTTTCGCCATTTTATTCTCCTCCAAACTATTTTAAAATTTTAACGATCCTGCCTTCTGTTTCCAGCTTCCCCTCCGCCATCAAAGCGACTGCCTGCGGAAGGATCTTATGCTCGGTCTCAAGTACGCGCGCAGCCAGGTCCTGCGGCGTATCCCCTTCGCTTACCGGGACGACGGCCTGCATGATGATCGGGCCGGTGTCGGCCTGTCCGTCGATAAAGTGTACCGTAGCGCCGGAAAACTTTACGCCATATGCGATCGCCGCTTCGTGTACCTTGCTCCCATACATCCCCATCCCGCAAAAGCTTGGAATGAGCGAGGGATGGACATTGATGATCTTATTGGGATAAGCGGCCAGCGTCTTTTCTCCTATGATGCTCAAATACCCCGCCAGCACAACGAAGTCCGCTCCAAATTCCTGTAAGGTCTTTAAAATTGCTTCGTCAAACCGCTCCATGCTGTCAAAAGACTTTTTTTGTACGACCGCTACCGGTATCCCTGCGTCCTGCGCACGCGTGATCGCGTAGATACCCGGCTTCCCCGCGATCAGGCAGCATATCTCCGCGGATATCTGCCCGGCTTCTACCGCGTCGATCAACGACTGGAAATCCGTACCGCCGCCCGACGCCATGACAGCGAACTTTAACATAGCTCGACGCCTCCGCTGCCCTCGGTGATCTCGCCGATCAGGTAGGCCCTTTCGCCGGATGCCTTTAACGCTTCCATCGTCTTTTCAGCCTGGTCGGCGCTTACCACTACGACCATGCCGACACCCATATTGAACGTATTGTATGCGTCCTTTTGTGAAAGCTGTGCATCCTGTATCAGTTTTTCAAACACATACGGCATGTCCCACGAGCCCAGCGTGATTTTCGCATCCACATTTTTCGGCAGGATGCGCGGGATGTTTTCATAAAAACCGCCGCCTGTGATGTGGGCGATCCCTTTTACATCCACTTGCCCAATCAGGTCAAGGATGGACTTTACATATATTCTCGTTGGGGTCAGCAGCATTTCCCCAAGCGACGTCCCCGTTTCTTCGATATGTATTTGGTTTAAGGTAGGATCCATTGCGTAAAGCTTACGGACAAGGGAAAATCCATTTGAATGGATACCCGTGGAACCAAGGCCGATCACCTTGTCGCCCGGCGTAATGCCAGAACCGTTGATGATAGCATCCTTGTTGACGATACCAACGCAAAAACCTGCCAGGTCATATTCCCCTTCCGGATAGAACCCGGGCATTTCCGCCGTTTCACCACCGATCAGTGCGCAGCCGGATTGCATACAGCCGTCCGCGATCCCTTTCACGATATCAGCAGCTACGCCAGGCACCAGCGCCCCTGTAGCAATATAATCCAGGAAGAACAAAGGACGTGCGCCATGGCAAACGACGTCGTTTGCACACATCGCTACACAGTCGATCCCTACCGTGTCGTTCTTCCCCGTAGCAAAAGCCGCCATCAGCTTCGTGCCTACGCCGTCCGTTCCGGATACGAGCACTTGACCGTTATTTAAATCATACATGCCTCCAAACGTACCCAAATCGGTGATCACATTTTCGTCAAACGTCTTTTTGACATGCTCTTTCATCAGCCTTACAGCTTCATATCCACGCTCAACGTCAACGCCGGCGTCTTTATATGTTACAGCCATTCTTCTATCTCCTTCCAGTTACCGTCCTATTCTATACCGGACAGTTCAACCGCTTCCGTTTCTTCCAATGCTCTTTTCATATCAATGGGATAATGCCCGTCAAAGCATCCGGTACAAAAGTTGCATCCGGCTCCTTCCACTGTTTTCAGCAAATCGCCGATCGACAAATAATGAAGCGTATCCGCGCCGATGATCCGGCGTATTTCTTCCACTGAGTTCTTTGACCCGATCAATTGATCGTGCGACGGCGTATCGATACCGAAGAAGCACGGGCAAATAACGGGCGGTGAACTGATAAGCATATGCACTTCCCGCGCGCCTGCCAGCCTCAGCATCTCCACGATCTTCCGGCTCGTCGTTCCGCGCACGATAGAATCGTCGATCAGGATCAGGCGCTTCCCATGAACATTCCGTTTCATAGCGTTCAGTTTCAGCTTGACGCCGCGTTCCCTAAGCGCCTGCGACGGCTGGATAAACGTCCTGCCTACGTATCGATTCTTTGATAAAGCCTTCGCATAGGGAATGCCTGATTCCGCCGCATAGCCGGACGCCGCCGGAGTTGCCGAATCCGGCACATCGCTGACAAGATCCGCATCGATCGGAAAAGCCTGCGCCAGCCGCGTTCCCATATTTTCACGCGAACGGTATACGCTGATACCGTCGATGTCCGAATCAGGGCGGGCAAAATATACGTATTCAAAAACGCAAAGGGCCGTTTCCATCGATGACTGCGCCTGATAGGATTTCAGGCCGTCCTTGTTGACCACGATGATCTCTCCCGGGCGGACATCCCGCACAAACTCGGCATCTATAGCGTCAAAAGCGCACGACTCCGATGCCACGATGTAATTGTCGTCCAGCTTTCCAAGTGCCAACGGACGAATCCCAAGCGGATCACGCACAGCGACAAGCTCATCCTGCGTCATGATCATCAACGCGTAGGATCCCTTCACGACCTTCATCATAGCAGATATCGCATTCAACAGGCCGCGTTTTGAGTATTTGGCGATCAGGTTGGCCATCACCTCCGTATCCAGAGATGTTTGGAAAACCGTCCCCTCCTCCTCCATCTTTTCCCGCAGCGTGGTACTGTTGATCAGGTTCCCGTTATGCGCCAGGGAAAGCTTGCCGCCGCGGTAGGATATCACCAGCGGTTGTGCGTTCTCGCCTTTGCTTTCGCCCGTCGTAGAATAACGAACGTGCCCAATGGCGATATGGCCGCCCAGCAGCTTGTCCAGATTGTCCTTAAAAACTTCTGAGCAAAGGCCCATACCTTTATGCTGCTTCACGCACTTTCCATCCGTTACCGCAATACCGGCGCTCTCCTGCCCCCTGTGCTGCAGGGCATAAAGCCCCAGATAGGCCGCTTCCGCCGGATCGTAATGGCGATCGTTCATAAAGATACCGAACACACCACATTCCTCCGGCATAATGTCGTCCGCAGGCTTCCAACGTTCATATTGCGCGTTTGGTGCAAGAAGCATACTTTATTCTCCCATCAGGCGATGCAGTATCTCCTGGTACGCATCCTCGACGTTCCCAAGATCCTGGCGGAAACGGTCTTTATCCAGCTTTTCGCCTGTTTTGGAATCCCAAAAGCGGCAGGTATCCGGTGAGATTTCATCTGCCAGGATAATGTCGCCTTTGAAACGGCCATATTCCAGTTTGAAGTCGATGAGCTCGATTCCGAACTGTTTTAAGTATTCCGTCATGATATCATTGACTTTGAAGGAATATTCCGCTATCTTTGCCATTTCCTCCGGCGTCGCCAAGTCCATCGCGTAGATGTGGTAATCGTTGATCATCGGGTCGCCGAGGTCGTCGTCCTTATAGCTGTATTCCAGTACCGTGGATTTCAGCTTTGTCCCTTCCGGGATGCCTAACCTTTTGGAAATGCTGCCGGCGGCGATGTTCCTGACAATGACTTCGACCGGGACGATAGAAACGCTTTTTACAACCGTTTCACGGTCGGAAAGCTCCTCTACAAAATGTGTCGGGATCCCCTGTTTTTCAAGCATCTTGAACATATGGTTCGAGACTTTGTTGTTCACAACGCCTTTTCCTACGATCGTACCCTTTTTCAATCCGTTAAAGGCCGTAGCATCGTCTTTATAATCAACGATCACATAATCCGGATCGTCTGTCTTGAAAACCTTTTTTGCCTTTCCTTCGTATAACTGTTCTGTTTTTTTCATCTTATAGCTCCTCCTTGAGTTCAGCGTCCGCAGCCACAACCTTGAGCTGCATGTCTTCTTTAAATTTATATAATAAATCGCTTAAAGTATCATATTTCAATGCGAGAATCTGCACTGCCAGTAAAGCGGCGTTTTTACCGCCATTGATGGCTACGGTAGCCACCGGGATCCCCTCGGGCATCTGCACGGTAGAAAGCAGGGAATCCAGCCCGTCCATCGTAGAGGACTTGATCGGCAATCCAATCACGGGGAGAATACTGTGTCCGGCGATAACACCGGCCAGATGGGCAGCCTTTCCGGCTGCGGCAATGATTACTTCAACACTATTGTCCTTTGCATTTTTCGCAAAATCCGCCGCCAGTTCGGGCGTACGGTGCGCAGACATCACATGCGCTTCCACCTCAATACCGAAATCCTTCAACGTATCGATCGTCGGCTTCAATACCGGCAGGTCGCTTTTGGAACCCATAATCACTGCAACTTTCATTTTTGTCTCTCCTTTAAATTCAGAACTTGATCAATAGCTGTGGAAGGATTGAGCCGGCATATAGCCGGCTCAACTCTCCACTTACATATTCTTTTAGATCAGGGCCAGTACAATGAAGTTCAGGACGAACAGGATGGTAGCCACGATCAGGATCGGGTGCAGCTCTTTTGCCTTACCGCGAATGATCTTAACGATGCAGTAGAACAGGAAGCCTGCTGCGATACCGTAAGAGATGCTGTAGCAAAGCGCCATGAACACGCCCGCGAAGAAGGCAGGAACCGCTTCTTCGAAGTCCCCCCACTTGATGTCCTTGAAGGCTGCCATCATCATGATACCGACCGCAATAAGCGCCGGGGCGGTTGCCTGGGAAGGCACGATGCCCATGACCGGCGCCAGGAACATACACGCCAGGAAGATGAGCGCCGTAACTACACTGGTTAGTCCTGTACGCCCGCCTGCGCCGATACCCGCCGCGCTCTCCACGTAAGTTGTCGTATTGGATGTCCCGAATACAGCGCCTACGGATGTAGCGATCGCATCTGCGAAAAGGGCTTTATCCATTTTGGATTTGAATCCCTTGCTCGTTTCCATCATCTTCATGTCATCCGCACTGAAGATGCCGCTCCTGCGGCCCGTTCCGATGAACGTGCCGATCGTATCGAAGGTATCCGATATACTGAAGGCAAAGATCGTCATAATGACCATGAGTATCTTATCCGGATCTGCAAACAGCGTTTGCATCCCCTCCGGCCCGAAGGCGGCACCAAAGGTCGTGCCGAGATCCTGGAAAGAAGCGCTTAAGCTGTCCGCAGCGAAATTTACTGTAGAAAGGTCAACTACGCCCATCGGGATACCGATCACTGTTGTCGCGATGATGCCGATGAGGATCGCGCCTTTCACCTTTGCAACCAACAGGATGATCGTCAGAACGATACCAATAATAGCGAGAATAACTGCCGGTGAATTGAAGGTGACCAATGCCGGAACCGCACCGCCCGAAGAAACCACGCTCGTGATTCCCGAGTAGGCCGCATCCGCCGCAAACGGCGCGCCATTGATGGACATGATCGTACCCGGATCGGATGTGAATTGGATGATGCCAGCATTCTTGATACCGATATAGGCTACAAAGATACCAATACCGCCGCCAATCGCGTTTTGCAAGGATTCCGGAATAGATTTGATGATTGCTTTTCTAAGTTTGGTCACCGTAATCACAATGTTTACGATACCACAGATGAATACCATAGCAAGCGCCTGCTGCCAGGTAAAGCCAAGTGCGAAGCATACCGTGTAGGTAAAGAACGCATTGAGACCCATACCGGGAGCCTGTGCGTACGGTACATTTGCAAACAGTCCCATTACGAGCGTGCCGATCGCCGCTGCAATGATCGTTGCCAAGAATACCGCCTGAGAAGGCATGCCTGTCGCCGAAAGGATGCTCGGGTTTACAAAGATGATGTAAGACATCGCAAAGAACGTTGTAAAACCGGCAATGACTTCGGTTGAAGCTTTTGTGCCATTCTCTTTGAGTTTAAAAAACTTTTCCATATGATACCTCCTACAATTAGAATATATAAGTATAAAAACTCATATAGGTATCATACTAAATTAAAGGCATGGCCGCAATATTAATACGAATTATTATATGATTATCGAATTAATAGTTCGTATTATTACGAACTATTGTACAGGCGAAATAACTGAATTCCTTTATTTATCCAGTTTTTTTGCGTGACATTCGCTGCACATTGCATCATGCAGTGAAATAATACCACCGCACACGCTGCAGGTATATTTAGCTTGCTGCTGTCGCATAAAGTTCTCCACTCCACTCTTCTTTGCCACTTTACTATTTTCGATCAGGCTCGTTTGGTATTTCGTCCGATAGCCCTTTTCCAACCTTTTGATTACGGCACAGGGATGTTCTTCGCACATAAAGCAATACGAAATACCTTTTTCCCTGATACAGTCCTTGATTTTGCATTTTCGGCAATGCGGCGGCTTGTATTCCTTCACTGAGAAACAACCCACACATGGTTTTGGGGAATCACAATGCTTATAACAGACCATACAGTTCATTCCGCAGGGTGCAAGCATATTGGGATCGATTGTTTCCGGCATTTTCATGGTGAACGCTTCCCTTCCATCAATATCAATAAACTGCCCAATATCAGAAAATAGTTAAGATATGCTGCTTTCAGTGTTCGGAAAGAAGATACGCGAACTAAAACAACATCTGGATCAGTATTTTCTTTGCTACCTTCAATTTCTGATTTTGATCCCTCATATAAATGTATTGTCGATGCTGCTTTTTAGTATAGCATACAAAACTCATTTAGAAAATAAATAACGACCAGTGTATATTCTAATTTTCTTTACTTTATTCGGCATTTTACTATGTTCTTCGCTTTACATTTCAAGCGTGATATATGCGCTCATTAACTTAATAATGCGGCAGGCACATTATCTTCCGATAATTCTTTCCTTCTCGTTACCTGTGGTTCTTTCGTCTGTTTTTCCATTGGGAATAACACCTCCAAAAATATAAAATAGGTGGTCATGATTACCACCTATTTTTTGAAAAAATATGCTATTCCCACTCAAACGCCGTCCGGCTCAAACCAGCATGGTTAAGCCAAAAACCTTACTCCCACTCAATCGTTGCCGGCGGCTTGCTCGTAATGTCATACACAATACGGTTGATGTGCGGTACCTCGTTGATAATGCGGTTGGAAATCACACCCAGTACGTCGTACGGTATGCGCGCCCAGTCCGCCGTCATCGCATCCACGCTCGTTACGCCGCGCAGGGCAACTGTGTAATCGTAGGTTCTCTCGTCACCCATTACGCCCACAGAGCGCATATCGGTCAGCACAGCAAAGTACTGCCAGATTTTTTCATCCAGTTCCGCTTTTGCGATTTCGTCGCGGAAGATAAAGTCTACGTCGCGCAAGAGATCAAGCTTTTCTTTTGTGATTTCGCCAATCACGCGGATCGCAAGTCCCGGGCCCGGGAACGGCTGGCGCCACACCATGTGGCGCGGCAATCCCAATTCTTCGCCCAGCTCGCGCACTTCATCTTTAAAGAGCTCGCGCAGCGGTTCAATGATTTCTTCAAAATCAACATGATCCGGCAGTCCGCCAACATTGTGGTGGCTCTTGATAAGCGCTGCATCGCCCACGCCGCTTTCCACAACATCGGGATAAATCGTTCCTTGTGCCAGGAAATGCACCTTGCCGATCTTTTTCGCTTCTTCCTCGAACACACGGATAAACTCTTCGCCAATGATCTTACGCTTCTTTTCCGGCTCCGTAACGCCTGCGAGTTTCTCCAAAAAGCGCTGCTCCGCCTTGACGTGCACAAGATTCATATCGAACTGCTTTTTGAATACGTTCTCTACTTCTTCGGGCTCATACTTGCGCATGAGGCCGGTGTCCACAAAGACGCATGTCAGGTTTTTGCCGATCGCCTTATGGAGCAGCACCGCGCATACGGAACTGTCCACACCGCCCGACAGGGCCAGCAATACCTTCTTGTCCCCTACCTTCTCACGAATCGCTTCGATCGACTGTTTTGCATAATCATTCATATCCCAATCTCCTTTTGCACCGCATATATCAAATAAAAAATGCTCCAATATACTTTGTCCGTTTACCGTGTGCTGCACCTCCGGATGAAACTGCACGCCGTATATTTTCTTTTCGTCGTTTCCAAAGGCTGCCACCGGGCAGGAGGCCGTTCTTGCCAATATAGCAAATCCTTCCGGCGCCCTGTCGATGTAATCCATATGACTCATCCAGCATACGGATTCTTTTTCCATATCCTGCAACAGCACATTTTCCGCACTATACGTGATGTTCGTTTGTCCGTATTCCCCCGCCGGTGCCGAAGCGACATGCCCGCCCAGCTTCATGGAAAGCAGCTGGCTTCCATAACATATGCCCAGGATCGGGATGCCAAGATTGAATATTTCCGTATCACAAACCGGCGCGCCTTCCTCATATACACTTTTGGGGCCGCCTGTAAAAATAATTCCAATTGGCTTCTTGTCTTTGATTGTCTCCGCGCTTGTCTGGTATGGCAGCAATTCAGCATAAACATGCGCTTCGCGCACCCTGCGTGCGATCAGCTGGTTATACTGCCCGCCAAAATCCAGCACAATGATTGTTTCCCTCATCTATCTGCATCCCTCCAAAATGATTTCAGTCCGTCGTCGATAATAATATGCGAGATGCCCAGTTCCTTCCCTTGCAGGAGAAGGCGATCCGCGACATCTTGTTTTTGACTGTCCTGTAACAGTTCCTCCGCCATCACCTGAACGCAATTTTTTTCCATGTGCACTTGCATCCTGCTGCGCGTATACCGCCTGATATACTTTTCCGCTTCTTCAATGAAATCCAGCTTTTGCGCGTCGATGTCTACGCCTGGTGCAAAGCGGCACGCCAGGCAGCCATTTGCCGGCCGAATGTAATATGTCCTTCCGATCGCGCGCAACATGGCCTCTACATCCTGCCGTGTATATCCGAGCTCCAACAGCGGACTGATCGCTTGCACCTCACGGACGCTTCCAGCTAAGATCGTGCAGCTGTGGGCTCCTGCCGCCTTTCCGTCGAACAAAACCTGCGCGCCAACCCCCTGCGCCGCGTAAAACAATCTTTTTGAGATTTCGCATGCACACACTTCACAGCGTTTTTTTGCCGATGCCCCGATGATTTCCCGCACAGCAAGCAGCTCCGGCATCGCCACGCGCTCACTGCGCATTTTGGGAAAATCATCCAGTACTTCGTGCACACGGTAAATTTCTTCCTGCGTAAAAAACGGTGTATTAGCCGTCAGCAGCGGCGCACCTTTTCCATGCGACTCATAAAGGGCGCACACCAGCAATGCGGATGCGGTTCCACCGGAAAACGCAAGGGCCGCGTACGGATATTCTTCCATATATGCGACTAGTCTGCTGAAATCCTGCTGTGGCCCGTTCATTTACTGCGCACTGTAATTCGGCGCTTCCTTCGTGATACTGATATCATGCGGATGGCTTTCCAAAAGCCCTGCGCCTGTGATCTGGATGAATTCGGCGTTCTTTTGCAGCGTTTCTATGTCCTTCGCACCGCAATAACCCATGCCGGACTTTAAACCGCCGACCATCTGGTATGTTGTTTCTGCAAGCGGCCCCTTGAACGGTACACGGCCCTCTACGCCTTCCGGAACCAGTTTTTGTGACCCTTCCTGGAAGTAACGGTCTGCGCTGCCCTGCTGCATCGCCGATACGGAGCCCATACCGCGGTACACCTTAAAACTTCTTCCCTGGTAAATTTCCATTTCTCCCGGGCTTTCCTTTGTCCCGGCGAACAAGCTGCCGATCATGACGGCTGCCGCGCCGCCCGCGATCGCTTTTGTAATATCCCCGCTGTATTTAATACCGCCGTCGGCAATGATCTTATTGCCGCTTTTCGCCGCTTCTTCCGCACATTCGATCACTGCCGAAAGCTGCGGTACGCCGATCCCTGCTACCACACGCGTCGTACAGATCGAACCTGGGCCGATCCCTACTTTCACACACGTCGCGCCTGCGGAAATCAGGTCATGCACCGCTTCCTTTGTCGCACAATTTCCTGCGATGATATCGATCTCCGGGAATTTATTGCGTATCTTCTCCACGATATGAAGGACATTTTGCTGGTGGCCATGCGCCGTATCGACCGCAATCACATCTACCTTTGCCGCTACCAATGCTTCCACACGTTCCAATGTTCCGCTGCCCGTACCAACGGCGGCGCCTACCAGCAGCCTGCCGCCGCTGTCTTTTGCGGACATCGGGTACTGGATCGCTTTTTCGATATCCTTGATCGTGATCAGCCCCATCAGCTTTCCGTTGTCATCCACGAGCGGGAGCTTTTCGATTTTATATTTCCTTAAAATATCCTGCGCCTCGTCGAGTGTCGTACCGATCGGTGCCGTGATCAGATGATCCTTCGTCATCACTTCGCTTACCTTGCGTGAATAATCCGTTTCAAAACGCATATCCCGGTTGGTGATGATCCCCACGAGTTTTCCATCCGGTTCTACAATCGGCACGCCTGATATCTTATAACGCCCCATCAGCTGATCCGCATCCGAAACACTGTGATCCGGCGAAAGAAAAAACGGATCCGTAATGACGCCGTGTTCGCTTCTTTTTACCTTGTCGACGTTTTCCGCCTGTTTGTCAATGGACATGTTTTTGTGAATGATACCCATACCGCCTTCACGTGCGATCGCAATCGCAAGGCCGCTTTCCGTAACCGTATCCATAGCGGCGCTCATGATTGGAATGTTCAGCTTGATCCTAGGGGTCAGGTAGGTGGAAACATCAACCTCGTTCGGTACCACATCGCTCTTCTTCGGCTTCAGCAGCACGTCATCAAATGTTAATCCCTGCGTAATCTTCATAAACATTTCTCCCTTTCTTCGATTCGTTCCATTTAATTATTTCATACTATGCTTGAGCATAATAATATACACAGCAGAGGACAGCCGGTTCAATCCCTTTTGGATGCTTGCGTTCGCATATGCGCCGAGCCCTGCGGCAATGCAGATGCGCTCCGCCTGCCTGACTTTCGTCCGCAGCAGGTTGAGGACGGCAAACATCATGTCCGAATTTTCATCCGGGAACACATGCCCGGCGCCTAAATATTGCTGGGGATGATAAGAGTAGTCCTGCAGTTCGTCAAGCGTGAGCCCAATCATACCGTTAAGTTCCAACGGCACAGCGCATGCTTCCGCGCGCATGAGATCGCGTATCACGCGTACAACATCCCGCAAATCGTCCGCCGCTTGGCGATCGCCCCGCTCTTTTGCAAATGCAAGCGCATACACGGCATAAGCAAGCAAGCTGTCTATCTCCCCGCGCAGCCTGATCTGCGGGTGGTCTTTACACACCGTTTCGCCCCCATAAAGGCAGGTTTTGTCTTCGCAGCCCTTCATTCGTTCACAGCACCCCTATCAAAAAACCGCATGGCATAGTTATGCTTGCGGCTTTTTCTCTTCTGTTTTTTTTGCTTGCTCTTCCTCGCTTGCTTCCGCGTCCAGCTTCTCAAGCATCTCGATATGATCCCTCTTCATGGAAAACCAGTTGATACATCCGATCACAAATGATACGACCAACACGATCACCGCCGCGCCAAACATTCTTTCTGCAAATAAAATTGCCGAAATTGCAAGCAGCGCGGAAATAGCGTATAGCAAAACAACGGACTGCTTTTGGTTCATACCCATGTCCACCAACCGGTGGTGCAGGTGTTTCCTGTCCGCATGGAAAGGACTTTGCCCTTTGAATACCCGGCGGATAATCGCAAATAACGTATCAAAAATCGGCAGGCCCAATACAAGGAACGGGATCACAAACGAAACCACCGCATTCACCTTGAAGAAGCCTTGGATGGAAATCACCGAGAGCACAAAACCAAGGAACGTAGCACCGACGTCGCCCATGAATATTTTTGCCGGGTTCAGGTTGTAAGGCAGGAAGCCCAGGCACGAACCAGCCAAAACAGCCGCGATCACGGTGACCGTCGGATTCCCAGCGGAAAGCAGCGACACGGCCAGAAGTGCCAGGGAAGAAATCGCGGATATCCCGCAGGCAAGCCCGTCGAGCCCATCGATCAGGTTGATCGTATTGGTGATCGCTACGATCCACAGCACTGTGATCGGGATCGCCCAGTTCCCAAAATATATAATCTGGTCAAAAAGCGTCACCTGCTTGATGACGATTCCCGAAAAGCACACGACCAATGCCGCGCCGATCTGTACCAACAGCTTGATCCACGCCTTCAGGTCATAAATATCGTCAAACATGCCCATGATGGTGATCATAAGGGCGCCGAGGAGCAAGCCGACATAAGTGGAATCAAGCGGCACAAAAGCCATCACCCCAAAGGCAAAGGCAACAAATATAGCAAGCCCCCCCATCGTTGGGATCGGCTTGCTATGCATCCTTCTATTATCTTTTGGAATATCCACTGCGCCGACCTTGATCGAAAATTTACGGACGAGCGGCGTTGTCGTATACGTCATGAAAAACGTAAACAGAAACGCTATCAGGATCAACAAACCGCTGCGTAATTCCATTCGAATCCCAAGGTCCTTTCGTAGATATCAAGATTAAAATATTACAAGAGCGGCAAAGCTTGCGCTTTGCCGCACTTGAACTTTGTTACATTATATCAACTTTCTTTTTTAAATGCAACATCTCCGTTTTCAACGAACATCTTTACTTTATCGCCGATCTGGATCTTGCCGGCAAGGATCTCCTCCGAGAGTTTGTCCTCTACCGTCTGCTGGATCATCCGGCGCAGCGGTCTCGCACCATACTGGTCGCTCATACCGTCTTTGGCCATCAGCTTTGCAGCGTCCTTCGTATAGGTAAGGTCGATTTCCCTGTCCTGCAGCCTCTTGACCACGCTACCCAGCATCAGCTCTGCGATCTGCTGCGTATCCTTTTCCGTCAGCTTGTGGAACACGATGATATCGTCGATCCTGTTGAGGAACTCCGGACGGAACGTCTCTTTTAACGCCTCCATCATGCGCTCCTTCATCTCATCATATTCTTTGAGCTGCTCCATATCAGCCTCATCGCCGTTCGTAAACCCGATCTTGCTCTTGGCGATCTCATGCGCGCCTACATTGGAAGTCATAATGATGATCGTATTCTTAAAGTCTACGGTACGGCCTTTGGAGTCCGTCAGCCTGCCGTCTTCCAAAACCTGCAGCAGGATGTTAAATACATCCGGATGCGCTTTTTCGATCTCGTCAAACAACACGACCGAATACGGTTTTGTCCGTACTGCCTGCGTCAGCTGGCCGCCTTCATCATAACCGACATATCCCGGAGGCGAACCAACCAGCTTGGATACGCTGTGCTTCTCCATATATTCCGACATATCAAGGCGGATCATCGCGTTCTCATCACCAAACATCGATGCAGCCAGTGCTTTTGTAAGCTCCGTTTTTCCGACGCCTGTAGGCCCCAGGAAGATGAACGAACCAATGGGCCGGTTGGGGTCTTTAAGGCCTGCACGCGCACGGCGGATCGCCTTGGCGACTGCCGTCACCGCTTCGTCCTGGCCGATCACGCGCTCATGCAGCATACCTTCAAGTTTCAGCAGCTTTTTGCTTTCATCCTCTGTCAGCTTACTCACAGGCACATGTGTCCAGCTCGAAATGATCTGTGCAATATCCTCTTCGGTCACAATCCCCTTTTCCTTGGCAACAGCCTTGCGCCATTCTTCCGAACAATGCTCGATGTCGCGTTTGGTATCCGCTTCCTCATCACGCAGTTTGGCTGCTTTTTCAAAGTCCTCATGCGCAATCGCGTTTTCTTTTTCCTTGCCGATCTCTTCCAGCTTTTCTTCCAGCTCGCGCAGATCCGGCGGCGAAGTAAACATCGAAATCCTCACCTTGGAGGCCGCCTCGTCGATCAGGTCGATCGCCTTGTCCGGCAAAAACCTGTCCATGATATAGCGCGTCGAAAGGTCGACTGCCGCCTTCAGCGCTTCATCGGTGATCGTCACCTTATGGTGCGCTTCATAGCGGTCACGCAATCCTTCCAAAATCTGCAGCGCTTCATCCGGCGTAGGCTCCCCCACATTGACCGGCTGGAACCTGCGTTCCAGTGCCGCATCCTTTTCTATATGCTTCCTGTATTCGTCGATCGTCGTAGCGCCGATCACCTGGATCTCGCCGCGTGCAAGCATCGGTTTTAAGATATTTGCCGCATCCATTGCGCCTTCGGCCGCGCCGGCGCCAATCAGCGTATGCAGCTCGTCGATGAACAGGATCACATTGCCGTCCTGCTGCAATTCGTCAAGCGCATCCTTTAAACGTTCTTCAAATTCGCCCCTGAACTTGGAGCCGGCCAGCATCCCTGCCAAATCAAGCATGACGACACGCTTGTTTTTCAGCATATCCGGGATATTGCCTTCCACGATCTTTTGCGCCAGGCCTTCCGCGATCGCCGATTTACCGACGCCCGGTTCACCGATCAGCACAGGATTGTTTTTCGTTCTCCGGCTGAGGATCTGGATGATACGTTCGATCTCCCCGGCCCTGCCGATCACAGGGTCAAGCTCGTTGTTTTTGGCCGCGAGCGTCAGGTCGCGTCCAAACTTGTCAAGCTTGGGCGTAGGGGATTTTGTCTTTTCTTCCCCGGCAGAAGGAGCACCCTGCGCAATCGCGAGGATTTCCTGCTGCATTGCCGCCATATCCGCATTCAGGTCATGCAGCATACGGAACCCCATGCTTTCCCTCTCGTTGATAAGCGCGAGCAGCATATGCTCCGTGCCCACAAAATTCTGTCCTAATTGGCGCGAAAACGCCACACTCATTTCAATGATTTTTTTCGTACGGGGCGTATATCCCATGACCTGCGGATTTCCATAACCGCCGTCAACCGAAACGGATTCGATATATTCCCTTGCGTTCCTTTCGTTGATACCCTGCTTTTCCAAAATTTCCGCAGCCGTACCGCCTTCTAGGACAAGCCCCAACAAAAGGTGCTCCGTTCCTACATAATTTTCTCCCATCCCGCTGGCAAATTGCGCCGCCTTATTTACGGCTTCCTGCGCGCCTGCGGTGAATCCAGACATATTGCTCATAATAATCCTCCTAAACTCTGCCGTATCGCCTTATCGTCCCGGGATACGGCAGCTGCCGTTTTTCCGGCAAACGGCACGCCAATCGTTGCTGGCCTTTCTTTGCTTTGTTACTAATGTAAACGAACCAGCCTGTCCTAAACAACCTTATTAATCGGTTTTCCCTTCTTTATTACCCGCTTCTTTTGCGCGGATCTTATCCCTTAGTTCTGCGGCTTTTTCAAAATCTTCTGCCTCAATCGCCGCTTGGAGCTGCGCCTTCAAATCATCGGCCTTTTTTGTCGCCTGTTCTTTTGTGTCTGCAGGTTCCGGCTTACCGAGGTTGATTTCCGGCAATTCGATCCCGCCCACAAGCGGGCCGCCGACGTCATCAAATTCCATACTGCGCCGATCCCGCGGCGCTGCCGAAACGCCTCCTAACAGGCTGCCCATACCAAACATATTGCTAAGCCTGCCGGAACCGCGCTTCAATAAGCTCGTTTCAAACAAATCCCCAAAAAAACTTTCCGGTGAGAACGCATTCATCAAGCCCGGCTCTTTGCTCGCACACTCGCTGCACAGGTTCCGTTCCGTAGTGACGCCGTTCACACTCTGCTGTATATGTACATTCGCTTCCCTTTGTTTACATTTATCACATAACATATCAATCGTCCTCCTTTAAAAGTGTTGATATCAAAATTTCCCTTAAAATACATGACCGTAGTTCATTCCTTATTTCACCCGGTACACATAGCGCCTTATCCGATATTGCCGCCAGGATCAGGTTTTTCGACTTTTTATCGATCAGTCCCGTTTCCCGCATGCCTTCCACAAGCTCTGCCGCCTGGCGCATGCCTATGCCTCCCTGCAGCTTTTCATCGATGATATCGCTGATATACTCGCTTTCATCCACATCGAGCTGGATGACACGGATATAGCCGCCTCCGCCCCGCCTTGACTGCGTAATGTAACCCCGGTTTGGGGAAAACCTTGTAGTCAGGACGTAATTGATCTGGGAGGGCGCGCAATGAAAACGCTGCGCAAGCTCATTGCGCTGCAGCTCCGCCATTCCTTCGTCCTCCATCAATAGTTCCTTGATGAAATCCTCAATATGATCGCTCAATACCGACATATTCGCGCCTCCTTTCTTTGACTTTCTTTGACCTTCATATTTATTATAACCGAAATTTTTTTATTGTAAACAGTTTCTTTAAAAATTATTTAATGAATTTCAAGAAATTTTAGCGGCGGCGTCCCCTTGACTTTTGCCGCTTGGTAATCATCTTTAAGCGCCTTAAGAAAGGACTGGAGCTGCCCTTTGCTTAAGCTTTCCTCCGCAAAGGAGATCACCAGCTCAAACTGGCTGCGGGCACTTACCGGCCGTGTCGCGCAGCCGTTTTGTTCAGCATACCGGTAGAGCTCAAAATACCATGTGAACGGCTGCATCACTTGTTTTGTCACAAAATCAAACGCGCGCCGCATCCTGCCGGTATTGTAGTATCGATCTACAAGCCCTGCGATCCCGCGCAAAAGCAGCAACTCTTCCGCCTGCATATCTGCGGTTTTCAATACTTCATACGGCGGATAGCTGCGGGCGGCGATGCCATACTCCCCCGCCCTTTTCCGCAGGCTCGTTCCTTTGAGCAGCTTCAAAAAGCCAAGTTGGAGCGCATCGGGATAGAGCGTATATACCTCGTTGAACGAACGTTCAAAACTCTGCATATCTTCGCATGGAAGCCCTGCGATCAAGTCGAGGTGCAAATGGATATTTCCGCCCAGCATAACGGAACGCGCGTTGTTTTTCAGTCGCTTGATATCTGTTTTGCGGATCACCGCGCAAAGCGTGTCCTTGTTTAAAGACTGCACGCCCGCCTCCAGCTGTATCTTGCCTTTCGGCGCCCTAAGCAGCAGGGCAAGCGCCTCATCATCCAAAAGGTCGAGACCTACTTCAAAATGAAAGCAGGTGTTTCCCGTATCCTCGATTACATAACGCCAGATTGCCATAGCGCGTTCGCGGTTCGCATTGAACGTCCGGTCTGTAAACTTCACAAGCCGGGCGCCGCGCTTTACAAACAGGCCGATCTCTTCCCTGACCTTGGAAACGGATTTTTCCCTTACGCCGCCGGGCGTCACACCGGAAAGGCAGTAAGCGCAGGAAAAGGGGCATCCCCGCGACGATTCATAATAATAGATACGGTTTTCGTCATACCGATCCTGCTCGCCTGCAAACGGCGGCGGCAGCTTTTCGATATCCGCGACAACCGCATAAGTATCATCGCCGCAGATTTTGCCATCTTTTCGATAAAGGATACCTTTGAGCCCGCCGACCATGCCGCCTGCAGAGATCAGCTCCAGCAGGCGCGGAAGAAGTTCCTCCCCCTCGCCGCACAGGACATAATCGATAAAGGACGCGCCATGCATCACCTCGCGCGCGGCAAATGAAACCTCCGGCCCGCCAAGTATGATCACGCACCTGGGTTCTATCCGTTTCAAATCCTCCGCAATGCGCAATACGATGTTGATGTTCCATATATAACAGGAAAAGCAAACACACCCCGCCTTTTGCTTTAAGAGGTCTTGTAGGATATCCGCCAATGGCTGGTTGATGTTGTATTCGCAGAATTTCGTATCCGCATAGTTGACGGAAGCGGCAAGGGAGCGGATCCCCGGATTGGTATGCACATAGCTTGCGTTGATTGCCGTCAAAATCGTTTTCATATTATTCTTCCTTATAAAAAGAGACCGCAAACGCGTTGCGGCCCCCGATTCCCTGCTCCCTATTTGTCCTCATAAAGATAAGTGATGTAAAAGCTATTATCTCCCTGGTTGAAATAGTCCACCACATAAAGCTCACCGGTCTTAGTGCCCGGAACGATTTCGGACGTCTTGGAATAGCCGACCAGCGCCAGCTCGCCCTTGGATACGGAGTATTTGACCACCGCGAACGGATATTGCTCCGTTGTCCCGTCATAGGTCGGCGTCGTAAAGTAAAGCGTATCGTTATCCGCGCCAAACGCCATGCTGTTGATGAGGACATCACTGATCACGTCCGTGGCTGCCGCCGTTCCCGTATTCAGCATCTGCACATTATAACTGATATCTTCTTCCTGTCCTTGCACAGGCACCAGCACAGCAAGGTTGGCCCCATCCTGCGAAACCGCAAAATCGATCCCTGCCGTGACTTCCGCACGTTCCCGGGTTTTAAGATCCAGCGAATATAGCATGCCCAGTCCGTTGTTTTCCGTTTTATCCGCAAAATAGATCTTTCCGTTGCGCAGCGCGATTTTGGATTCCGCGCCTTTCTTCTCCTCGACCGCCTGTACCCGGTCGGCATCGTCAACAGAAAAATCGTACTTCATCAATTGCAACGTTCCCAGGCCCTTCATGGCATAGATGACAGGCTGCTCCGCATCCCATACGAAAGAGGTCGTTGCATCGCCAAACCCTTCCTCACCCAGGTTATGCAATACATTCTCCTGTGTATCAAACACATACAGTACCTTGTTCTCGATCCCGGAATCAAGGATCGCAACGTACCTGCCATCCGCCGAGGGCTCCGCTTTTTCTATGCCGTAGAAATCCGGCAGCTCAAGTTGTGTTTTCTTTCCGTTCGTCTCAATCCGCCACAACTTTTCCTTCAGCACCTGCTCCGTATCCTCGTTGGCGTTCGGCACATACGAGCGCGCGTATAAAATGCTTCCCTCCGGCATCTGGCACAAATACCTTCCGTTTTCCACCAGAACCGGAAGCGTAATGGGCGCGCCGGCAACCATCATCACCGGATCCTGCTGTATGCCCTGCGCATCCACCTCTTTATTGTAGACAGGCAAAGCATCCATACTCATCTCAAAGACGTACGCCTTTTTGGCAGGGGCGACGCTTGCGATTTTTAAGTTTGTTTCCTCCGCCAGCTTATTGGCCGACGCTTCATCCCGCTTCGGCGAGGATACCAATATGATATCCGACAATCCCTCACACATCGTCGGCGTGAAACCGAGGCCCGGAGTGATCAGGTTCTGTTCATATTCCTCATAGGCATTCAGGCCTACGAAATAAGCATTTTCCGTACTTGTCTTTTCCGGTGTGAGCGTAATGACCAGCCTGTCGGCATCTTCTGATACTGTCGCCGCCACTTCCTCGTTCATCTGGAAGTATACCGATACGTTGTTGCTGTCCGAATGAACCGTATTGAACATACCATAGATCACACTGTCCGTAAACCACTCGCTCTTGTTGGAATAGTCCCAAAATCCGATATTGAGGTCTACCTGCAGCCTGACTGGCGACGGAAGCACCGTAAGCGCATACCGGGGCACTGACGAAAGTTTGGATTCATCGACCCCCGCCGTACGTGAACCGTTCAAAAACGACATCGTGATCACCGTGTTGTCGCCTTGCTTTTCGATATTGATATCCTTGAGGTTGACATCATTCCCCAAAGACGCGTCTCCCCCCTCCACGGTTCCGTTAACCACCCGTGCACCGGTGGTAGCTTCCGCCGAGGGTGTATCCGGCGAAACAGCACATGCAGCGAGCAGCAAGGCAGCGGTACATACCAGGCAAATGATCATTAGCAAACGTTTTTTGAACATATTTCTCCTCATTTTACTCTTATTCCGTATTTTTAAATCGCTTTCATGACCGCAGAGTATTCATGCAACTTTGCCTTGATCTCCTCGACATCCGCAAAGCTGAAGCGTCCATTTTCGTAGACGATGTCCCCCCCGACCATTGTCATACAAACATCCGTATCGTCCGCGCTGTACACGACGTTTGAGACGATATCATAATCGGGGGTATAGCGGATACCGCTTGTGTCGAGCATAATGATGTCCGCATTTTTGCCCGCTTCGACTACGCCGCTCTCAAAGCCCATTGCCCGCGCTCCCTGGCGCGTGGCAAGGTCGATTGACTGCGCGGCCGGCATCACTTTGGGATCGTATGTCGTTCCCTTTTGCAAGAGTGTCGCATATGTCATTTCTTCCATAATGGAAAGCTTGTTGTTGGAAGCAACGCTGTCTGTCCCAAGCGAAACGCGTACGCCCCGCTCCAGCATACGGCTTAATGGGGCGATACCGCTTGCGAGCTTTAAATTGCTCCTCGGACAGCTTAACACATACGATCCGTGCTGCGCCATAAGCTCCATATCGTGTTCGCTGATCCACACGCAGTGGGCCGCGAGGAACGGAACATCTAAAAGCCCCAGCTTTTCGCTCAGTTCAATGGGCGTCATGCCATGGTCCTTGAGGCAATTTTCATGCTCGCCCTTCGTTTCCGAAATATGCATATGGATCCCCGTTTGAAGCCGCGCGGCCTCCTTAGCGATCTTTTCGAGCATCTCGTTGTTGACCGTATACTGTGCATGCGGCGAAAGATATACTTTCAGCCTGCCTGTGTTATTATACTTTTCAAACAGCTCCACGCCCTCCCGAAAAGTACGCTGCGCGACGTTCTCTGCAGGCGTTACAACCGCGCGCGAAAGCACGGCGCGCAAACCGCTTTCCTGTGCCGCTTTTGCAACAGAACCCATAAAGAAATACATCTCATTGAACCCAACGATACCTGCCGCGGCCATTTCGCACATCGCAGCCATACTCGCCCAATAGGCGATCTCATCAGTCAAGCGATCCTCCGCAGGGAAGATCCGCGTATTGAGCCATGTCATTAAGTCCAGGTCGTCGGCATACGAGCGAAACATATTCATCGGTACATGCGTGTGCGTATTAAAAAAACCGGGCATCACGAGGTTTCCTTGTGCGTCGATCACGCGATCCGCTTCCGTGGCAGGCGCATGGTCTGCCGCTCCTGCATACACGATCCGCTCCCCGTCGACTTGTATTTCCGCATGCCGCAGCACGTCCTTATTCTCGTTGTTGGTGATGACCGTCGCATTTTCTATCCTGATTTTCATTGTTTATTCCCCATATAAATATTTGCGCTGCGCAGGCGTAAGAACATCCACAGCGCCGCCCATTGCTTTGAGTTTACGGATTGCCACACTGTAGTCGATATCCTTCGGCAGGTTCATCAATCCCGGCTTCATGGATTTATGGTTTTCCAGAATATATTTCTGCGCTAAAAACTGGAGGGCAAAGCTCATGTCCATGATCTCCGCCGGGTGTCCGTCGCCGGATGCGAGGTTCACCAACCGTCCGCCGGCGATCACATTCAATATCCTGCCGTCCTTTTGCACATAGCCTTCCACATTGTGGCGCATCTCAACTACTTTATCACTCATCTCGCGAAGCTGCCCTACATTGACTTCACAGTCAAAATGTCCTGCATTGGCAAGAATCACGCCGTCTTTCATTTTGTCAAAATGGCGTGCCACGACCACATCGTCGCAGCCCGTAACCGTAACAAAAATGTCTCCTAACGGCGCCGCATCGTCCATTGTCATCACGTCAAAACCGTCCATCAAGGCTTCCGTTGCTTTGATGTGGTCGACCTCCGTCACGATGACGCGCGCACCAAGGGCAGCCGCACGTTTGGCGACACCTTTTCCGCACCAGCCATATCCCGCGACAACCACACGCTTGCCCGCAACGATCAGGTTGGTCGTACGCATGATGCCGTCCCACACGGACTGTCCCGTGCCATAGCGGTTATCAAACATATATTTGCATTGCGCATCGTTTACCGGAATCACCGGGATTCTCAGTGCGCCCGCCTTTTCCATCGCCTTCAGGCGCAGTACGCCTGTCGTCGTTTCTTCGCTGGCGCCAATGACATGTTCGATCAGCTCAGGCAGCTGCTCGTGCAGCATGGTGATCACATCTCCGCCGTCGTCAACGATCAGGTTGGGCTTCGTCAGCAATGCGCTCCTGATATGCCCTTCGTATACCTCCGGTGTTTCACCGTGGATCGCATAAACGTCCGCCCCGCCGGATACAAGCGCCGCCACCACGTCGTCCTGTGTGGAAAGCGGGTTGGAAGCGCACGCGGCAACCTGTGCGCCGCACGCCTGGATCACCTGGATCAGGTAGGCGGTCTTCGCCTCCAGATGGCAGCAGACGCACATCTTATAGCCGGCAAACGGCTTTTGCGGCGCCACTTCTTCTTCAAAGCTCCGAAGAACAGGCATATAGCGCTTGACCCATTCAATTTTCTGTTTTCCGGATGGTGCTAAGGCAATATTTGCAATGTCGCTCATTTCATTTCCTCCATTAGCTCTTTCAGGTAAGCCCCAAAATCTTGTTTTAAATCGTCACGATCCAGCGCGAACTCGCACGTCGCTTTCAAAAATCCCAGCCTGTCGCCTACGTCATAGCGTTTTCCCTCGAATTCATAGGCATAGATCGGCTCCTTTGCAAGCAAGTTCTGCAGCGCGTCCGTAAGCTGTATCTCGCCGCCTTTTCCGGGCTGCGTGTTATCGATCGCATGGAATATCTCGGGCGTGATGACATACCTTCCCATGATCCCCAGGTCAGACGGCGCTTCTTCGCTTGACGGCTTTTCGACCAACTGTTCCACCTTGTGCAGCCGCCCATCCATATCCTTTGTAGCGATGATACCGTATTTATCCGTATCCTTTGCCGCCACCTTCTGTACGCCGATCACGGTGGAACCACATTCTTCATAGGCATCGATCAGCTGCTTAAGCGCCGGCTGATTGCTTTTGACAATATCGTCGCCCAGGATCACGCCGAACGGCTCATCGCCGATAAAGTCGCGCGCCGTACCAATCGCGTGGCCGAGACCCAGCGGTTCTTTTTGCCGCACATACATCACATGGACGAGGTTTGCGATATCATCTACAAGCTGCAGCAAGTCGCATTTTCCCTTTTTATTGAGTTCCAGCTCCAGTTCGATCGATTTATCAAAATGATCTTCGATCGCACGTTTGCTCCGGCCAGTGATAATGACAATGCTTTCGATCCCGCTGGCAACCGCTTCTTCCACGATGTATTGGATCGTCGGCTTATCGACGATAGGCAGCATCTCTTTCGGCTGCGCCTTTGTCGCGGGTAAAAAGCGGGTTCCAAGGCCCGCCGCCGGGATCACTGCTTTTCTGATTTTCATTTCAGTCCTCCATAATAGTCATCTATCATTTTTTGCATCTGTTCTTTTACATAGCGGCACATAAGAACCGTTTGTTTAGGCTCTTTTAAGCCCTCCGTTCCCGGCACGTCTTTTAAATAGACCGGCTTGCCGACAATCAGGTTAATTTTATTCTTCTTGGGAAAAACAAAGGTCAGCGGCAGTACCGGCACATCGTTTTTTACCGCAAAATGGAACGCACCGTTTTTGAATTTCCGCAGTCCCTTGCAATACGGCGATATCTCCGCTTCCGGATAAATGTGTACCTTGCGCGTTGTGTTTTGAAGCGTATCGTTCATCTGTTCGAAAAAGCGCTCGAAGTTCTTGAGGTCAGACGGCAGTGGAACCCCACGCAACACGCGTACCAGCCCTCCGATAATAAAGGCCTCAAAGTTATGCTTCAATGCCACAAAATAAGGCGCGCTGGGATAAAAGACATACGTAAGCATCGGCGAATCCATATTGTGCACGTGATTTGCCACCGTGATGGCCGAGGTCTTCCTCACCAGCTTGGCATTTTCTTTTCCGATCACATGGAACCCCCAGCGTATCTTAAAAAACAGATAGGCAAAAGGCATTCCCACAAACATGGCAAAATAGTATAAAAAGCGCAAAAAAACATTTTTCGTCATATACTGGTAATCTTCGTCAAGATGCAGCTTGATCGGAGCCCACATCCTTTCGGCAGTACCTTTTCTGCGCTGCGGTTGTTCCCCTGCGGCTTCTTCCGCTTCTGTTTTCCGGCCCTCTTCAGTCATTTCCACATTATTCCCCAATAATCTTGATCATAATCTTTTTGTTTCTTTTTCCGTCAAACTCGCCATAAAATATCTGTTCCCATGGCCCAAAGTCCAGCCTTCCGTCCGTGACCGCAACAACGACCTCGCGCCCCATAATCGAGCGCTTCAGGTGCGCGTCCGCATTGTCCTCATAGCCGTTATGCGCATACTGGCTGTACGGCTTTTCCGGCGCCAGCCCTTCCAGCCACTTTTCAAAATCTGCATGCAGTCCGCTTTCATCATCGTTGATAAACACGCTCGCCGTAATATGCATGGCGTTGACAAGGCACAAGCCTTCTTTGATCCCGCTTTTTGCAAGCGCTTCTTTTACATGCGGCGTAATGTTTATAAATTGCCTTCTGTTTGGTATATTGAGCTCTAGAATCTTCCGATAACTTTTCATCGCAACAGCATCCTCTTCTTCGTAACAATAGATATTATATTATATCATAAATTTCTGTCTATTCACAAGCCAAAACACCCGCAAGATAACCTGCGGGTGTTTTATTTCCTTGCTTTTACCTTCTTATTTCTCTTCTTCCGGCTTGTCTTCCACCGTCTCTTCGGCTACGACCTCCGTTTCGATGACCACTTCTTCTTCCGCTGCTTTTTCTTCCGCCTGTGCCGCTTCTTCTTCCATGATCTCCGCAGCTGCTTTCGCTTCCACAAACGCTTCGCCTTCTGCAGCCATTTCTTCTACTTCGTCCGCGATCTCGTCCACGCGCGCTTCAATGCGCTCTACGATATCCGCTTCCTCGTCGCTCATGGCAAAAATCACCTTGTCAAACGTCCGCTTACTGCGCGTGATCAACGCGAGCAAAAGGATAAAAAGGTTGAGCGCTGCATTAATAGACAGTGCCACGACCAAATTATAGATTGCCAAGGCTTCAGTAGACATCAACGACGTGAGCATGATAACAAAGAAAATAACAGACATGACCACCGATGCTGCCAAGCATGCCCACTGAATCGCATTGATTCTTTTTTTGTCGCTACTGTCCCAGCCAGCAACCATTGTGACCGCTGCGACTGTAAGCACGATCCAAGGGATATAAGTTGCATAGAAGTTGATATTCGTCGCAGCTTGCGCCCAGCTTGAAAAAAATGTCGTTGAATACATCGTACTTAAAATCAGCACGCCCCACATGAACACCTTCGAAAAAACTTCCCTTTTTTCCCTGGCCACAAAGATAGAGAGAATAAATAATACCATCGCTATCAATGCGAAGCCGCCGACGATATATACATTATTCAGATAAATCTCCAAAGACAAAGTTGCGCCCGCTGTTGCGGCGTATGTTGACATGAACCCAAAAAATGATACAAAAAACCCTACTGCGACCAAGACCAACAGGATCGAAACGATTATCACTCCCCAGTTTGCCCGTTTCTTCGACAATTGCTCTTTTTTTACTGTTTCTTCCATTGAAGATACCTTCCTTTCTTTATAAAAGCATATGTAATGATGTGATACTTCCCATTGCTTAAAAACTATTTACTGTCTTTTTCCCGCAGCTCCACACGCCTGATCTTCCCGCTGATAGTCTTAGGCAATTCCGTTACGAATTCGATCTCGCGCGGGTATTTGTACGGTGCGGTCGACTTTTTAACATGATCCTGCAACTCTTTTTTCAGCGCGTCGCTCGGCTCATAGCCCTCCGCAAGGACGATCGTTGCTTTTACGATCTGTCCGCGTTCCGGATGCGGCACGCCGGTGATCGCCGTTTCCAATACCGCCGGATGCTCCATCAGCGCGCTTTCCACTTCAAACGGCCCAATGCGGTACCCGGAAGACTTGATGACGTCGTCTGCACGTCCGACATACCAGAAGTACCCCTCTTCATCCTTCCATGCAACGTCTCCCGTACGGTAAAGCCCATTGTTCCAAACTTTCCGCGTGAGTTCGTCGTCTTTGTAATATCCAAGGAACATCCCCGTCGGGATTTTCTTATCCGTACGTACGACGATTTCCCCTGTTTCGCCGGGAGAGCAAGACTCCCCTTTTTCATTGATGATATCAATATCGTACATCGCATTCGGTTTCCCCATAGAGCCCGGACGCGGTTCCATCCAGATAAAGTTGCCGATCGTAACGGTGAGCTCTGTCTGGCCGTAAATTTCCATCAGCTTGAGCCCTGTCGCTTCCAAAAACTGGTAATATACCTCCGGGTTCAGCGGTTCCCCGGCGATCGTTGCATATTTCAACGACGAAAGATCGTATTTTGTAAGGTCTTCCTTGATGAAATACCGGTAGATCGTCGGCGGCGCACAAAACGTCGTGATCTTGTACTGCTCGATTTTCTTGAGCAGCCTGTCGGGCACGAACTTGTCCATATCATATACGAAAATACAGGTTTCCGCCAGCCATTGCCCATAGAGCTTACCCCATGCGCTTTTGGCCCAGCCGGTTTCCGCAACCGTCAGGTGCATACCGTCAGGGTCGGCATTGTGCCAATATACAGCCGTCACGATATGCCCCAGGGGGTACACAAAATTGTGCGCGACCATCTTAGGCATACCCGTTGTCCCGGATGTAAAGTATAAAAGCATGATATCGTCGTTATGCGTTGCTTCCTCTCCCTGCGGGCGCTCGAAAACATCGCCGTACTTTTCCATTTCCGTCCAGAACTCCAGCCATCCGTCGCGTTGCTCGCCGACGATCACTTTCTTTTCCAGCGTGGGCGAATCCGCAACCGCATCTTCCACATGTTCTTTTAATTCGCCGTCCTTTGTGCTGATGATCATCTTGACGCCGGCAGCGTTGTTGCGGTATACGATATCCTTTTTGGTCAACAGGTGCGTCGCCGGGATGGCGATCGCCCCCAGCTTGTGCAGCGCCATGATCGCGATCCAAAATTCATAATGGCGCTTTAAGATCAGCATGACCTTGTCGCCTTTTTTGATTCCTTCCGCTTTCAGGAAATTAGCCGCCTGGCTGGAAAGCCTGCTCATATCGGCAAACGTGAATATGCGTTCTTCCCCTGCGTCGTTTGTCCACAAAAGCGCCCGCTTATCAGGCTGTTCTTTTGCCAATACGTCCAAAACATCGAAAGCGAAGTTGAAATCCTCCGGCACGATCGTTTTGAACCTTTGCGCAAAATCTTCGTAGCTTGAAAATCCTGTCGTACTGTATTTCTCAAATATCCTCATGCGTCTTATACCTGTCCTCACTTGGAAATGATCGCTAAAAACTTACAGGGCTGCCCATTTTCCGCACGCATCGCGTGCGGCGTGGAAGCATCAAAATAAACGACGTCGCCTTCATGGAGCAGGACTGCCGAATCCTGTATGAAAAGCGTCATACTTCCTTCCACAACATAATTGAGTTCCTGTCCTTCGTGCGTATTTTTCTGAACGGCATCCGTATCCTTGGGTTCCACCGTTACCAGGAACGGTTCCATATGCCGGTTTTTGAAAATATATGCCAGATGCTGGTATTTATACGCTTTGCGCCGCTCCATTTTCAGGCCCTCGCCTTTCCTGACCAGCGAATACGTCTTCAGCTTCGCATTTTCACCCGTCAAAAGCTCGGTGATGTCGATCCCCAGCCGGTTTGCGGCCGTATACAGGAAGCTGAACGGAAAGTCCCTGTTTCCCGCTTCATATTCCAGATATTCTTCTTCCGTCTTTCCGGTAAGTTCCGCCATTTCTAAAGGCGTGATCTCCTCGATTTCACGAAGTGCACGCAATCTCTGCGCAATTTCCTTGATCTGATCCATCCTTACACCAACTTTCCACACAGAAAAGCTCCATGCTGCCGCACAGAGCCCCGGGTCTATTCTACTTTACTTTGACTTCTTCACTTTGGAATACCGCGATGACGCCTTTCTGATCCCAAATCGTATGCTTCCCTGTCAGGTTCTGGAATTTATTGCCGTATGCCTTTTTGACTTCATCCGGCTGTCCGTCCGCTTTCTGCGTATCGAACGTGATAAAACCATATACCACTTCCGGCCATTCGTCCACGACTTTGAAATCCCATGTCAGGTTATCGCCGTTTTTGGTGATCTTTTGCTGCTCAAGCGTAATGCCGTTTGCATTCAGAACGGAAATAATACCGTTGGTACCGTCCATCAGGTTTGTTTCCCCTGAGACCGTCAATGTATCCCCATTCAGCACGGCCTGGCAGGAACCCGTCGCCTCTGTTGTCGTTCCGTCCGGCTCCGGGCGCTTGATTTCCTGCGCGCCGTTGCAGCCGCTAAAGATGAATGCAGCCACCATGGTAACCGCCAATAATAGTATAAGTTTTTTCTTCATATTTGCCCTGTTTGCCCCTTTCGCAAAAACACCTTATAATAGTATAGTAAAAACGCTGCCGGATGTAAAGTTTTTTCATTGAAAACAGACACTATATTTCTATGCTCAGCATACCGCCCCGCCAGCACTTTTTCGTATCCCATGCCCTGTCAAAATCAAAGACATGCTTTTGGCCCCACGTCGCAAAGGTAACTTCCATATCTTCCCCTTTTTCCTCATATCCCGTGAGGTTGAACCAATGCCATTCGTATTCGTCGAAGCCCGGGTCGGCGTGCTTGAGCATCAGGTACATGACCGGCAGGCCGCCATCTATGGATTGCTTTACAAACCGACGCGCCGCAAGGGGGGCCTCGCATCCCGGCAGCTTCTTCAGCGTAACATCCACCCCGGTCGTCGCAATATATTTCATGAACATTTTTTCAAATTTATCAATGCTCGTAAGCCCGCCGATTCCCGGATGGATATACTGGAACATCGTTTCAAAAAAGCGCAGGAAATCTTCCTTTGTCACACACTCCGTGTCGTAAGGATACAGCTTTTTGAATTGCGGGAATTCTTTGGCCAGGTAAATGCAGGCTTCACATGCACATACGGCCGAGCATCCGCCCAGCTTCATCATCGGATGCGTATGCCAGTTTTGATCTCCGCCGTAATACTTTCCGTCTATGTTTACAAAATCAAGTTCTCTTTTCATAAGGTTATTATAGCACATCCCCGTTGGTTGACAAACTCCCATATATATATCAAAATAGAAATACTTGCTGCAATTTCGCATATGATTTGAGGAGAAAACACGATGAACAACGACTTAAAAATAGCAAATTCCATTACCGCCGAGCCAATCGACCGCATAGCGGAGACGCTGGGCATTGACGAAGAATACCTGATCCACTACGGAAAAAGCATTGCCAAAGTTTCCCTGGAAGCGCTTGAAAAAATGCAGGAAGCTCCATCCGGCAAACTTATCCTGGTCACCGCGATCAGCCCTACCCCTGCCGGCGAAGGCAAAACGACCGTATCCATCGGTCTTGCCGACGGTCTTTCCAGAAATGGGAAAAAAGCTTGCCTTGCCCTGCGCGAGCCTTCCTTAGGGCCGATCTTCGGCATCAAGGGCGGCGCGACGGGCGGCGGATATGCACAGGCGATCCCCATGGAGGATATCAACCTGCATTTCACAGGCGATATCTCTGCCGTGACGACTGCAAACAACCTGTTGTGCGCCATGATCGATAACCACATTTACCATGGGAACGAGCTGCGTCTCGACGTCAATAATATCGTGTTCAAACGCTGTATGGACATGAACGACCGCGCCCTGCGCAACATCGTATGCGGGCTCGGGCAGCGCAGCGACGGCGTACCGCGTGAAGATGGATTCAATATCACCGCGGCTTCAGAGGTCATGGCCATTTTATGTATGGCGACCGACCTGGCCGACCTGAAAAAACGCCTGGGCAATATCACCATCGGCTACAACCTGGACGGCGAGGCCGTTTTTGCCAAAGACCTGAAGGCGGGCGGCGCCATGGCTGTTGTTTTAAAGGAAGCGCTCAAGCCGAACCTGGTACAAACGCTCGAGCATACCCCCGTCTTTATGCACGGCGGCCCCTTTGCCAACATTGCCCACGGCTGCAACAGTATCCTTGCAACCAGGATGGCCCTTGCCTTTTCAGACTACACGGTCACGGAAGCGGGCTTCGGCGCAGACCTTGGCGCGGAAAAATTTTTGGACATCAAATGCCGCAATGCGGATATCTGGCCGGACGCCGTTGTCCTTGTCGTCACGGCGCGCGCAATGAAATACCACGGCGGCGTCAAAAAGGATCTGGTGTCGGAAGAAAATGTGGATGCCCTGAAGCGCGGCCTTGTGAACCTCGACCGCCATGTTCACAATTTAACGGATATCTACGGGCTCCCGGTAGTGATCGCCATCAACCGTTTCACCTCTGATACGGAAGCGGAGATCGAGGCGCTCGTGCAGCACGCCGGCCATCTCGGCATTCCGGCATCGGTGTGCGACGTATGGGCCAAGGGCGGGGAAGGCGCGATCGAGCTGGCGCAATTGGTCGAGGAGGCGATCCCCGTACATTCCTCTCCCAGCCATCCATACGACTATGCGCAGTCCATTGAAGAAAAAATCCGCGGCATCGCGACAAAGATCTATGGCGCCGAAGGCGTTGATTTTACACGAAAGGCCTTACAAAAACTGCATATGTTTGAGCAACAGGGCTATGGCAACCTCCCTGTGTGCATTGCAAAGACACAGTATTCTTTTTCCGACGATGCCTCCAAACTGGGAGCGCCGGAATGTTTCCGCCTCGAAGTGCGTGACGTTCGCCTCAATTCAGGCGCGGGCTTTATCGTAGCCATGTGCGGGAACATCATGCGTATGCCCGGCCTGCCCAAACAGCCGGCGGCCATCAGCATCGATATCGACGAAAACGGCGAAACGCTCGGGCTGTTTTAAAGAATACAAAAAAGCGCATACATATGGCATGCGCTTTTTTATTGCTTATTTTTGTTCGGTGATCCGCTTGTACATCAGTGTTTCGATGACCGCGATCATGCCGCAGCGCGACGTGATGTCAAGGTCGTCATACGAAACGTCGTCCGCAAAGATATAAAAATTCAAATCGCTCATGTTCTGGATGATATTGTTGTCCGCACGCGTGATGGAAATGATTGTCGGCGTCGCCACCGTTACGATCTGCTCGATGTAGCGCGCCAGGATTTTGTTGTTGCCCGAATAAGAAAGCACCAGCAACACATCCTCCCTTTTGATGCGCTTGACGATGGATGCGATCTCATAATCCTCCACCGGCGTTTCCACGTCGTAGCCGAGCACCATCAGGATACGGCGGATGTAGCGCGCCACATCTTCGGAAAGCCCACACCCTAAAATATATACCTTGGGATAACGATCCATGATCCGGTTGAACTTTTCGATTTTGTCGTTGCTGATCACCTTTACGGCTTCGATCACATTTTTCAGGTATTCTTCCTGGTAGTTCTCCTTGTGCATCACATTGGGGATCGTGATCTCACGCGAGGACATTTCCGTCAGCTGTATCATCGCCGTAAACTCCGCGTATCCGGAGAAGCCGAGCTTTTTTACAAAGCGGAACAGGGTGGTAGTCGACACAAAGCAGGCTGTCGCCAACTCACGGATGCTCATTTTCTTGACCTTGTGCATGTTTTTGACGACATAGTTAAAAATCTGACGCTCCGTGTTGGAGAGACTGTCAAGGCGTGAACTTGTAAATTGGTAAAAATCTTCCGTCATCGCTTCAGCACTCCCTTCCATTTTTCTTTTTAAGCGTTACGCAAACTGGCTGTTATAAAGTCCCGTATAAAATCCATTCTGCGCCATCAGCTCGTCATGGCTCCCCTGCTCGATGATATCCCCGTCCTTCATCACGAGGATGATATCCGCATCCTTGATCGTGGAAAGCCTGTGTGCGATCATGAAGCTCGTACGCCCCTGCGTCAGCTTGTCCATTGCGTCCTGGATCAGCTTCTCCGTCCGGGTATCGACCGAGCTCGTCGCCTCGTCCAAAATCAACACCTGCGGCCGTGCACAGAATGCACGCGCGATTGTCAGCAGCTGCTTTTGCCCCTGCGAGATATTGCTGCCTTCTTCGTTAATGACCATGTCGTAGCCGCCCGGCAGCGTCCTGATAAACGAATCCACATTCGCCATGCGGCAGGCCTCATATACCTCTTCGTCCGTTGCTTCCGGCCGCCCATAGCGGATATTATCACGGATCGTCCCGGAATACAGCCACGTTTCCTGCAGTACCATGCCGAATTGCTGGCGCAGGTTTTTACGGGAGATATCGCGGATATCGATACCGTCCACCTGTATACTGCCGCTGTTGAGCTCATAAAAGCGCATCAGCAGGTTAACCAGCGTCGTTTTGCCCGCGCCCGTCGGCCCTACGATCGCCACCTTATGCCCGGGGGAAACATGCACGTTCATGTCCGAAATAAGGATCCTGTCCGGCGTATAGCCAAAGCGCACATGGTCAAAGGTGATCTCTCCCTTGATATCCTCAAGCGTTTTCAGCTCTTTGTTCTCCGGCTCTTGTTCTTCCTCGTCCAACAGCTCAAATACGCGCTCTGCGGCGGCAACCGTAGATTGCAGCAGGTTGATGATATTCGACGTCTGCACGATCGGCTGCGTGAATTGCTGCATGTACTGGATGAAAGCCTGGATCGCACCAACGGTAAGCGTACCGTTTGAGGTCATAATGCCGCCCAGTACGCAAATCCCTACATAACCGACATTGCCCACAAGGTTCGTGATGGGCATCAGGATACTGGAAGCAAACTGCGAACGGCGCGCATCCTCGTAAAGGGCATCGTTCATCTCGTCGAACTCGTTTTCCGTGCGCTGTTCCGTATTGTACAGCTTGATGATGTTATGGCCGGAATACATCTCCTCCACATAGCTGTTGACGCTGCCCAGCTTATTTTGCTGTCCGATATAGTATTTCTGCGATTTTCTGACGACCATTGAAGATAAGAACAAGGCCGCAGGCAAAACCAGCAACGCGATCAGCGTCATCTGCCAGCTGATGGAGAACATCATGACGATGATGCCGATGATCGTGAAAACCGCTGTGATCAGCTGGGTCATGGACTGCTGGATCGTCGCGCTGATCCGCTCGATATCCGTCGTCGTACGGGACAGGATATCCCCATGCGTATGCGTATCGAAATAATTGAGCGGCAGGCGCTGGATCTTATGGTCGACCGCCTCGCGCAGGTCAAACACCGTACGCTGCGCCACCCGTGCGGTTACGCGCTGCTGCATATATGTGAACAGCGCGGAAAGGCCATAGATGACGACAAGCGAAGCCAGTATCTTGGATAGGCGTACAAAATCAATCCCCGCTCCCGCCTCATTGCCCTCTGCCGCGCTCGCCACGCCGGCAAAGATCGTATTGGTCGCTTCGCCCAACACCTTGGGGCCAATGATCAGGAACAAGGTTCCCAACAGGGCGAAAACCAGTACGGCAACCAATTGTTTTTTATACGGTGCAAAAAAACCGAGCAGGCGCTTTACCGTGCCGCCGAAATTTTTTGCCTTATTATTTGCAGCATCTTGCTTTTTATTCGTCGTTTTCACAATAAAACACCCCCTTCAGGACATCTGCGTACGTGCGATCTCGGCATAGACACCGCATGTCTTTACCAGTTCGTCGTGCGTACCCTGCCCGATGATCCGCCCCTTGTCAAGCACAAGGATGTTGTCCGCATCGATGATCGTATTAATACGCTGCGCCACGATGATGACCGTGGCCCCTTGCGTATTTTCCTTGATCGCTTTGCGAAGCGCTGCATCCGTCTTGAAGTCGAGCGCGGAAAAGCTGTCGTCGAACACATAAATACTGGCGTCCGTTGCCAATGCGCGCGCAATGGCAAGGCGCTGCTTTTGGCCGCCGGACACGTTGGAGCCGCCTTGGGCGATCGGGTCGTCGTATTTTTTTTTCTTCTGCTCGATGAAAGTATCCGCCTGCGCGATCCGCGCCGCCTTTTCCAACTTCTCTTCCGGCATGTCCTCATCTTCATAGGCAATGTTTTCTTTGATCGTACCGGAGAACAGCACCGCTTTTTGCGGCACATAGCCAATGCGCCTGCGCAGCTCATGCACATCGTAGTCGCGCACGTTGACGCCGTCGACCAGCACTTCGCCCTCCGTCGTATCGTAAAGGCGCGGGATCAGCATAATGACGGAAGACTTGCCGCTCCCCGTCGCGCCGATGATCGCCGTCGTCTGCCCCGGCTGGGCGCAAAAGGATATATTGGCGATCGCCGGCTTTTCCGCATCGCCATATTTGAAGGTAACGTTTTTGAATTCCACGACGCCCGTCTTTTCCTGCGGCATCCGGGGATTCTTGCTGTTCACGATATCCGGCTCGATATCCATCACTTCATTGATACGGTCTGCACATACGCTGGCACGCGGCATCATGGCAAAAATCATGGACATCATCACGAGCGCATACATGATCAGTACCAGGTATTGGATAAACGCCATCAAGTCCCCTACCGCAAGGGAACCCTGCGCGATCTGCTGCCCGCCGAACCAGACGACGGCGATCGTCCCCAAATTGACGATCAGCATCAAGATCGGCATCAGGGTAGAAAGCAGCGTCTGGGATTTGATGGACGTTTGCGTCATGACCTCGTTGGCTTCCTCAAACCTTTTTTCCTCCCTGCCTTCCGCGGTAAACGCGCGGATGACGCGCACACCCGTGATGTTCTCGCGCATCACAAGGTTGACCTGGTCAAGCTTTGATTGCACGGATTTAAAAATCGGGAACGCTTTGCGCATAACCAGCACAAGGAACACCACGATCAGCGGCATACAGGCAATGATCACCCACGCAAGCTGTGCGTTCTTTTGCATGGACATGGCGACCCCGCCGATACACATGATGGGCGCCAGGATGATCACGCGGAACAGCATGATCGTAAAATCCTGTATCTGCATGATATCGTTGGTCGTCCGGGTCGTAAGCGACGCCGTACCGACCTTGTCGAATTCCGCCATTGTGAATTCCCCGACCTTATGGAAAAGTTTTTTCCTCACATCCGTACAAAAACCTACGCCGACTTTGGATGCAAAATAGCCTACGCCGATGGCACAGGCAGACCCTCCCAAAGAGATCCCCAGCATGATCAGGCCGGCCGTGGTGATATAGCCCATATCCCCTACGATAACCCCCTGATCGATGATAGTGGACATCATATTGGGCAGCATCAAAAGGGCAAACACCTGCCCCAACAACAAAAGCACGAGCAAAAGAAGCTGGCCGGCATATTTACCGAGGCCCTTATATAGCTTTAACAAGGAAACGCCCTCCCATTATTTTTGATATACATATTTTATCTGAAAAGGATAGTATTTGCCACCCTTTTTTCAGAATAGCCCCTGATGTGAAAAAGCACCGTCAATCCCGGCGCCTTCCATGCCAATATGATAATCCTTACCTGCTAAAAACATAAATGAGGCATGCTACGATCCCCAGCAGTACGGCAACCACGGAAAACATGTGATACCGCCTAAGCGTAATGCCGCCCCAAATCACCGCCAGCGCGGCGAAGGCAAGCCCCAGCCACCAGACCTGCGGGATTAAAACCAAATAAGAAAGCGCGCCCCAGACCACCAATAAGATGGGAATCACCCTGTTTTGTTTGTTTTGCATCATTTCTTTCATCGTTTTTCCTCACGCGTTAAAATTCTCGAAGATCACGGCATCCGCATTTTTGAGGATGCGTTCCTTGTTTTCCTCCGAGCGAACCGTCCAAATCAAAAGCGGCAAGCCGTTTTTGCGCATCCGCTGTACGACAGGAAGGCAATATCCCTCCATTTCATAGCTGATGAAATGCGGACGGCAAACAAAATTCGTACACAAATGCTTCAGCATCGAGCGCTTCCATTTTGGGATCTCCTCCGCCCCATAGGAAAATGTTGCCGAAAGCTGTCCGCGCAAAACCTCCGGCGCATTGCTCTTAAACCAGCGCATCGAAAAAGGCGAAAAGGACTGCAGCGCATACTTCCCGCGGTATTCCCGCATGATCTGATACAGGCTGACCTCCAACTGCCCGGCGCCGCCTGTGTTTTTTGTCTCAATCAGGAGGGGCATACGGCCATCCACAAGCGCTAGCGCTTCCCGAAGCGTCGGTATCGTACATTGCGTGCCCGCAAGCCGCATTCGCTTCAATTCCGCGAGCGTATAATCCTCAATTTTTCCGCTTTCCCCCGTGACGCGCGCAAGCGTATCGTCATGGAAAACCATGACATGCCCGTCTTTTGACAGGTGCACGTCAAGCTCGATCGCATAGCCGTGGTCGATAGCGTTTTGAAAAGCTTCCAACGAATTCTCCGGCATCCGCTCATTGTGCAGCCCGCGGTGCGCATAGCGGTATTCCTTCATCCAGCCGGCATTTTCCGACGCTTTCGTAGAAGTCATAAAAAAATAGATACAGCACAAGGCAGCTGCTGCAATCACGATCCCAATCAATGCTCCCATTCTTCACTCTCCCCTGTAACCATTCTACCACAGTTTTGATTTTATTTGATAAAAAAGTTATAATAGGCAGAGCAAGGAGGCGGCATATGGCAAAAACAGGTTTGATTTTGGAAGGCGGGGGCATGCGCGGCTCTTACACGGCGGGCGTTTTGGATGCTTTCTTATCGATGGGCATACAGATGGAGGACATCATAGGCGTTTCGGCAGGAGCGGCCAATGCGATCTCCTATGTTTCGGGCCAGTACGGCAGGAACCTTGAAATCTACAATACCTGCATCAATCGTAAATACTTGAGCCTCTGGAATTTTTTGACCACCGGTTCTTTTTTTGGCATGAAATATGTATTTTATGAAGTAACGCGCAATATCATCCCGTTTGATTATGGCGCGTTCCGACACTCACGTAAAAAACTGACGATCGTGGCGACCAATGTCGCGGACGGCAAGCCCTTTTACCGGCAGCTGCACGATTTAAACGACGAAGCCGATATGAAATACCTCTGCGCGACTGCGGCGATCCCCATGGCTTCCACCATCGTACATGTCGACGGGCATAAGCTGATGGACGGCGGCGCCAGCGATTCCGTACCGATCGCTTATTCCCTTAGCAGGGGCAACCGGAAAAACGTGATCGTCCTGACGCGCAACGCCGGGTTCCGGCACCACAAAAGTAAAATGGGCTGGTACGCCTATGTACGCTACCCCGCCCATCGTGCATTTGCCCATACTGTCGTCAACCGCTATCAGTACTACAATGAAAGCATCCGCCTCGCCGAATGGGAAGAAAAAAACGGCAACGCACTCATCATCCGTCCTACCCAGCCGATCATCGCCGGCCGGATGGAAAAGGATCCGCAAAAGCTTTCCGCACAATACCAGGTCGGTTATCAAGACGCCATGGCGCAAAAAGAACGCTTGCTTGCGTTTCTTGCAGGCAGCGAAAACGTTAGCATTACAAAAGCTCAAACCTCGCCGTAAGTGGGGTCGAGCTTTTTCAGCTCGTTATAGGTATCGATTTCTATAATATCGTCAAAACTGCATTCCCGGATCTCCACGTTGAAATCCTTTAAATGATATTCGAGCGGAACCTGGTCCCAGTAGCGCTCTTTGCCGCCCGGGCTTTCGTATACGTTTTTTACACATTCGGAAAGGCGCGCGCCATCTTCCTGCGTCCAATAGGATATCCCGAACATATGGTAACAGTCCGTACCGCCGACGCTCATTTTCGTGATATATTTATGGTTTGCACTGTAAAAACACCAGTCGTCCGTTTCTTTGACGGGCACGCCCAAATAGTTGGAGCAATACTGGTATTTGGTAATGATCTGCGGATGGTAAAGCAGCAGGTCTGCTTCCAGCACATAGGCGTTTCCCAGCAGCCCGCGCGCATACATAACGGATGATAAATTATTGGCCTCGTTGTATACCGGGTTTTCAATAAAGCGGATATTCGGGTATTTATACAGGAGCTGGTCGAACTGCTCCGCCAGGTAACCGCGCACCACATACACTTCCTCGATGCCAGCCGCAAGGACGGCATCCAGCAGCGTATCGATGAGCCTCATGCCATGTACCCGCACAAGCGGTTTGGGGGTGTTGAGCGTGATCGGTACCATGCGCGATCCAAACCCCGCGGCGATAAAAACAGCCCTTTTTACCCGGTAAGGCTCCAAGGCCTGCAGCCCCTTTTTCGTGATCGTGCCATCCTTTAAAAAGCCAAGCTGCAAAAGCTCCGCCATGCCTTTGTTGACGGTTCCCAGCGCCTTATTCAGCTGCTTTGCAAGTTCGCGCTGCGTCAGCGCCCCGTTCTTTTCCAAGCAAGTCAAAAGATCGAATTGATTCCTCGTTAAATTCATGCCAGTTCCTTTTTCCTCAAATTTCTCTTATATAGGTTGATCCCACCCTTGAGCGCAAGGTTGACGCCCAAGATCAGCAGCGAAACGAACGCCGTGCTCTCCAGCATCATCTGCGCCTCAAAAAGCGTGATCATCAATGACAACGGTTGCGTGGTAAACGTCGAGAGGAATGACACCGCGGAGATCGTCATCATCGAATTGACAAAAAAGTATGCGAACATCTCTGCGATCGTCGCTTTTGACTGCGGGATCAGCACGTCCCGGATGATGCGCCCCCGGCTAACGCCCAGCGTTGCCCCGACCGCTTCCAGGTTCTGGTTCAGCTTGCCGAACGTATTGTACATCATCAGGTAGGGTGAAGCAAAAAAGTGCATGATGTTGACCAGTATCAAGATCGCGAGCGTGCCATAGATAAACGAGCCGTTGAAAAATATCATATAGGAAAGGCCCAGTACCAGTCCCGGGATCGCCAGTGTGATAATAGAGACCAGGTGGAGCATTTTCGACGATTTGGAAGGGACACGCGCCGTCATATAAGCCGTGATATAGGCGATCGCAACACCGATCACGGAAACGCATGCCGCGATGATCAGCGAATTTGCCAAATACCTGTCTGCGCCGATCTCCATTGTTTTGGTGATATTATCAAGCGTGAGCGACATATCGATCGGGTACTTTTTTACAAAGGTCAGCACCGCAAAGGCCGCGATGGGCAGCAGGATGCACAGGCTGACGATACTGCACGAAAGGTAAGCGATCCCATCCCTTATTTTGTTTTTCAGGATGCGGAAAGGTTTGATCACATAGGAAAGGCTCGCCTTGTTTTTATCCAGCAGGTCGATCAGGAAGGCGATAAACGCCGGAACAAGCAGAATAAGGCCGATCACACTTCCCTTGCCGAAATTCAGGAGCCCGACGACGTCCTGGTACATCATCACCGGCAACGTTGTGAATTGGCCGCCTACCGTGAGCGGTACGCCATAGTCTGTAATGACCAACGTAAACACCGCAAAAATAACGGATACCATTGGCTTGCGCATATATGGCAGCGTAATCGCGCTGAATTGGTTGACCTTGGATATCCCGAGCACGGAAGCCGCTTCGTAAGGCGTACTGTCTTCATAGCGCATCATGTCCGACACCATCAGGAAAGCCACCGGGAACGAATACATCACCGAGCCGATCACGATACCCCAGAAACCGTATATATTGCCATCGATGTGCAGCAGGTTTGTCAGTACGCCGTTAGAACCGAAAAGCACGACCAGCCCCATGCCGTGCGATATGGACGGGATAAGCATGGGCAGCGTGAACAATATCGTAAAAAGGCCCTTACACCGTATGGCGGAACGTTCGATGAACCATGCAAGCACGACTGCCAGTCCCACGGAAATCAAGGTAGACGTCAGCGACACCCACACGGAATGTCCCAGCGCCGTCGCGAACCCTTCGGAGGTGACCAGCCCGCCGACGTCTTCCCCCGCCATTGTCGTGAGCATATAAATGAGCGGCAGCAGTACAGCGACAATAAAGAACACAGCCAACAGTAATTTTACGCCCGACAGGCCCTTTTTCCGCAGGCTCATACCTTTGTCCTCGCAAACTGGATCAGTGAGTCGATCTTCAACTGGATATTGTGGATTACAAAGCGTTCCACATAGTCGTTGGCCGGATGGTCGATGATGCCTCTGGGGGTATCTAGCTGCTGCACTTTGCCCTCGTTTAAAACCATGATCCGGTCGGACATCGCAAACGCCTCTTCCTGGTCGTGCGTGATATAGATCATCGTCGAACCAAATTTTTTCTGGATATTTTTCAGCTCGCCGCGCAGCGAAAGGCGCGTATCCACATCCAACGCAGACATTGGCTCGTCAAACAAGATGATGTCAGGGTTTAAGGCCAGTGTCCTCGCGATCGCCACGCGCTGCTGCTGCCCGCCAGAAAGTTTGCCCGGCCGCTTCTCTTTATGCTCCGCGAGCCCGACCTGCTCAATCAAATGTTCCGCCGTTTCGCGGGCTTTTTCCTTAAAAGCCGGATTCTTCCTGAGCGCATACTCTACGTTGCCGAGAACGGTCATGTTTTCAAACAAAGCATAGTTCTGGAATACGATACCCATGCCCCTTTCAAAGGGCGCACTGTTCGTGATATCCCTGCCGTCCTTGTATATCTTGCCGTCCGTGGGCTGCTCAAGGCCGATCAGCATGCGCAAAAGCGTCGTCTTGCCACAGCCGGATGGCCCCAGCACGGATAAAAATTCCCCTTCGCGCACCGTAAAACCGATGCCGTGCAGCACCTCATTTGTCCCAAACACCTTTGAAAGGTTCTCAACTACAAGTTTTTCATTCATCTAGTGTACCCACTTTTCCAGCAGACGTTCCTTTTCTGCCTTGGTATCGTTGCTCATATCCGCATACTTAATATCTTTCGGGAAGTTCTCCATCTCGAAATCAATATCCTTATAAATTTTTTCAGGAAAGAACAGCTCTTTATCCTCGGCTACCAACGTCGAATCGAGGTAGTCAAATACATCCCGTACGCACTGGCGGTTTTCCTTTCCCTTTACCATGCCTATGCCGTAACGGGAATACGGAGAACCTTCCTCAAAATACAGGATTTTAAGCGGCGCTCCATTATTGATTTCCTTCACAGCCTGGCTCGTCATCGCAAGGCCGATCGCAGCTTCGCCCTGCACCAGGGCGTTGACCGGCCCCGAGCCGGAGGAGGTATACTGCAAAATATTTTGGGATAATTGATCAAAGTAATCAAAAGCCCGTTCTTCTCCCCACGCATTGACCAGGCTTTTCAAAAACATATATCCTGTCCCGGACGATTTCGGGTTGGGCATGGATACCAGGCCGTGATATTCCGGTTTCAATAAATCCCCATAGTTTTTAGGTTCCGGTAAACCCTTTTGTTTTAAAATATCCACATTGACGGCAATACAACCGCCGTTCCGGCATTCCGGTAAAACCTTGTGATCCTCGTCCAGCATATCCGGTTCAAAACGCGACATATCATAATCCGACAAATCTGCAAAAACGTCCTTTAATTTATCGACATATCCATATTCCATGTCGTAGGCTATGTCGCATTCAGACTTCTCCCCTTCCACCAACAGGCGGGCGGCCTGGTTGCCTGTCGGCATATAGCCAAGTATGATATCGTATTGTGGAAATTGTTCTTTAAGGCGTGAAAGAATAAATTCATTGCGGTATTGTTCCGCACTGGAGTAGATCACGACCGTGTTCTCTCCTTTACCTGAACAGGAGGTAAACGAAATGCATAATAAAACAGCCAATAGAATTATCAGAAATCGTTTCATCCCTACCCCCCCAGTATCATTACTCATACTTTTTCATTCCAGTCCAAAACAAATAAATTTTAGGTGAAAAACACCCTTCGGGGTGTTTTTTTACGCATATTTTCCCTGAACGAAAAAGTATAATTTCTGTTCACTTGTTTCCGTCATGATATTATAGCACTATAAATGAACATCGTCAACGCTCTCATCCGTTCATTTGAATTTTTTGCGTTCATTTACTGAATTTTTGTCAAAAAAACGAACAAAAAAGACGGCTTGTACAAACCGTCTTGACAGCATGTTGCCGTTTATCCCTGTTTTTGTTCCTGCTGCAGCTTTAAGTTCTCGAACGCGCTGTAGATCATCAGCTTGATACGGTTCAACTGGTTGACCTCGGACGCTCCCGGGTCATAGTCGACCGCGACAATGTTCGCCTGCGGATACTTGTTCCTGATCCCGCGGATCATGCCCTTGCCCACGACATGGTTGGGCAGGCAGGCAAAGGGCTGTACGCAAATAATGTTGGGCGCCCCCTCCTCGATCAGGTGCAGCATCTCCGCAGTCAAAAACCACCCTTCCCCAGTGCAGTTTCCACAGGAGATCATCTCTTCCGACTGCTCCGCCAGATGCTGGATATTCGGATAAGGCGTATAATATTTGCTCTTCCTGAGCGCACGCTGGATGGGGTTGCGGAACCAGTTTACCAGCCAGATACCAAACATGGACGCCTTATAGACCCCTTTGGATTTGCCCATTTCTTCATGCTTGAATTTGCAGCTGTAAAGGCTGTAGGTGAAAAATTCCATCAGGGCAGGCATCACCGCTTCGCCGCCTTCCCGCTCGATCACCTCGATCGCATGGTTGTTGGCGTCCGGATGGTATTTTACCAAGATCTCTCCTACGATGCCGACCTTCGGCTTGACAGCATCCGTACGCTTTACCGCCTCGAAGTCCCTGACCATCTGTTTCGCTGCCTTACGGTAACCGAAATAGCGCGTGTGTTGCACGATATCCTGCACTTTGCCAACCCACTTATCAAAGAGCGCATTTGTCTCGCCTTTGTTCTTTTCGTAAGGCCGGGTCGCGAGCAGCAGCTTTTGCAGCAGATCCCCCAGCGGAATCGCAAGGAGCAGCCGCATTGCAAGGCCCGGCGTAAAGCGGAAGCCGGGGTTTTTCTCCAAACCTGAGAAGTTAATGGATACGACAACGACCTGCGGGAAACCCGCTTCTTTGAGCGCCTTGCGCAGGAACGCGAGATAGTTGGAAGCACGGCATCCGCCGCCTGTCTGCGTCAGCATGATAACCGTATTGTCCGGGTCAAGCTTGCCCGTCAGAAAAGCGTTCACAAGCTGCCCTACGACGATGATCGTCGGATAACACGCATCGTTGTTGACGTATTTAAGGCCCACATCGATATCTTCCTTGGTCACCTCCGTCAACACCTTGAAGTTGTAACCTGTCGGATCAAACGCCTGTTTTAAGAACTGGAACTGCAGCGGGGCCATCTGCGGACAGACGATCGTCCCCTTTTCACGCATTTCCTTGGTAAAGATACGTCGGCGCCACACTGCGTTTTTGGTCTCTTCTTTTTTGCCCGGATGCTCTATAGCATCTTCTTTCTGTTCTTTTAAAGCGGCGATCAGGGAGCGCAGCCGGATCTTGGCGGCGCCGAGGTTACTGATCTCGTCGATCTTCAATACCGTATAAATTTTTCCTGCCGCTTCAATGATTTCATGCACCTGGTCTGTCGTGATCGCGTCCAGGCCGCAGCCAAACGAATTGAGCTGCACCAACTGCAGGCAATCATAACGTGCAACGGCCGCGGCAGCCTCATAAAGGCGCGTATGGAATGCCCACTGGTCCATCACGCGGATCGGGCGCTCCAAATGCCCCAGATGCGCTACGCTGTCCTCCGTGAGCACAGCAAGGCCATAGCTCGTGATGAGCGACGGAATCCCGTGATTGATCTCCGCATCCACATGGTAAGGACGTCCCGCGAGCACGATGCCCGTATTTCCGGTCTCCTGCAGCCATGCAAGCGTTTTTTCGCCCTGGTCGCGCATATCCTGCTTGAACTGGTCAAGCGCCGCATACGCGGCGTCTGCGGCTTCGCGCGCCTGCTGCTCCGTGACCCCGTATTTTCCGAATTCCTTCATGATCTTCTGCGGCATGAATTCCTTCTCGTCGAGCGCTACGAAGAAATTGATGAATTCGATGCCGTTTCGGGAAAGGACGTCCATATTGCTTTTGATCACTTCCGGATAGGATGTGACGACCGGGCAATTGTAATGGTTGTTGGAATCGCCAAATTCCTTGCGCTCGAAAGGAATACACGGATAGAAAATCTTTTTGACTCCCTTTTCCGCCAGGTTTTCGATATGCCCATGGATCAGCTTCGCCGGATAACAAACCGTATCGGACGAGATCGTCTCCATGCCCTTTTCAAAAATCGCATGGCTGGACGGATCAGAAAGCACCACCCGAAAGCCTAGTTTGGTAAACATCGCGTGCCAGAACGGATAATTTTCAAAGATGTTCAGCGCTCGCGGTATCCCGATCGTCCCGTTAGGCGCCTGGTCCTCCGGCAGCGGTTCATAGTCAAAGACACGCTTGAGCTTATAATCGTAAAGGTTCGGCATGTCGTTCTTCTTCACGACGCCGCTCCCCTTTTCGCACCGGTTGCCGGAAACAAATTTCCTGCCGTCCTCAAACGTCGTGATCGTGAGCATACAACGATTTTCGCATTTCCCACAGCGGGCAAAGCTCCCCTTATAGGTAAAGTTTGAAAGCTCATCACGCCCGAGCATCGACGAACGTTTCCCCTGCATCTCCTTTTTGGCCAGCAGGGCCGCGCCAAACGCACCCATCAGCTCCGCGATATCCGGGCGTACGACTTCCCTGTTAAGCTCCAGCTCAAACGTACGCAGGATCGCATTGTTTTTGAATGTGCCGCCCTGCACAACGATATTTTTGCCCAAATCAGCCGGATCCTTGACCTTGATGACCTTGTAGAGCGCATTCTTAACTACGGAATAGGAAAGGCCGGCGGAAATATCCCCCACCGTAGCGCCTTCCTTTTGCGCCTGCTTCACACGGCTGTTCATAAATACCGTGCAGCGCGTCCCCAGATCAACGGGGTTGCGAGATTTAAGCGCCTCCTGCGCGAATTCCTGGATCGGTATGCCGAGGGAATATGCAAAGGTCTGCAAAAAACTGCCGCAGCCGGAAGAACATGCCTCATTCAGCATGATCCCGTCCACCACGCCGTTTTTAATGCGCAGGCATTTCATGTCCTGTCCACCGATATCAATAATCAGGTCTACATCCTTATTAAAAAATTCCGCCGCCTTATAGTGTGCCATCGTCTCGATCTCGCCGAGGTCAAGCTTCAAAGCTTCCTTGATAATCGCTTCGCCGTAACCGGTGACGCAGGCGCCGGCAATATAAGCCTTTGGAGGCAGTTTGTCATAAACATCCTTTACGATTTCTACCGCAGAATCCAGAGGATTGCCCTCGTTGGAATGATAGTGCGAATAAAGCATACGGTACTGGTCGTCGATCAATACCGCCTTGATCGTCGTGCTTCCGGCGTCGAGCCCCAGATAACATGCCCCGTCAGCCTTGCCGATCTCTGCGCGCTGCACGTTCTTTTGCGCGTGCCGCGTTGTAAAGGCATCATATTCTTCATCCGACTCAAACAGCGGACGCAAACGGCGCGTTTCGTGCGCGCCTTCCCCTGCTGCGGTGAGCATATCCGGCAGTTCCTTGACCTGGAAAGTTTTTCCCTCCGCCATCAGGGCGGCGCCCAGCGCCACAAACAAATGCGAATTGTCCGGATGGATGATCGCCTCCCCCTCCAAATGCAACGTCTCAATAAACCGCTGCCGCAGCTCCGTCAAATAATGAAGAGGCCCGCCGAGGAAAGCTACGTTCCCGCGGATCGGCCGGCCGCATGCAAGGCCGGATATCGTTTGATTCACTACGGACTGAAAAATAGACGCGGCAATATCCTCCTTGGCCGCGCCTTCATTGATCAGCGGCTGCACGTCCGTCTTGGCAAACACGCCGCAGCGTGCAGCGATCGGATAAAGGGTATGATAGGACTTTGCAAGCTCGTTAAGCCCCATCGGGTCAGTATTCAAAAGCGTGGCCATCTGGTCGATGAATGCGCCCGTACCACCAGCACAGGTACCGTTCATGCGCTGTTCTAAGGATGGCTTCATGTAAGTGATCTTGGCATCCTCGCCGCCGAGCTCCAAAACGACATCCGCCTGCGGGATATACTTTTGCGTTGCCCGCGCTCCCGCAACTACCTCCTGCACAAACGGCAGGCCAAGCAGATTTGCAACAGTAAGGCCACCAGAGCCTGTGATAGCCGAGGTGACCTCATATTCGCCGCATTCCTGCGCAATCTCTTTGAAAAGATTTAAAAGCTCGCCGCGTACGTCCGAAAAATGCCTTCTGTATCTATCGAATAAAATGGTGTTGTCACCGTCTACTAAGACAATCTTAATGGTAGTAGAACCGATGTCCAACCCTAAAGCGTATTTTGCCATACAAAACCTCCTGCTGACAAAACATTATATCAAATAAGTATGAACTATACAAGAACAGAAAAAAGAACGGATGCTTTCGCATCCGTTCTTCAAGATTTTAACTTTACGATTAGAGGGGTCTCTTCGCACAGATGAAGTTATTTGAGAAGTAAGAACCCATGCTTCTGACTACGATCTTTCCAGAACTCGAAGAAGCATCCACCACCGTGTTGTCTCCCAGGTAGATCGCCACATGTCCGCTCAAACAGAGAATGTCGCCGCGTTCGAGATCATCCCAGCCTACTGTCGTGAAACCTGCGCCTGCCCAACCACCGGAGGTCATATATCCGATGCCGTTGCCGCTCTCCCTGAGGGCATAGTATACGAAACCGGAGCAGTCAAACGAATCCGGGCCTTTACCGCCGAGGCGATACGGCTTGCCAACCTGGGCCATTGCTACGTCTATAAACGCTTCAACGTTACCCGGATCAGCAGAGTAAGAAGGTTTGCTGCTGGAACCGCCCGACGAGGAGCCGCCACTTGAGGAGCTACCCGAAGAGCCGGAAGAGCTGCTGCCCTTATCACTGCTGGAAGAACCGTTTCCTTTATTGGAGGAACTGCTTTCCTCTTTCTTCTTTTCTTCTTCAGCCGCTTTTTTATCGGCCTCAACTTTCGCTGTCGAAGGTTCAGCATTATCAGAGAATAATACATCCTTTGTCACGCTGCCAACGCTGCCGTCGTCCGTCAGGCCGCACATGCGCTGGAATTCCCTTACAGCCTTATCCGTCATTTCACCGAAATGGCCTGTTACGCTTACATTGTAACCAAGCTCTAATAATCTTTCCTGGATACGGGACACATCGTCGCCATCAGCGCCAAGGGCCGCCGTATATTCTTTTGCATCGGCAGAGAAGATCGCCGCCTGCGTTTCAGCCCCCGCCGCACCGTCTACGTCAAGGCCATGCTTGCGCTGGAAAGCCTGTACAGCCATCAGCGTTGCAGGTCCAAAGTAGTCCGTTGTCTGATCCTGGGACATGTAATGCAGATCCATCAGGCGCTGCTGCAATGCCGGGACAGAAGGATCGTTCATGCCTGCCGTCAGAGTCACATATTGTGGCGTTGGCTCGGGCGTCGGTTCCGGTTCTGCCGTAGCTTCCGGTGTTTCGACCGATTCAGCCGTAAGTGAACTGCTCTCTTCCGATACCTGCGTCGTTTCTTGCTTCGTTTCGGAGACCTGTGGAGCTTCCGAAGGGCTCTCTGCCGTCGCTGCAGCCGCTACTACCGGTGTTGTTTCCGGTTCGGGCGTCTGCGTGGCATCGCCATTGGCCGCCAATACCATCACCGGTACCATGACTGCCACAAGCGCAATCGCGATGACCGCTGTGAAACGCTTCATATTGACTTTCTTAGCAGCATACCTGCGAACCACACGGCCTGTCGGCTGCGGGGACGCCGCGCTGCCCATACGGGACGCACGCATGGGGGAAACGCCGCCGCTGCGTTTTACCGCCGTATTCTGATACGTCCTCAATACTTTTCTCTTCTGTACTTTTCTCATGTTAGAGATATTGCCGGTCACTTCCGACAGTTTGCCTTTTACGGTGCCAACCGTCTTCAAAAGACCATCCTTAACATTAGATATAATACTTTTCATATTACGCTCCTCTGTTTTCACTCGTCATGAGTTTATGTCTAAATTTATAGCTTTGGTTCATTATACAACGCCATTCTTCGTTTGTAAATAGTTTTGTAATAAATTATTAATAATTTTTTTATGACGATTTTAATAATACCCTTGCTGCAAGCTCTTAAAACACTTATTTCTTTTTGCCTACCGGGCAAACCGCCATGCATATCCCGCATACGGCGCCCCTGCCGATCCCCTGGTACGCCTTCTTCATGTGCCTGCTGCACATCTCGACATCCACGATCTCCCGGACATCGATCCCTTCGCTCCATTCCCTTCCGTAAAGCGCCCCGCTCGGGCAAGCCCTTGCACACATACCGCAATGCAGGCAGGGGTTCTCTCTCACGTTCGCTGTTTCAAGGGGCATATCTGTGAGCACCGTACACAGCCGTACCCTGCAGCCGTATTCGCGCGTCATGAACAGGTCGTTGTCGCCGATCCCGCCGAGGCCGCACAGCCGGGCCGCTGCTTTATGCGGCAGGAGGCCGCGGTACCCGCCTCCGCTCACGGACTGCGAGGCCGGGACATAAGCAGCGTCATACCCTTCCCGCCTGATCGCCTGCACCAGCAAAAAAGCAGTCTGGTCTAAAAACGCATTGCACGTCCTGTAATGGTGGAAATACGTTTTTGTCGGCCCATCCACCACCGCATCAACGACCGCATCCGGCAGCGGGACGGCAAATGAGATTGCATAGTCAAGGCCATCATATACACGCAGGCTTTCCGGCAATAATGCGCTGCCGTACAGGCTGATAAAGCGGCCTTCCAATATCTTCTCGTATTCCACGGTTATTCTTTCTGTTTTTTCTTCCTGGTTACCCTGTTCATGATCATGACAACAATGCAGATCGCCGCGATCACGACAAAGATGGAAAGCATGCCCTTCCACATCAAATCCAGAGAATTTATCAATACTTCGTTCATAATAACAGCCTTCCTTTCCCTACATCATGATCGGTACGAGACCGAGGATGACGCCGCCTGCGACCACAGAAGCGATCTGCCCTGAAACATTCGCTCCTACCGCAAACATCAGCAGATGGTTCTGGTTGTTTGCCTCAAGCCCCATCTTTTGCACCACACGCGCAGACATCGGGAATGCCGATATCCCTGCGGCGCCGATCATCGGGTTCATCTTCTTTTTACTGAATACGTTGACCAGCTTCGCGAACATAACGCCGGCGATCGTGTCGAAGAAGAACGCCGCCAAGCCGAGCCCCATGATCATCAGTGTCTGCCATGTAACAAAAGCTTCCGCTTTCATCGTAGATGCGATCGTGATACCCAATAGTAATGTGATCAGGTTGACCAGCACTTTAGAAGCGGTCTCCGAAAGCGAATCCAGTACGCCGCATTCACGCAGCAGGTTCCCAAACATCAGGAATCCGACCAGCGCGATGGACGCCGGCGCGACCAGCCCCGCGATCATCGTTACAACGACCGGGAACAATATTTTTGCAATCTTTGGAATATCTTCACCATGGTATTCCATCTTGATGGCCCGCTCTTTTTTGGTGGTGACCAGCTTTATGGCCATCGGTTGTATGATGGGCACCAGCGCCATATACGAATATGCCGCAACGGCGATCGGCCCTACAAAGCCGCTGCCCAGCACCTGCGATACAAGAATGGACGTCGGGCCGTCAGCCGCACCGATAATGCCGATCGAAGCCGCATCCTGGATCGAAAACCCGAGCGCCGCCGATGCTGTAATGGTAGCAAAAATACCAAACTGGGCGGCCGCCCCAAAGAAGAGCAGCTTCGGGTTTTTGAGCAGCGGGCCAAAATCGATCATGGCGCCGATCCCGATAAACAGGAGCAATGGCATCATCTCCGATGCTTCGATCCCTACGCTGAACAGCCAGTCAACGATGCCGTTTACATTTCCTACGCCTGCCATCACCTGGTCAACCGCGCCCGAAAGCGGGATATTGACAAGGATTGCGCCAAACCCCATTGGCAGCAAAAGCGCCGGTTCCAACTTTTTGGAAATTGCCAGAAAAATCAACACGCCGCCTATGACAAACATAATTACTTGCTGCCACGTAAGCGCCATAATGCCGTTCACAAGAAATTCCATCGAGTTCTCCTTTAACCTACATAAAATATAAATATGAAGTAAAATACCGTTAACAGTATATCATCTAATCTTTTCTTTTCAAACCGCTTTTCCGTTTTTTTAGATAAATTTTATTTCTCACATTTTCCCTTTCATGCTATACTTAGCGTATCCAATATCTGAAAAGGGGTGGCTTTTATGAATGTAGTTGCTTTTAACGGAAGTCCGCGCAGGGACGGGAATACATACCACAGCCTGAAAATGGTATGCGACGAGCTCGATGCACGCGGCATCGATACGCAAATCGTGCAGGTGGGGGGAAATCTGCTTTACGGCTGCCTCGATTGCAAAGAATGTATGCGTGTCCACAACAATAAGTGTGCAATTGAAAAAGATAAAATGAACGATTTCATTGCCGCCGCAAACGCCGCCGACGGGATCCTCATTGGCTCGCCCGTCTATTTCGGCAGTATGACCACCGAAACGAAAGCTCTCATCGACCGTTTGGGGCGCATCACCCGTGAAAACGGGTTTACGCTGAAGAACAAGCCGGGCGCTGCGGTCGTGACCGCGCGGCGCGCCGGATCCAACTTTACTATGGCGGCGATCAATTACCTGTTCACCATCAACCAGATGCCCATCGTAAGCTCTACTTACTGGAATTTTACCATGGCCTATGAAAAAGGCGAATGGCAAAAGGACGAAGAAGCCGCCCGCACCTTAAAGACGCTGGGCGAAAACATGGCCTTTATGTTAGGCAAACTTTCCAAATAATACGTCCAAGAAAAAAACGGCGCCCTGCCGTTTTTTTGTTTCTTATTTGATTCCCCTTGCACAGATCCAGCCGCGTTCTTTGTTTTCCTCCACGCATACCCCGCGGTATCCGGCCCTGCCCAGCATATCCTGAAGCTCTTCGGGGGTGTTGTTATGCATGTTGAGCAAATCGACAATCTGCTTATCCTTTTCGCTCTGCCCTGCATGGTCGTACATTTCCGCCACGATCAAAAAGGTTCCGCCTTCTTTTAACACGCGCAGGACTTCCTTTAAATCATGGTCGAGGTCTGGCCAGAAGTAATAGCTTTCCACCGAAGTGACCAAATCGAAAAATCCATCCTGAAAGGGCATATCGGAAACGCTTCCGTGCAAGATGTCCATTTTACCGCTTCGCACGTCCGCTTTGTTCTCCCGGCGGGCGCAGGCAACGGATGTTTCCGAATAATCGATGCCGTAAAGGGCTCCGTTTGCCGCTTTTTTTGACAACAGCTTAAGCGCCTTCCCGCCGCCGCAGCCGACGTCCAATATGACGTCGCTTTTTCCGATGTCGATTTGGGAAAATCCCCATGCCGTAAGCTCCGCATGGCTTTTATTCATCCTTTTGATGGTTTGCCTGCCCATCATTCCCCGTGGCCTTTTGCAGTTTTCCAGAACTTTTTTTGTAATTCCCATATTATTTCTTATTGGACTTCATGCGCTGCTGATGGTCCAGTATCCTCTTTCTGATACGCAGGTTGTTCGGCGTGACTTCCAAAAGCTCGTCGTCGCCTAAAAATTCAAGCATTTCCTCAAGGCTCATGTTCTTCGGCGGTACCAAACGCAGCGCGTCGTCACTGCCGGACGCACGGACATTGGAGGCATGCTTTTTCTTGCATACGTTCACGACCAGGTCTTCGTTTTTGGGCGAACAGCCGACTACCATCCCCATATACACGGGTACGCCCGCACCGATGAACAGGGTGCCGCGCTCCTGTGCGTTATACAGCCCATAGGTGATGGAATCCCCCGTCTCAAATGCGACCAGGGAACCCAGCGAACGCTTCTCGATATCTCCTTTATACGGCTCGTACCCGTCGAATACCGTATTGAGTATCCCCTCGCCCCTTGTATCCGTCAAAAACTCGCTGCGATAGCCAAAAAGGCCGCGTGCGGGGATCTTGAACTCAATGCGCATCCGCTCTCCCTGCGGCGTCATATGCACCATTTCCGATTTTCTTGAACCCAGTTTTTCAATGACATTACCCACGCTTTCCGCAGGGACGTCCACAAGCAGCCGCTCGATCGGCTCGCACATATGCCCGTCCACTGTCTTATACAGCACCTTGGGCGCGCCCACCTGGAATTCATACCCTTCGCGGCGCATCGTTTCGATCAGGATCGAAAGATGCATCTCGCCGCGCCCGAGCACGCGGAAGGATTCCGCACTATCCGTTTCGTGCACCGCAAGCGATACGTCCTTGCGCAGCTCGCTCATCAGGCGGTCACGCAAATGCCGCGACGTAACGTATTTCCCATCCCGCCCTGCAAATGGGCTGTTGTTGACAGAAAACGTCATCTCTACCGTCGGCTCCGATATCTTTACGAACGGGATCGGCTCAAATTCATACTGTGCACACACCGTATTGCCGATATTCACATTCTCCAACCCGGAAAAGGCTATGATATCCCCCGCCTTTGCGCTTTCCACCGGCACGCGCTTCAATCCGTCGTATTGGTAAATTGCCGTGACTTTGCCGTTTGCGCATAAGTCCTCCGCGTGATAATCGCACAGGGACACGTCCTGTCCTTGCTTGATGACGCCGCGTTCAATGCGCCCGACCGCGATCCGCCCGACGTATTCGTTGTAGTCGATGGACGAAACGAGCATTTGCAGCGGCGCATCCTCGTCCCCCTCCGGCGCGGGAATGTAGTTCAATATCGTATCGAACAGCGGTTTTAAGTCGCTGCCCGGGTGGTTGGGATCCACCGTTGCCGTGCCGTCCCTGCCCGAACAATAGATAATCGGGCTGTCGAGCTGTTCGTCCGTTGCGTCCAGCTCCAAAAGAAGCTCCAGTACTTCGTCGCCCACGTCGTTTAACCGCGCGTCCGGCCTGTCCATCTTGTTGACCACGATGATCACACGGTGGTTGAGCTCCAATGCCTTTTGCAGCACAAACCTTGTCTGCGGCATCGGCCCCTCAAACGCGTCCACGAGCAGCACCACGCCGTTCACCATTTTGAGCACACGCTCTACCTCGCCGCCAAAGTCGGCATGACCGGGGGTATCCACAATGTTGATCTTTACATTATTATAAAAAGTCGCGGTGTTTTTCGCCAGGATCGTAATCCCACGCTCCCGCTCCAAATCTCCGGAGTCCATCACGCGGTCTGCCACCACCTGATTGTCGCGGAAGCTGCCGCCCTGCTTGAGCATTTCGTCCACAAGCGTCGTCTTGCCGTGGTCTACGTGCGCAATGATCGCAATATTCCTCAAATCTTCTCTTACCAATTTTGTTCAATCTCCTTTATTTTCAAAAACAATTTATTATATACTAAAACGCGCGCGAAATCAAGGCGGCTTGCTGTTGACAAGTTGTTGTATAATATTGTTATGGAATTATTATCTCCCGCAGGCGGGTTTGACAGTTTAAAAGCGGCCGTGGAAAACGGTGCGGACGCAGTATATATCGGCGCACAAAATTTCAGTGCGCGCAACCTCGCGGAAAATTTCGGCGATCTTTCGCAGGCTGTTTCCTATGCGCATGCGGCAGGCGTCAAGCTATACCTGGCGCTCAATACGCTGGTGCGCGACCGCGAAATCCCCGATTGGATCGGCACTGCCGACGAAGCGGCGGCAGCCGGCATCGACGCTTTCATCGTGCAGGATCTTGGCTGCGCTATGCTGCTCAGACGTTTATGCCCGGGCATCCCGCTCCATGCGAGCACGCAGATGACCGCTTATAATGCAAGCGGCGTACAGGCGCTTACAGGCCTCGGTTTTGAGCGCGTGATCCTCGCACGCGAGCTTTCCTTTGCGCAAATCTGCGATATCCGCAAGCAGACGGGCGCGGAGCTGGAGATCTTTGTGCACGGTGCGCTGTGCGTGTGTTATTCCGGCCAGTGCCTGATGAGCAGTATGTTTGGCGGGCGCAGCGCCAACCGCGGGCTATGCGCGCAGCCCTGCCGTCTCGATTACCGCCTGGGAAACAAATCCGGACGGCTGTTGAGTCCAAAGGATCTGTGCCTGGTCGACTACATCGGCAGCATCAAAGATGCCGGGATCGCCAGCATCAAAATCGAGGGGCGCATGAAGCCCGCGCACTACGTTGCTGCGGTAACGCGTATTTACCGCAAGGCCCTTGACGGCGGCAAGATCACGCAAAAGGATAAAGACGACCTTTTAAAGGCATTCAGCAGGCGCGGATTCACTTCCCGTCCGTTCAGTATGCAAATGCCCAAAGCAGGGCCGCGCGGTACAGCCGCTCCCGGCAAGCGGCCTGTGATGCCTGCAGGCAACGCTTCTTTCGGCGAATATACTCCTCTTCCCACAGGAAAAAAGAAAAAGCCCCGTATGCTGGCTGCACAACTGCTGACCAAAGGACAAGCGCTGGCCGTCCTTGAGGACGTTGATATTTTGTATGTTCCCGCAGACGCGCCATGGGCGCAGGAGATCGTACAAAAAGCGCAGCGGTCGAATAAGCGGTGCATCGGCGTGCACCCGCTTGTCGATTCCTGCCGCAGCCCGCAAGCCCTTCCGCCTTTTGATGGTGAAATGTATGCCACCCTTCTGCATCAGGCTGCCGCGCATAAGGTTGCCGACCTGTCCTTCAACGTCATGAACAGCGAAACGCTCCATGTGCTGCATGGCCTTGAATATGAGCGCGCAACCTTGAGTGCAGAACTCAACCTGGCGCAGATCAGGGATCTTTGTTCCCCACTCCCCACGGAAGTGGTCGTCTATGGCCATCTGCCGCTCATGACCACCATCCACTGTCCCGTCAAATGCGACAAAAAAAGCTGCCGCGCAAACGGCAACTTGTTTCTTACAGACCGTATGGGCAAACGCTTCCCCATCGTCAAATCAGGCGACGGGTGCTGCGTTTCCATTTTGAATCCCCTGCCGCTTTTCATGGCGGATAAACTGGGCCAGGTGAGCGCCGACGTCCTGCGGCTCAAGTTCACGATAGAGACCCCGCAGGAATGCTTAAACATCGCCCGGCAATACCGCCTTGCCCTGCAGGGCAAAGCGGTCAAACCCCCCGGAGCATTCACACGCGGGCATTTCCTGCGCGGCGTGACCTGACATTCAATCGAATTGCTTGTTTTTCCATTTTTCAAACTTTGCACTGACGACCGGTTCCACACGGTCGTAGTTTTCCCATGTGTCTTCGTGCAAATAGACGGCAAATTCGCAGTCCGCGTCCTCTTGCCCCAATACGTCCGCATAATCGTCTATATATTGAGAATCGTAATAATCCGCGGTGAATTCGAGCGCCTCGTCCGTCATCATATCTTCGATCAGGCTCTCGTCAAAGCACTCTACAAGAAGATCCCGTCCCGTTATCTCACGGTTTTTTACCTTGTCCATCTCCGTATCAAATTCTTCGTACCATTCTTCATCGATCAGGTCATTCTCGATCAGCCATGCCAGGTACATACCGATGTGGGTTCCTGCACACTCATATGCAATACTGTCCGGAAAATTCCCTGCATGCCAGTCCATCTTATCAAATGCCATTTGCTGTCCCCCCATTCGTTTTATCGATATTATACTCCTGCATATACCGGCCTTCAATAACATTTTTGTCAGATGTTGACCACAATTTCGCTTCCTGCGCGCTGCTTTCTGACCTCGATGGAAGCGTCTATGTTCTCCTTGAGGAGCTGAACGTGGGAAATAATCCCCACCAGCCGCTGCCCGCCGCGGATGCTTGCAAGGATATCCAGCGCGTTTTCGATGGACGAGGGATCAAGCGAACCAAAGCCTTCATCCACAAACATCGCGTCGATCCGTATTCCCCCGCTCTGCGCCTGCACCACTGCGGAAAGCCCCAGCGACAGTGAAAGCGCAACCAGGAATTTTTCCCCGCCCGAAAGGCTTTTGACGCTTCTGCGTTCACCCGAATATGCATCGAAAACTTCTAAATCCAGCCCGACCTTGCGCGCACGGCCCTGCCCCTCCGCCGTCCGGTAGAGCTGGTAACGCCCGTCATGCGCCTTTTTAAGCAGCCGGTTTGCCTGTCCTGTGATCGCAGAAAGCATTACGCCCAACACGTAGCGCTTAAGGCCAACGCCCTTATCCCCACGCAAGAGCTTGGCAAACACATCCAGCTCCACATACTCCGCGGCCTTTTCCTCCAATTCCTTTTGTGCTGCGGACGCCTTCTTCAGAGCATCGCCGATCAATCCGGCCTTTGCTTGTACAGAGGCCAGCAGCGTATCCGTTTCCTGTTTTTCCCGCTCCCTTTCTTCCACCTCTTTTTGCAGCGCCTGCGTATCCGGCTTCTGTAGCCCCGCAATCTTGCCTTCCAGGTTTTCCAGCGCCTGCTGTGCCACCTTCAACTGTACATGGTAGTCCTGTATGCTTGCCTGCGCCGCAGTGCGTTCCTCCTTGCTCATGCAGCTCGCGCGGAACTGTTCATCCGTCTGGAACCCGCGCGCAAGGCACGCCTCTTTAAAGACGTCCATCGCAGCCGCAAAGGCGGATTGGAGCTTTTCGTTTTCCTGCTTTGCCAGATCATATGCCGCCGCGGCCGCTTGCAGGGCCTGGAACGCTTCGTCTGCCGCCGCCGTCCACTTCTTCAGGTTTGCCTTATCTTCCCGTGCCGTACCTGTATCCTGCTTTTGATCCTTGCAATACCTTTCGATCGACGTTTCGCAGGCCTGCGAAAGATGCTGCAATACAAGTCCCTCTTTTTCCTGTGCCAGGAGCTGCTTGTCGATCCTTCCGATTTCTTTTTTGGCGGCATTCACCTGCTCCAGCGTCGTATTGGTTTCCGAATGCCGCGCAGGGCTTGGATGGTGCTCGCTTCCGCACACCGGGCATGCCTGCCCTTCGGTAAGCCCTTCCGAGAGCGCAAAGGCCGCATCCTTCATATAGGCTTCAAATGCTTTTTGGTATTCTGCCTCCCGGATCGCTTTTTGCCCTTTCAGTTGGGCGGCCGCTTTCACCAGCGCCGCTTGCTCCTCCCGTATACTGCGAAAGACCGCTTGCAGCCTTTGCACCGCTTGCGCCAGTCTTTTTTCTCCTTCCAGCTTTTCGTGTTCCGCCTGTCGCTGCTTTTCTTCCCACTGCTGCTTCTGTCCTTGTATTTGCGCCGCTTCCTTGCGCAGCGGCAATATTTCCTCCGCCAGCAGCGCACGGCTGATCTTCTCTTCCAGCAGGGCGGTCTCTTTCTCCCGTCCCGCAATTTGCATGCATTTGGTTTCCGCACCGTCCCGTTCGTCAAACAGGTTCTTTACCGTTTGCGCATCCTGCAAGGCTGCTCTCGCCTGCCCAAGGTGCGTGGCCGTATCCTTTTGCCGCGCCTTCGCCCCCGCTTCCTGCTTCCGCATTTCCTCCAATGACCCACGCAAGGCCTCTACGCTGTCGCATGCGTGCTGCTCAAGGATGCTCCTGATCTTTTGCTCGTGCGCTTCCTTCTCCCGTTTCAGGTCGTTTGCCCTGTCACACAGCCAGTCAGTCAGCTCCTGCCATTGCTCCGCTTTGAAAAGCGTTACCAGGATCTCTTCCTTCGCTGCGGAATCCGCCACCAACAGTTCTTCAAATTTCCCCTGCGGAAGTAAAATAACCTGCCGGAACTGTTCACAGGTGAGCCCCAACAATTCCTCCGCCTTTTGCCGGATGTTCTTGATGCCCGGGTTTTCAAAAAACGGTACAAAGCTGCCTGCCTCATCTTCAAAAAAAGCATCCTGTGCCGCCTGCAGCTCTTTTTCCCCGTTACGCTTGGTACGCACGCGCAATTCCCGCGTAAATTTATAACGCTTCCCGCGTATACTGAAAACAAAGCTGACACATGTATTTTGTTCATCAGGCGCGAAATCACTGCGCATCGCGGCAAAATCCCCGCGCCCGCCGCCGCTGCTCTCCCCAAACAAGGCGTAGGTCATTGCGTCCAGCACAGTTGTCTTGCCCGCGCCCGTCCTTCCATGTATCAAGAACAGGCCCGTCTTTCGGAATACGGAAAAATCGATCTCCTGCTTTTTTACATACGGGCCAAACGCTTCAAAGCTCAAAATTTCAGGCGTCATTGCAGCTTTCCCTCCTTCTTTACGGAGAGCGCCTTTAAAAACCATTCCACCTGCTTTTCACTCGGCTGCTGTCCGCCGGAGTATTCCTCGTAAAACTTCATCATGATCTCCAGCGGGCTAAGGCTCGCCACCTGCTCCACAGACAGGTCGCTTTCCTTTCCGCCCTCAAATTCTTTGCCTGCCAGCGATAAGAGGTTCGGGTAATATTCGCTGAGCGTATTGCGCAGTTCCATATGAGCATATTCATCCGCAAGCTCGATCTTGATATAGTCGGATGATTTACCGTCCCTCCCGGCGCGTTCCAGTATCTCCCGGTAGCTTCCCTTTAAGACGCGCAGATCGTTGACCATGGAAAGGCTGACCAGCTCCCGCGACATATCCGACGTATCCACGATCGTCACGCTCTTTTCCTGTTCCGCTTCCGAAAAAGACAGCTTCATCGGGGAACCGCAGTAACGTATGTTTTCGCCGATGTCCTGCGGCTTGTGCAAATGCCCCAGCGCAACATAATCGAATACGCCAAACGCGTCCGCGCCCACCATATTGGCTCCGCCGACCATCGCCGAACGGTCGCTTTCCGATACTTCCGCGCTGCTGACAAAGCAATGCGCCGCCAGGATATTGCGTCCTTTTCCAAGCGGCAGGCGCTTTATGATCGCGCGCATGGCCATATCGTAATTCCTGATTTCTTCATCCGGGTACAGGTAACGCGCTTCTTCTATGGAAAAGAAAGGCAGGATATGGATCGTTGCATCTTCCAGCGTTATAGATGGTATCCCGTTTTTAATGCTTCCCGCGATATGCAGGCCCGCCTTGCCCAGCAAATCCGCGCAGGAGGAAAGCCGTGCAGCGCCGTCATGGTTGCCCGCGCAGATAATGACCGGGACCCCGCTTTTCATGCACAGCCTTGTCATGGTATCGTTATAAACGCCTATGGCGTCAGGATTGGAGACCGCGTGGTCGAACATGTCGCCTGCGATAACCACCGCATCCACCTTTTTCCTGCGCGCGATATCCAATATTTGTCCTGCAAAGTGTTTCTGTTCTTCGATCATGGGCATATTGCTTAACGAAAAGCCCAGATGCCAGTCCGATGTGTGTAAAAAACGCATACTGCCGTGCGCTCCTTCCGCTTATGTCTCTTTTCTTATCTTATCATATTCCACCGCAGCATGAAATAAAAAAGACTGCCTTGCGGGCAGCCTTCTTATTTCTTTTCGTCAATAGGCGATCTCTAAAATGTTGCGTACGTCCGCCTCGCCCAACTCCGCGAAATGCCCGACGCTGCCGCCGCAATGCTCCACACAGCGCCTAGCCATCTCGCCTAGGGAATCCTTGTCATTGATCCCCAGGTCGCGCAGCGAAGTCGGCATATTCAGGCTCTTGAAGAACGTCATCATGCGTTTGATTCCCTCTTTGATCGTCCAGTCCTGATTGTCAAAGGAATATTCCACATCAAACACCCGCATCGCAAACTGTACGAAGCGCTCCGGCTTGTTGGAGTACACATACTTCATCCACGCAGGAAAGATCACGGAAAGCCCCGCGCCATGCGATACGTCATATTTCGCGGACAGCTCGTGCTCGATCATGTGGGAGGCCCAATCCTCTTCGCGCCCCACGCCCAGCGTACCGTCATGCGCCATTTTGCATGCCCACATCGTTTCTGCGCGCGCCCTGTAATTTTGCGGGTCTGTGACCGCCGTCCGCCCGTAGCGCAGCAAAGACTTCATCACGCCCTCGCACATGCGATCCGTAACGTCCACGTCCTCCGTATTGGTGAAATACCGTTCCATGATGTGTGCAAACGCATCCACGATCCCCGCGGCCGTATGGTACGGCGGAACGGTGTAGGTAAGCTCGGGGTTCAGCACCGAAAACACCGGCCTTGAACGCTCGTCCTCATAAGCCATCTTCTCCATCGTATCTTCCCGCGTGACCACCATGCCGTTGGAAGACTCGCTTCCCGCGCCCGGGATCGTCAGCACCGTGGCGATCGGCAGGATCGCAAGGGCCTTTTTCTTGCCCAGAAAATAATCCCATACGTCGTCGCTGTTGGGCGTGCCGCAGGCAATCGCTTTCGCAGAATCGATAACGCTGCCGCCGCCTACCGCAAGGATGAAGCCGATCCCGTTGTGGCGGCATATATTGATGCCCTCGTATATGAGGCCCAGCCTCGGGTTGGGCTGGACGCCGCCCAGTTCAAACACCGCCAGCCCCGCGTCTTTCAAGGATTTCCGGATCCTGTCCAGGAGGCCGGAACGCTCGGCGCTGCCGCCGCCATAGTGCAGCAGTACCTTCTGGCTGTATTTTGCGATCTCTTCCCCTACGAGAAGCTCCGTCCCCTTGCCAAAAAAGACCTTGGTCGGATTAAAATATACGTCGTTATCCATCTTGCGATCTCCCCTCTTTGCTAATTATTGTAATAACCAGATACCCATATTGATAAGACCTTAAACGGCAGGTCAGCCTACCTTGTATTCACTTATATATTATCCGCAAACCCCGGCAAACACAAGTGTTCATAACGCCGGCAACAAAAAAACTACGTTTTCCAACGTAGTTTTTTATGCTTTATCCGCCTATTTCCATCCTCACGGAAGTTAAGATGCCTTTGATACAATTTTCCACTTCACTTTCGTCCAGGCGCTCGATGCCCGGATCCCAATATGCACGGTTGAGGAAGGAATATTTATTTGCCGCCATCCTGTGATACGGCAGGAAATTCACTTCATCCACACCGATCTTTTCCGCAAAGCGAACGATATTCCCAAGCTCTCCTGTATCAAAGTTGAATTCAGGAATGACCGGCACGCGTACCACGACACGTTTTGCAATCTTCGCAAGCTGCTCGCAGTTGTCCAGTATTTGCCTGTTTTCCACACCGGTATATTCCAAATGCTTCTTGCTGTCCGTACTCTTGATATCGAACAAAAACAGGTCGACCAAATTTGCGATCCTTTCAAAAGAAGCATATGGAACGTTGCCGCACGTTTCTATCGCCGTACCCAGCCCATTTTCGCGGCAGAGCGCCAGCGTTTCTTCCAGAAAATCCACCTGGAGCAGCGGCTCCCCGCCGCTGAACGTGACGCCTCCGCCCGTCCTTTCGTAGAAGGTAGTATCCTTGAGCACCTCGTCCAGCACCTGTGCGGGCGTCATATAGCCGCCCTTTACATATCTTGCATCGGCATAACATTCCTCTGCGCATTTCCCGCAGCCGGTGCATATGGATCGATCCATCCCATCGCCGCCCCGAACGGCCCCTGCCGTGCAAGCCGCCGCGCACGCACCGCAGCCGATACACAATTCCGGGTTGAAAAGCACCTCCGGTTTTGCATGCATGGATTCCGGATTACAGCACCATTTGCAGCGCAGCGGACACCCTTTCAAAAACACCGTGGTACGGATGCCCGGCCCGTCATGCACACAAAAGCGCTGGATATCGAATACGCAACCTTCCATATCAATACTCAAGCAGGCTCGTACGGTCTATGATGTCGTCCTGGACTCCTTTGCCCAGCACTGTAAAGAACGCACTGTAGCCCGCGACCCGGACAACGAGGGAACGGTACTCATCAGGCGACTGCTGCGCGCGGATAAGGTCGTCGCGCGTGATCACGTTAAACTGCGTTTCCCAGACCCCGCAATCCACGATGCTGCGCATATACTCGCCGAATACGCGCTCGCCGTCCTTGCCATTGAAAATGGAAGGATGCAGGAGTTGGTTCAAGACCGAGCCATGGCCCGCACGTACATTGCACAGCTTCCCGGCAGATTTAAAGATGGCCGTCGCACCCTGCTTGTCGTCGCCGTGCGTCGGGGAGATCCCGCCGTCATTGAGCGGTTCGCCCGCATGCCTGCCGTTCGGCGTAGCCGCCGTGCGTTCACCGTTCGGTACATTGGCCGTAAGGTAATAGATCCCGGCGGTAAAGATCCCGCCCCGTGCATTCTTATATTTTTCCAATGCATCGCAGTATACCGCCATTGCAAAGCTGCTCATTTCGTCCGCTTCGTCAATATCGTTGCCAAATTTAGGAGCACGGTTTTTCAGCATCATCCGCAGCGGCTCTTCCCCTGCAAAATCATTTTTGAGCGCATGGATCAGCTGGTCCATTTCCAGCTTCTTGTCATCGAAAACAAGCTTTTTGACCGCCATCAGGGAATCGCCGACCGTAATGGGCGCAACGCCCAGCGGCGAAGTGAAATTGTACCTGGCGCCGCCGCGTTCAAAATCAACGCCTTTTTCGATACACCCGTCGATCACCACCGAACAGAACGGCAGAGAGCTGTATTTTTTATGGCACATATCGATGATCCGGTCATACTGTACCAGCGCATCTGTGAAGTAGTTTACCTGCTTCCTGTATGCGGCCTTGACGTCGTCTATCGTCTTAAAGCCAGACGCTTCCCCTGTATGCGGCCCCATCTGGACACCTGTGAGCATGCATTTCCCATCGTTGAGCGCCAGCTCCAGGCATTTAACGAGGTTGATATGCCCGGAATTCCCCCAGCTGTTTGTCGTTCCGTCGACCACAGGTTCGCTGCATCCCAAAAAGCTGAAATTGTACGATTCATCCTTGCTGTAACCGATCCGCTCAACCGCTTCCTTGATCAGTACATCGTTGTAGATCTTTACCTTATTCAGGCCGGATTTTACATTTACGGTAGCCGCATCGATCAGGCGCTGCGAAGTATTCCGATGGATCCTGACAGCGATATCCGGCTGCGAAAGGCCCACATCCCGGTCTGCTTCAAGGATCAGGATCGATATATCGTTTGTGATATCACTGCCGTCTTCCAGCGTTCCGCCGATCGTGATCGTTTGCCCGTGGGCCGGCCCCGTATTGACCGCCGTAGACTCGTTGGAAGCGATCTTATCCAATTCCGACAGTTTCAGGTAGAAACATTCCATCAACTCCAGCGCTGCGTCGTGGTCGATTTTGCCGGCTTTCAAATCCGCTTCATAATATGGATAAAGGTATTTGTCGATCCTTCCCAACGCCACGCCAAGGCCGTTGCCTTCCAGCAGGATCGTCATCTGGACGATGAAAACAAACTGCAGCGCCTCCCAATAAGAGGATGCCGGTTTCGCCGGTACATTCTCACAATTTTCAGCGATCTGCAGAAGCTCCGCTTTGCGGGCAGGATCTTTTTCCTTTTCCGCCAGGTCACGCGCGAGCACGGCAAACCGTTTCGTATAGTCGATCGTCGCCTGCATAATTTCGATACAGGACAAATAAAATTCACGCTTGTCTATAAAATCATCTTCGTTGATATCGAGCCCGGCTATCTTTTCCTTACATATATTGATGATTTTATCAAACCCTGTTTTGAGCAGGTACTCAAAATTCGCGACGATATGTCCCGGCGATTGCGAGGGGTAGTTTGCATTATAAAAAACATTATAATCAATAATGCGCTGCAGCTCCTCGGGCACGCAGGCAGCAATACGCTCGTCAAGCGACCGCCCTTTCCAATACTTCAAACATTCGTGGACTTCCGCCATTTGCTCGTCGGTCACCGCGAACTGGTCTCCCTGGCGCGTGCTGAAATCGCCGATCTGCGCAGAGATCCACCCCGACGCATATTCAGGAAACAACGGCGCGCTCCGTACATACGGCGTATGACACCCGACCAAAAGCTCGTTTTCACGTATCGTGATCGTCATGTTTTCCATCACGTGGCGTATGGAAAGCGCGCGCTTCATTGGATCAGATTTATCCTCATTGTTTTTGTAGCTTTCCGTAACAAGGACTGCCCGTTCGGTATCCACCATCCTCGTAGCCGAAAGAAACGTGTCTTTTAGTGCTTCAATTCTACCGTTCACAACTCAAACCTCCATTTTGATCCCTACTATCCGTAAAAGACCGATATAAACTATGTACGTAACCCTATATAACAGCTTCTGCTGGTTTACATAATGCCTTCCTTGGCTTGTTATCACTGCTTCATGCACAATTACATGTTAGCACATATGTTCTTATGAGTCAATAATGTTCCTCTGACATTTATTTACTTTTTTTGAATCCGATGATTTTGGGCAACAAAAAAGCCCTTAACTCTGCTAGTTAAGGGCTTTTTCTTTGGTGACCCACCGGAGATTCGAACTCCGGACACCTTGATTAAAAGTCAAGTGCTCTGCCAACTGAGCTAGTGGGTCATTTTTTGGAACGTTCATTATTATAGCACGGCCCGATTATCTTGTACAGCATTTTTTCATATGCCGTTTGCTTTTAAATGGCTGGGGTAGCTGGATTTGAACCAGCGCATGCAGGAATCAAAATCCTGTGCCTTACCGCTTGGCGATACCCCATCGCAGGCCGTCACAGATAATAAAGTGGGGTGAGTAGTGGGATTCGAACCCACGACCTCCAGGGCCACAACCTGGCGCTCTAACCAACTGGGCTATACCCACCACGTAGCTTATTATTATCCAATGGCGCGCCTGAAGGGATTCGAACCCCTGGCACACGGCTTAGAAGGCCGTTGCTCTATCCAACTGAGCTACAGGCGCATAACCAGATGTATGCCGCGTAAAAACAATATTTTACGCCTCGGCTGACAATTAAAAATTATAGCAAACAGGCTTAAAAAAGTCAACAACATTTCGTTGTTTATACGCTAACCTGCAAATAAAAACTTTTGTCGCCAACCGCGCCCCCCGAAAGCCGCTTACTTGTATCCCAATTATTAATATTTATTGAATTATCATTAAAATATCTTGTAAATACAATCGGATGTGATTATAATCAACTACGGTTTATATATGGGGTTAGCTGATGCCTGGTTTTGGCATTGAATATAAGTTTAAGGCTTGATCTATCCTTTTGGATACATCAGGGAAAGGATTGAAAATTGTTATCGTTTATCAGCACATTTAACATGGCGTTGTTTGTTGTATTCACAGCGCTGTATGCTTACCAGATCATCTATGTTGCGGTAGCGCTTTTCCACAAAAAGCCTATGCCCATGACCGCGAAACAAAACCACCGTTATGCGGTCGTGATCGCTGCGCGGAATGAAAATACCGTAATTGGAAATTTGATCGACAGCATCAAAAAACAGAAGTATCCCCAGAACCTGATCGATATATTTGTCGTTGCTGACAACTGCACGGACAATACCGCCGATGTAGCCCGCAGGGCAGGCGCGATCGTCTACGAGCGCTTCAATACGCAGCTCGTCGGAAAGGGATATGCCTTAAGCTATGTCTTAAACCAGATCGCACAGGATTACGGCGAAAATACCTATGAAGGTTATTTTGTTTTCGATGCGGACAACCTTCTCGATGAGAACTTCGTTGCGGAGATGAATAATCAGTTTGACAAAGGCTACCGTATCCTCACCTGTTACCGCAACTCAAAAAATTATGCCTCCAACTGGATCTCCGCCGGATATTCCCTGTGGTTCCTGCGCGAATCCAAATATCTGAATTATCCGCGCATGTTGCTCAATACCAGCTGCGCGATTTCCGGTACAGGCTTTTTGATCCATAACGATATCATCCGCAAAAACCACGGCTGGAAGCACCACCTGCTTACCGAGGACATCGAATTTTCCGTTGACAATGTGATCAACGGCGAAACCATCGGCTACTGCGGCAGCGCCAAACTTTATGACGAACAGCCCTGCACATGGAAGCAATCGTGGACGCAGCGCCTGCGTTGGTCTAAGGGCTTTTACCAGGTGCTCGGAAAATATGGCAAGCGTCTTGTAAAAGGCTTTGTCGTCGACCGCCGCTTCAGCTGTTACGATATGTTCATCACCATCGCCCCCGCGATCTTCGTGACGCTTTCCAGCATTATCATGAACCTGATTTTTATGCTGAGCGCTTTCCACGGGACGACGGTCAATCCCCTGATCATCACGACAACGGCGACTTCCATTTTTTCGTCGGTTGCGAATTTTTACGTTATATTGTTTGTCATGGGCGTCATTACCACCATTACCGAGTGGAACGAGATCCATGCAAAACCGGCTAAGAAGATCCTGTATACGTTCACCTTCCCCTTCTTTATCCTGACGTATATCCCGATTTCGATCGCTGCGCTGTTCAAAAAGATCCATTGGGAGCCGATCCCGCACAACATCACAAAATCGATCGAGGATTTTGAGCAGCCGCAAAACCAATAAGATAGGACGTCAAGCGGAAAAGAAAGCTTTTCCGCTTTTTCTTTATACATCTTTAATTTCCATCGAACATTTTCTAACGCCATCTTTATTTTTTTCGGCCTACAATAAATAAACGTAGGGGGATGATAGGGATGGTCGTACTGATATTGATTCTGGTATTGCTGGGCGTTCCCGCATTTATTTTATGGGCCGTATGCCGTTATGTGAAAAAGCACCCATTCGGGGATATATAAAAGGCCCTGCCGCTATTGGCAAAGCCCTTTCAAATCTTCTTTAGCTTGGGGACAATCCCCATATCGCCGATCAGCAGCGTGGCATATTCTGCTTCCCCGCCCGGGGATTCGCCCGCGCTTCCCGGATTGACCATCCAAATCCCGTCGATATATTCACAATACTGCCTGTGCGTATGGCCAAAAAGGATCGCTTTTGCTTCGTGCTCCTGCGCATAATAAAAAGCGCGGTCATAAGAAAACTTGACTTTCAGGAGATGCCCGTGCGTCAGGATGATCTTCTGCCCCTTTATAACGACTTCCTCAAACTCGCTTACCGCCTCTCCCGGATCGCAGTTCCCCTTGACGTTTACCACATGCGCACGGCTGTTTTCATGGATCAGCCGCACATCCGATACATGATCGCCCAAATGGAACACGTACCCTGCTTGCGGGCATGCGTCCAGCACCCGTTTGACTGCCTCCGCATTCCCGTGCGTGTCGCTCAAAACGAGCGCGTGGACATATTCCCTCACAGCTTTTCGACTTCCTTCTTCAGCTTTTCAAGCGCTTTTGCGCGATGGCTGATCACGTTCTTTGTCTCGGCGGGGATCTGCGCAAACGTCTGTCCATATTCCTTTACATAAAACAAGGGGTCATAGCCAAAACCATTTTCGCCGCGCGGTTCGTCGATGATCTTCCCTTCTGCGCAATCCTCCACGTACAGCTTCTCCCTGCCGCCGTTGGCAAGAACCAGCGCGCATACGAACCTTGCCCGGCGGTTGCTCTCGTTTTTCACAAGGGAAAGCAGCTTTTCATTGTTTTTCCGGTCGTCGGCCCCTTCGCCGGAGAAGCGTGCGGAATAAATGCCCGGCGCGCCGTCGAGCGCGTCCACGCACAGTCCGGAATCGTCGGCGAGGACGTCCCCATCGACCATCCTGCTGATCTCGACCGCCTTTTTAGCGGCATTTTCGTGGAAGGTCTTGCCGTCCTCTACGACGTCCGCCACGATGCCTGCGTCCTTTAAAGAGAGGATCTCGTCATAAAAGCCTCCCAGTATCGCCTTGATCTCCCTTACCTTTCCCTGGTTGTTTGTCGCTATGATCAATTTGCTCATATCTCGATTCCCTCGCCTTTCAAAATTTCTTTCTGTTTTGCAATGATCTCCCTGATCCCTTTTTTACACAGCTGTTTGAGCTGTTCAAATTCTTCTTCCGTAATTGTACGCTTCTCCCCGCATACCTGGATCTCCCCAATGTTGCCGTCGTCCGTCGCCACCATGTTCATGTCCGCCTGCGCGCTGCTGTCCTCCCTGTAACACAGGTCAAGGATCGCTTCGTCCTCCACGATCCCTGCGGAAATGGCCGCTACATGGCGTTTGAGCGGGGATCGTTTGAGGACGCCTGCATCCACCGCCTTTTTGATACACAGCGCCGCCGCAACGAACGCCCCGCTGATGGAGGCGGTACGCGTCCCTCCGTCCGCGTTGAGCACGTCGCAGTCCACATAAAGGGTGTATTCGCCCATCCCTTCAAAATCGCACACACTGCGCAGCGAACGGCCGATCAACCGCTGTATCTCCACGCCGCGCCCATCCTTTTTCAGTCCGTCGCGCTTTTTGCGCATGGGCGTGGATGCGGGCAGCATGGAATATTCCGCCGTCAGCCATCCCTTGCCCGTGCCTTCCAGAAACGGCGGCGCCCCCTCTTCGAGCATTGCCGTACACAGCACCTGCGTATCCCCCGTACTGATGATCACACTTCCCTGTGCGTTTTTCAGCACGTTCACCCGCATATCGAGCGGCCGCGCCTGTTCTGCATTCCTGCCATCTTTTCTCATGCTGTCCTCCCCTTGATTTGCTGCAATCATTTTAGCATACATTGCCTGCACGTTCAATTGTTGTGGTATAATGTTGACAGGAGAAAAACATATGACATTAGACGGTTTAACTATGAAAATCTGCGTAGGCGAGCTGCAGGAAAAGCTGCGCGACGCAAAGATACAAAAAATATTGATGCCCGGCAAGGAAGAAGTGGTGCTGCAGCTTTATTCTGCCGGCGCAGGGACTTTGAGGCTCGTGCTTTCCGCGGACGCCGGGGACTGCGCGCTTTACCTGACGGGGCAGAACAAGCCGAACCCAAAAACGCCGCCCGTATTCTGCATGTTCCTGCGCAAATATTTGAGCGGCGCGCATATTACGGGCATCGGCCAGCGGGGGCTCGACCGTGTCGTCACCTTTACGCTCGCCTCCAAAGACGAGATGCTCCACCCCGTGACGCTCAAGCTGATCGTAGAAGTCATGGGCAAATATTCCAACATCATTTTAACGGACGAAAGCGGAAAAATACTCGACAGTATCCGCCGGGTATCCGTCGATGTGAGCAGCAAACGGCAGGTGCTGCCCGGCGTGCGGTACGAAAATCCGCCGCAGGAAAAATACGATCCGCTGGAACTTTCGCAAAATACGCTTCAGGAAGTCCTCCATACCCGCAAGGCTACCAAGGTCACCTCCCATATCGTTTCCGCGTTCGACGGTCTTTCCATGCAGACGGCGCAGGAAATCCTCGCGCGGGCCGGGATCGGCGAGCAGGACGCTTCCTCCCTTTCGGAAAAGCAAATAAAGCGGCTTGCGGGCGTAATGCAGGACTTTTTGCGTGAAGCGGTCAAAAATCCCCGCCCATGCGTGCAATTCAACGCGGATCAGCTTCCCGTTTTCTTTTCCTGTGTTCCTTACGAGACCTATCCGGAGCAAACGCGTAAATATTTTGATTCGGTAAACGGGATGCTCGATTATTATTACAGCCGCCGCCTGGAGATTTTCCGCCTCGCAGCGCAGCGCGATGCGCTGTTAAAAACGGTAGGCAAGCTTTATTCCAAGCTGCAGAAGCTGATCCATATTTATGAAGCCAGCCTCCAGGATGCAAACAAGGCGCAAAAACTGCAGCAGCGTGCGGACTATATCACCGCGAACATTTACCGCCTCAAAAAGGGTATGGCTTCGTTTGAGGCCGTCGATTATGAAACCGGGCAAACGATCACGATCCCGCTCGATGTTTCGCGTACGCCGCAGGAGACGGCTCAAAAGCTGTATAAAAAAATCGCCAAGTATAAGACAGCCGCCGCGCTCAACAGCGAAAGGCTGGAAAGAGCCCTCGAAGAGCGCGAATTTTTGGAAGGCGTGCTCCACTTCACCGAGAATGCGGAGTCCACGGATGAGATCGCCGATATCAGGCACACGCTGGTACGTGCGGGTTATCTTGCGCCTGTAAACAAGAATAAGAAAGAAGAGGAAACTTCCTCCCGCCCCCTCGCCTATACGTCCCCCAGCGGATATACGATCCTCGTAGGCAAAAACGACCGCCAGAACGATATCCTGACCATGCGCGTTGCCGCAAAAACAGACCTCTGGTTCCACGCGCAAAAGACGCCCGGTTCGCATGTCCTGCTGCTTACCGACGGCACGCAGCTCAACGATATCGACGACGAAACGATCGTGATGGCCGCCGAGCTTGCAGCCGCTCATTCGCGCGCCAAACAGTCGGGCAAGACCCCTGTCGACTATACGCAGCGCAAAAACCTGAAAAAACCGCCGGGCGCACGCCCCGGCAAGGTGATCTATGACGATTACTTTACCGTATACGTGGACGCGGGCAAAGGGCACATCCCCAAAGCGGAGGAATACCAGTGACGAGCGAACAGATTTATGATTTGTTTTCCTGCTCCGGCAGCGATATGGACGAGAACAGGAATGAAACCATCGCCGACAAATATATCATCAAACGCGGCCATTCGCCCAACGGCTGGTTTTCACTTTCCAATAAAAACCGCATCAAGCTGCAAATGACCCCTGTTTGCAGCGGCTGGGAGTATGTGCGGATGAACGAGACCATGTTTTTATGGTACGAAAAAAATGTCGTCAAAAAACTGATCGCCTATATCTTTTATCCGGATGAAAGCACGCGTGCCTATTTTGAGTGCGACTTTCACATCGAATCCATCATCCGGCGACGGATCCCGCCCACCGTACTGACGCGAAAATATTGCATAGTTTGCGCGGATAACCTCTTTGGGCGCGAAATCCGCAGTTTTTATGCTGACCTCGGCGAAAAGGACAGCGGCAAGGGATTTATGCAGCTATTCTTGTATGACAAAAACCAATATTTCAAAAAACAGCTGCCTAAAAGCATCACCGCGATCTGGCCGTTTGACAAGTGGCTGCAACGCTACCTGCGGCGTCCCGGTGATATCGCGCTTGCTGACCTGCCGCCCAAAGACCCGCAGGAGCATTTCCTGCTGCCAAAAAAATGATACAAAAAAAGCGCGCGGTATGCGCGCCTTTTCACTGCCTTATTTTACCGGCAGCGCCCTGCTTCCCGGTTTTACAAGCGGCGTTTCACCTGCTTTACAGATGGGACATTCGTCCGGCCCATATGATTTCACTTCCATAGAAAGCACCGCGCGGAACGGTACGCCAAAGTCTACCGCGCCCGCACTGCGGTCGACTACGCTGCCCACGCCCACGACTTCCGCACCCAAATCCTTAAGCAGCGCAATAACTTCCTTGACGGATCCGCCTGTTGTTACGACGTCCTCCGTTACCAGTATTTTCGTCCCCGGCTCTACCGTAAAACCCCTGCGCAGCGTCATTTTTCCATTTTCACGCTCTGCAAAGATATTCTTTACGCCCAACTGGCGCGACATCTCATAGGCCATGATGATGCCGCCGATCGCCGGCCCGACCACGAGGTCGATCTTCCTATCCGCAAACTGTTCCGCAAGCTGCTTACAAATAAGCTCCGATACATCCGGATATTGGAACAGCTTCGCACACTGCATGTACTTATCCGAATGCCTGCCCGACGTGAGCAGGAAATGCCCTTCCAACATTACTTCTTTTTCTTTAAAAACCGCAATGATCTCTTCACGCGTCATCATATTGCCATACCACCTTTTCTATATGCTCAGCGTGCCCGTAAGCCCGCTGATCTTTTCGATCCCCATATCGTTTGCGTATTGCTCCAGCTCGCTAAGGATAATAGCTGTAGCCGAAGGGTTGCGCATGGTTGCCGCGCCGACCATAACGGCGCTCGCCCCTGCGATCATGAATTCCGCAGCGTCCTCCCCGCTCATGATGCCTCCCAGCCCGATGATCGGGATACCAAGCTTTGCCTGGAACACCTCCCATACCATCCGCAATGCCACCGGCTTTACCGCAGGGCCGGAAAGTCCGCCTGTAACATTTGCAAGGATCGGCCTGCGCGTTTTTGCATCGATCGCCATCCCTGTGATGCAGTTGATAAGCGATACCGCGTCCGCCCCTGCGTCACGCGCCGCTTTCGCCATATCCGCGACTTTGGTGACATTGGGCGTCAGCTTTACGATCAGCGGTTTTTTCGCCACGCGCTTGACCGCCCCTACGATGTCGTTTATCGCGCATACATCCGTACCAAAGCTCACGCCGCCCTGCTTTACGTTGGGACAGGACACATTGACTTCATAAAGCGCGATATTCGTATCGTTTAAGCGCTCCGCCACATAAGCATAATCTTCGGCGGACGCCCCCGCGATATTCGCGATCTTGACCGTATCATAGTTTTTGATGCGCGGATAAATGGAGCGAAGGAATTCGTCCACACCCGGATTTTGCAGGCCGACCGCATTGAGTACCCCACTGGCCGTCTCCGCAATGCGCACAGGCGGGTTTCCCAGCCGCGGCGCCTTTGTCAGCGCTTTCAGTGTCACCGCGCCAAGCTTTGAAACGTCCATATGCAGATTATACTCTTCCGCATATCCAAACGTCCCGGATGCCGTGATCACCGGATTTTTGAGTTGTACGCCCGCGATGTTCACTCTCATGTCACTCATAAAGCGCGTCGACCTCCTTCATATCGAATACGGGGCCCTCGATACACACTTTTTTGTGCTGTCCCTTTATTTTGCACACGCACACCGCGCAGCCCCCCGTACCGCAGCCCATATGCTGCTCCATGGAAACATACGCCGGGATGTCCGTCCCCTCAAGGACGCGCGCAAGGGACTGAAAGAACGGCATCGGCCCGCAAGAGAGGATCACGTCCGGTTTTTCTTCCTGCAAACGCTCCTTTAACAGGTTGGTACAAAAGCCATGCTCGCCAAACGTCCCGTCATCCGTAGCGACGTAAGTCGAGGCAAACCCCTCAAAATCCTGTACCTCGTACACACAGCTTGCGCTGCGGTATCCGAGGAAGGCGGAATATTCCCGGTCAGGGTATTTCACTTTGAGCGACTTTAGGGGGGCGATCCCGATCCCGCCGCCGATGAGCCATACCTTTTTCATGTCGTCCTTGAGCTGGAAACCGTTGCCCAGCGGCATCAGGATATCCAGCGTATCGCCTGCCCGCGCCAAGGAAAGCAGCCTCGTACCTTTGCCAACGACCGCATAAGCAAGATGCACTTCCTTTTTGCCTTCATCCACATAATTGATGCTGATCGGCCTTCTGAGCAGAAGCTCCTTTGCGTGCGGTATCTCGATATGCGCAAACTGTCCCGGACGGAAATACCGCAGGAAATCGTCCGTACACGTCACTTTCAGGAGGTATGTGTTGTCCGCGATCAGCTCGTTTGACAGAACCGTTTCTATCGTGTGTTTGTTAATCATTTTTTTTTGCCTTCTCCCTGTCGATGATCTCCATAAAATCGTCAAATAAGTATGCCGTATCCTCCGGCCCCGGTGCTGCCTCCGGATGGAACTGCACCGTGAACATCGGATAACCGATATATTTTACGCCCTCGATCGTTTGGTCGTTCCAGTTTTTGTGCGATACGACAGCGCACGCCGGCAGGGAACGGCTCATGATCGTGTAACCGTGGTTTTGCGAGGTGATATACACCTTGTTGCGCTGCATATCCTTGACCGGATGGTTAGAGCCGCGGTGTCCGTATTTGAGCTTTTCCGTATCCGCACCCATGGCCAGCGCCACCAGCTGGTGCCCCAGGCAGATGCCGAATGCCGGCAGCTTACCGATCAGCTGCTTTAGGTTTTCAATGATCTGCACGTTGTCCTTCGGGTTTCCCGGGCCGTTTGTCAGCATCAGCCCATCAAAGTTCCCCGCTATGATCTCTTTGGGGTCTGTAAGCGCCGGGAACACGGTAAGCGCACAGTCGCGCTTTTCAAGGCTGCGCAGGATATTGCGTTTCAGCCCAAAATCGAGCACCGCTAAGGAGCGGCTGCCCTGCGAATACTGGTACTTTTCCTTGCACGTCACCTGCTCCACAGGCAGCTCTATATGATAATTCTTCATTTCCTCGATCTGCATAGCGGATGGCGGCACCTGTGTGATGATCCCGTGCATCGTTCCTTTGTCGCGCAGCTTCCTTGTCAGCTCGCGCGTATCAATACCCGCAAGGCCGATGATCTGTTTTTTGACCAGATACTCCTCCAACGTCATTTTGCTGTTCCAGTTGGAAGGTTCGCTGCACTTTTCGCGCATGACGAACGCGCTTACCTTTGGCCCGTCCGATTCGGATACCTCCTCATCGATCCCATAATTGCCGACCAGCGGGTAGGTCATGGTCACGATCTGGCCGCAATAGGAAGGATCCGTAAGAACCTCTTGGTAGCCTGTCATGCCCGTATTGAAAACGACCTCACCCATCACGTCCGCCTGTTTTCCAAAGGACTCCCCTTTGAAAATCGTCCCGTCTTCCAGTGTCAAATAAGCCATCTATTTTCGCTCCCCTGCATTGTTATTGGTACTAATATCCAATCCCGTTTTTCGCAAACGTGTCCAAAATATCCTCCTGCATGTCAAGCGCCGCCTGCCGCGCCGCCTTTGCAAAGTCCATGCCTTTATATTTTTCATTCCGGTAAGCGGTAAGGATCGCACGCGAATTGTTTACCACGCCGCCAAGCCCGCGCTTGTCAAAATTCGGAACCAGTCCCTGTGCGCTGCCGCCCTGCGCGCCATACCCGGGGATCAACACAAAGATCGACGGATGCTTCCCGCGTATTTTTTCCGCCTGCTGCGGATAGGTCGCGCCGATCACCGCGCCGACCTCTGAATACCCGTACTTCCCGATCAGGTCTTTGCCCCATTCAGCCACCATGCCGGCCATGCATTCGTATACCGTTTTGCCGCCGATCTGCTTGTCCTGCAGCTCTCCCGAGCTTGGGTTAGACGTTTTGACCAGTACGAAAATGCCTTTATCATACTTTTCACAATCGGCTGTGAACGGCGCGATCCCGTCTGTGCCGAGGTATCCGTTTACTGTGGCAAAATCCGCATCGAAAACAGGGACTTCCTTTTCGCCGACCTTCGCCCTGCCGAGGTAAGAGCTCGAATAGGCGCTCGCCGTCGCGCCGATATCATTTCGTTTGATGTCGGCGATCACCACAAGGCCTGCATCCTTTGCATATGCGATCGTATCGCGGAAGGCTTTCATGCCTTCACAGCCGTACATCTCGTAGTAGGCCGCCTGTACTTTAACGGACGGGACGATATCCGCGATCTCGTCGATGAGCACCCTGTTGTACTGGAAAATATTGTCCGCCGCATAAGAAAGCGGATCCATGAAATCCCCGCGCGACAAAAATTCCTGCGGCAGATATTCAAATTTCGTATCCAGCCCTACGCAGATCGGGCTCTTTTTTTGTATGATCTGTTCAATCAGCTTGTCTATCATATGTGACCTTTCCTTCCCGGATCGTCATTGTTACCCTGCCGCAAAGCTCTTTACCGATAAACGGCGTATTTTTTGCCTTGGAGAGGATGCTTCCTTCGCTGTAAATATATTTTTCATGCACATTACAAAGCGCCATATCTGCGGGCATACCCGCCGCGATTTTCCCGCCTTTGCGCTTTAGCAGCGCGTTCGGCCTTTCTGACAGCAGCCTTGCTAAATCCTTCCAGTCTATTATCCCCACATCCACAAGGTTTGTCACCGCCAGTGCGAACGCCGTTTCAAAACCGATGATGCCGAAGGGCGCCTTCTCTATCCCTATCGCTTTTTCCTTGCTGCTGTGCGGCGCGTGATCCGTCGCGATCACATCGATCGTCCCGTCCGCAATTCCCTGGCAAACAGCCTGCCTGTCGCGTTCTTCGCGCAGCGGCGGGTTCATCTTGGCGTTGGGGTTTTTGTCCAGTATCATCGCGTCCGTTGCTGAAAAATAATGCGGCCCGGTTTCGCACGTTATCCGCATGCCGCGGCCTTTGGCCCGGCGTATGAGCTGCACGCTGCCCTCCGTCGAGACATGGCAGATGTGGATATGCGCACCCGTTTTTTCCGCATACATAATGTCGCGTGCCGTCATGCATTCTTCCGCCGCACGCGGGATACCGCATATCCCGGCCTGTTTGGCATTGCTCCCTTCGTGCACGACGCCTTCGCCGCGCAGGGCCAGGTCTTCTTCATGCAGCATCAAAAAAGTACCCAGCTTTTTCGCCTTTTCCATGGCCGCCAAAACCATTCCATCTTCCGTCACCGGCAGTCCATCGTCGGAAAAAGCCACCGCGCCTGCATCAAGCAACGCTGCAAAATCCGTCAGCTCCCTGCCCTGCATCCCCTTTGTGATGCTTGCAACGGGCAGAACCTCACAAAATCCTGCCCCATGCGCTTTTTCGATCATATAGCGAACCGTTTCCACACTGTCTGCGACCGGTTTTGTATTGGGCATACAGCATATGGCGGTATACCCGCCTGCCGCAGCCGCCTTTGTGCCGGAAACGATATCTTCCTTATGTGTGAATCCCGGGTCGCGCAAATGCGCATGCAAATCAAGAAACCCCGGGAAAGCGTGAAGCCCCTGTCCGTCAACCACACGGTCGGCTCCTGCCTGTATATTTTTACCCGTCTTGCCGATCATGCCGCCTTCTATCAATATATCGGCGTCCTCTTCCACATTGTCTGCGTTGCATATCGTTACATTTTTGATTAATAAAGTCATATTTCTCCTGTTTTATGATGCCGGGCGGAGCCTGCGGCCCCGCCCGCAGCACCGTTAAATGTTTTTGGGCAACACCGCGTTTAGGATGATCCCCACCAGCGCGCTCAAGAAAATGTTGGACAGCGTGAACGACTCCGAAAACTGGATGCCGCCCGAAAGCCCAAGGCCGATCACCAGCATCAGCGATACGATGATCAGGTTGCGGCTGTGCGAAAAGTCAAGCTTTGCTTCCGCCAGCGTCCGCAGGCCTATCGTTGCGATCATACCGAAGAGCATGATGGATACGCCGCCCATGACCGCGCCCGGAATGGAACCGAGGAACGCCGTGAATACGCCGAAGAAACTGATGATGATGGCAAAGACCGCAGCGATACGCAGCGTTGCCGGGTTATAGTTTTTGGTAACCGCGAGCACGCCTGTGTTTTCACCGTATGTCGTGTTCGCAGGGCCGCCCAGAAGGCCGGCGACCATCGTAGCGATACCGTCGCCCATCAGCGTCCTGTGCAGGCCCGGGTCTTCGATGAAATTCTTGCCGACCACGGCGCCGTTCGTCGTGATATCGCCGATGTGCTCCATGAAGGTGACGATCGCCGTTGGCCCGATGATGGCAATGGCGGTAACCACTTTGGAGGGATCCAGTTCATGTGTGAAGAAAAGATTGAACTGCGGCACCTGGAAGCCGAGGTTCGCACCGTTCTGGAAACCCGAAAAGTCGACCTGTCCCATCAGGGCAGCGCTCACATACCCGACCGCGATCGCAATGATGATGGGCACCAGCTTGAAAAAGCCTTTGGCAAAGATGGAGATGACGACCATCGTCGCAACCACGATCAGCGCGATCACCCAGCGCATCCACAAAAGATCCGGGATCCCCTCTGCCGCGGGGGCCGTCACGATGTTGTTAAAAGCCGTAGGCGCGAGCGTCAGGCCGATGACCATGATCATCGGGCCGGTCACCACCGGCGGGAACACCGCCATTACCCGCTTGACGCCGATCAGCTTCACGACGAGGGCAAGGATCAGGTACAATGCGCCTGCCGAAATGATGCCGATCGCCACGTACGGCAGCGCCGCCTGGTAAGCCGGCGAAGCAAGGAAGCCTTCCACCGACGGGTCGACGCCGCTGATTTGCGTCGCCACGATGATGATAACACCGATAAAGGCAAAGCTGGAGCCGAGGAACACCGGCACCTTGCCTTTGGTGATCAGGTGGAAAATAAGCGTGCCGATACCCGCGCAGCAAATCGCCACCGCAGGATTCAGGCCGGTAAGAAGCGGCACCAGTACCGTCGCGCCAAACATCGCGAACAGGTGCTGGAAGCCAAGGATCGCTTTTTTGCCCCATCCTTGCTGTTGTTGCTGGATTGTTTTGTCCATTATGATACCTCCCAATTCATATATAATGATTCCATATATGCAAAAGCCTTATCCAATCCATGAATAAGGCTCACATACCTGTTTTCGAGTCGCAAATGTCGACGCTTTCCCCGCCGTCGAATTCATCTACTTTGACGGAAACGATCTCATGCGTCGCCGTCGGTACGTTTTTCCCCACAAAGTCTGCGCGGATGGGCAATTCACGGTGTCCGCGATCCACAAGCACCGCAAATTTGATGCAGTTCGGGCGTCCCATGTCCATAATCGCGTCCATCGCCGCGCGCGCCGTACGTCCCGTATAGAGCACATCGTCCACCAGCACGATCTTTTTATCCGTAACATCAAAATCGATGTGCGTCGCGCCCACGACCGGCTGCTCCGAATCCTTTGAGAGGTCGTCCCTGTAAAACGTGATATCGAGCGTCCCCAAAGGGATATCCACCCCTTCAAACTCTTTGATATACGAAGCGATACGCTTTGCAATGGTAACGCCGCGGCGCTGGATGCCGATCATATACAGGCCGTCCGCACCGTCCGTATTTTCAATGATCTGGTGTGCGATGCGCTTTAAGGTGCGCTGCATCGTTTCCTTGTCCATGATCGTTGTTTTCTTTACGCTTTCCATCCTGAAACTCCCATAAAAATACCTTGTCACATCTTGATTCAAGACGCAGCAAGGCACACAAAAAGCATTTCTTATGTACACCTTACGGCCTCTCAACGGACCAGTTTAAAGGTTTTATTTTCTCCTGTACCAGTATATCAAATCACACCCGGGGATTCAATGCGTTTTTCATATTTTTTTGAGCGAACGAAGTACATTTTCAAAATAATCCGGGAGGGGAGCCGAAAACTCCATCCGTTCCCCCGTCCGCGGATGGGTAAGCCCCAGCTTGCAGGCGTGCAGCAGCTGCCCGCGCAGGCCGAACTTGTCTTTCTTTTTTGTGTAGACGGGGTCGCCCACCACAGGAAAACCAAGATGCTTTAAGTGGACGCGTATCTGGTGTGTCCGCCCCGTTTTGAGCGTGCATTCCACCAGTGTATATCCTTCGTAGCGCGCAAGCACCTTGTACTGCGTGACCGCTTCGCGCCCGCCGCTGCGCAGTACCGCCATTTTCTTCCGGTCGCGCGGGTCGCGTCCGATCTGCGTCGTGATCACGCCCTCATCGGCCTTGATATTGCCGTACACAAGCGCCTGATAAACGCGGCTGGCTGTTTTTTCTTCGATCTGCGTGCTCAAGGATTTGTGTGCTTCGTCGTTTTTTGCCACCACCAAAAGCCCGGAGGTATCCTTGTCCAACCTGTGCACAATACCCGGCCGGAGCTCCCCATTGATGCCTGATAAATCTTCCAGCTGGTATAAAAGGGCGTTGACAAGCGTTCCCGTGTAGTTGCCCGGTGCAGGATGCGTCACCATGCCCTGCGCTTTGTTGACCACCGCGATGTCCTCATCCTGGTAGACGATCGTAAGCGGAATATCTTCCGGCAGGATATCGGTTGCCTGCCGCCTTGGTACGTCGAGCACAATTTCGTCCCCGGCCTTTACCTTCATGCTTGCTTTCGCCGGTTTTTCATTCAGCAAGACACCGCCGTCCATGATCAGCTGCTTTAAGTAGGAACGTGTATATTGCGGAAATGCCCCTGCAAGAAAAGAATCAAGCCGCGCGCAAGGCTCCCCGGCAATGACCTTATGACTGTCCGTCATCTGCCTTCTCCGCCTTTTTATGTTTGTCCCAGAACCATATCACGAAGATACCCAGCATGACCGCGCCGATGCAGACAAAGGAATCCGCCACGTTGAAGATCGCGAAGTTGACAAAATCGAATTCCAGCATATCGATCACATATCCATGCGCCACGCGGTCGATCAGGTTGCCGATCGCGCCGCCCGCGATGAAGGCCATCGCCAGGTTGAACAAGTTGGATTTGAATTTCTTTTTATATTTGAATAAAATGCAGATCACGACCACCGCCATCACGCCCGACAAAAGGGCGAGCACCCAGGTAGCGTCCGAAAACAAGCTGAAGGCTGCACCCGTATTTTGCATATAGGTGATATTGGCAAACCCCGGGATTAGGGGAAAGGACTGGCCTACCGCCATGGTGGAGGCCACAACCATCTTTACGACCTGGTCTCCCGCTACGATCGCGGCAATCAACAACACATAAATCATTACCATTTCTCCGTTCGCAAATCTACGTCGTATTATATCATATTCAAAGGCGAAAAAAAATACCGCCGCAAAAACGGGCGGTATTTATCATTTTTTTTTGGTCAGTCGTCGATGATCTCGTTTACGATATCCTGCAAATCTGCCGTGCTCTTGCGGAAATCGTTCACCGTGTCCTCCTTGGACTGCTTTAAGATCTCGTTTAAGTGGATGGACTCACGCACGGACGACGTATCAAGGTCCGCCATCTGGTTTGTGAGGTTGCTGATCGACTGGCTGATCTCCGCCGCCTGGTGCCCCACCAGGGCTTCGTCGTCCAGCTTTGTTTCCGCATAGGACATCTGGTCTTCCAAAAACATCCGGAAACGTTTTTTATAATCAGTAATCTGCTTTTCGTATTTTTTCAGTTCCTGTTTAGCCGCTTCCATCCTCAGCTGCGTGCTTTCGATCACTGTTTTTGCATTCTGGTTCGCAATATCCATTATCTTCTGCGCCTGCATCTCCGCACGTTCGATATACATCGTCGCGTTGCGCTGCGCCGTAATTACGGTAGACATCAGCTTGTCTTCGATATTATCCAGCTTATCCGTTTTCTGCTTCAATCGCGCGATCTCAGACTTCATTTCCTCGTTCTTTGCGATAATGTTCTCGTTTTCCTCCATCAGGGATTCAAACTGTTTGATCACCTCGTCCAGGAATTCATCAACCTGTTCCGGATCGTATCCATTGAATTTTTTTCCAAATTCTTTTTCCAGAATATCTTTCGGCGTTATATTCATCAGGCGTTCCCCCCGCTCGTTTTATCGTTATTCACGTTCCAGATAGCTGAAGCCGAATTCATCTGTCGCCGCTTCCGCCGTATTTGTCGATACGTCTACGTTGTAAGGCGCGACCACAAAGATATTCCGGGCAGCCTTCCTGATGTTGCCGTTTAGGGCATATACCGCCCCGCTGACAAAATCGAGGATGCGCTGCGCGACATCCGTATCCAACTCGTCCAAATTGACGATAATCGGTTTTTTCTCCTTCAGGTGGTCGATAATGCTCTGCGTATCTTCATACGAAACCGGCTTATAGATCAACACCCTGACTTTGCTCGTATCAGGAATCCCAACCACTTTTGCTGTCTCTCCTCTTTTTTTGACTTTCTTTTCTTCAACAGGCGGTACAAAGTCGTCTTCAGGAAAACCCATCATATCGTCTTGCAAATCATCCTGTTCATCATAATAACGGTCGTCTACTTCCTCGTCTGTCGGTTCAAGCCCTATGAAGGATAGTAATTTATCGCCCATTTTTCCCATGAATCAAAGCCTCCCAGCGTTTATTTATAGATTCTTTCGCCAAATATTGCGGAACCGACACGCACCATGTTTGCGCCTTCAAGGATCGCCTCGCCATAATCGCCCGACATCCCCATGGAAAGATAATCAAACCCTTTGAAATGCGGCTTCCAGTGATCATAAAGCGCCTTTGCTTGCGCAAATATTTTTCGCAGGTAAGCACGGTCGTCCGTGTATGGAGCAATGGTCATAAAACCGCGGAAGCGTATCCTGTCAAAACCCCCGGCCTGCTCAAAAAAGTCTTCGACCTCTTCTAAATAAAGCCCGGATTTGGTTTCTTCCTTTGCGATGTTTACCTGTACTAATGCATCAATAAAAGCATCTTTTTTGACGCATTCCTTTTGCAGCTCCTGTGCGAGCGGGAGCCTGTCCAAGGAGTGTACTAAATCTACTCCATTATCAATTATATACTTAACCTTGTTTGTTTGCAACTGTCCAATTAAATTCCATTTAATATCTTTTGGCAGCGCTTCGCTCTTCCGCAGGAACTCCTGCACGCGATTTTCGCCAAAGGTATCAAGCCCCAGCCCGTATGCCTGCCTTACCACGTCCGCGTCTACCGTTTTGGATACCGCGACCAGCCGTATCCCTTCCGCCGGTACGCCCGCCCGGCCCGCATAATCCGCTATCTTTTCCTGTACGTTTTTTATATTTTCCGCTAAATCCATTTCCTACACCTCTACGTGCTGGTTGACGGTCAGGATGCTGTTTGCCTCTGCCGGTTCTATAATCGCACTTCCATCCTTGATAATTCTCACGTTTACAGGGACGAAGGTCTTGTCATTGCCCGCAACGACCGTGACCCCTGTTACCCCGTCCTGTTCCTGTATGGCCTTTTCAGGCACCTTCATACCTTCAAATTTGGCAAACGCCTTGGCGTCCGTCCTGCGCGCGTTCAGCAGCTGGCCAATATCGTCCGTGATCTCCAGGGCATAAATGTAACCGTCCTCTTCCTTGACCGTGCCCACGACCGTGCCCGAATAGGGCTTGTCGAGGTAATCGTCAAAGGCGATCGAGAATACATTGCCCTGCGCAAATTCCGGTATCTCGGTATCCGACTGCGTCACCAAAAACCACTGGTAGTTGTTGACCAGGCGGAACAGCGGTTTTTCCGCCGCGTCGTCCGTTGACGTATTCCGGCCTTCATCCGCCCCGCCGTTCAATATCTCATCGACATCCGCGGATGTGATCGTTGAGATATTATCCGCATTGAGCAATGTTTCCGCACCGTCAAAATAAAAGCTGACCACTCCGGCCTCCGGTGCTTTGACTGCTTCCTTCCATTCGTTGACGCGTCCCTGCAGCTCCGTTTCCTTGCTGTAAAAATCATTGAGCGTCGCATCGGCCGTCACCGTATCGCGCAGGTACTGCTGCTTTTGCGCCATCAGCGATTTCAATTCGCCTTCCGCCGTTACCACATCGCCTTCCATCTCACCGTTCACGATCTGTCGCATATCAGCAGCCTTTTGTGCGATCTGGCTGTTATACGAAAGCAGCTGCTCGTCAGTGCTGATCAGGTTCTCCTGGTATTCCTCGATCTTTGCCTGTATCTCCAAAAGTTCGGTGATCACCTTGTCGTTATAGCCGCCCTTATAGACCTCGGCCACATCGGCATCCGCTTCCACGCGCTCGCCTTCCTGCACCAGGTAATTGGGCTTTCCGTAATTCTGCGCGGAAACGACCTGCTCATCACGCACCACAACGACAGGAAGCGCCCTTTCAAACATGATCTCCCCTTGTTCCACCAGCGCCGTATTCGTATTGGTGATAAAAAAAACAACAGCGATCACCGCAGCTGCGACGATGCCCAGAAACACGTAGAATTTTGGATTGATTCGCCTTGCGCGCCTTGCAGGAGGTCTTCTTTTTACCGCCATAAGCAACCTTTCCCTAGCCGTACTGTCAAACGATATATTCTACATCTTGTTGACACTTTCCTGCAATTATACCACATTTATCTTATTGTATACAAGTTCCAGATCACACTCAGCCCAGCTTTAAGGTGACCGCCACTGCATTGCCGATCTCGCTGTAGCTCAGGCTGTCCGCCATCACCTTTACTAAAAAAACACCCCTGCCGCTTTCACACATCAGGAGGTTCTCGTTTTTCACGTTGCGTTCCATGACTTTTTTGCTTTCAAACCCGCTGCCATTGTCTTCCAGCCGGATCTTAAGCTGCATATCACAATAGTCCGCGTATACGTTGACACTATCCGCGTCGGAATATTTGAAAATATTCATGACCAGCTCATTCAATACGAGCCTGATCCGGTATTCCTGCTCGTCGTCAAGCTGTACTTCCTGCTCTACGCCGTTTATAATACATTCTATTGTGTCGTTGAGCTCTGTAAAACTGCTCAATAATTTTTTTATCCGCACTTTTGCTTCCCTCTGACCATATACCAAACCGCCGGACACTACTATATCCTGTATGTCCTTACATTATATGTAACCACCGGCTGTATCCCAAAACGTATCCGTACATTAAGTTTTCTTAATATACGCTATTTCTTATATACCGCAGCCAGCTTACCCAGAATCTTACGCTCCATACGCGAGACCTGCATCTGTGAATCATTCAACATATCCGCCACCTGCTTTTGGGTCTTGTTGCCTAGATACCTCTGTTCAATGATCTTTTTCTCCGTATCATTTAAGAGGCTCATACAATAATTGATAAAATCGTGGTTTTCGATATGTTCAAAGCTTGCGTCATCCTGTCCCAATACATTCCCCAGCGAAAAATTCTCGCTGTCCGCGAGCGCGCTGTCCAGGGAAAGCACATTATCTGCCTGCTGCATTTCCAAGACTTCCAGCACGCGCTCCACCGAAAGATCCAGGTGTTCGGCGATCTTTTTAGGCGACGGCTTCAGTCCATGCTGCGCCATATATTCCTGTACATAAAGCTTGATCTTTTTGAGCTGCTCCGTATCCCGCCGCGGCAAACGCATGACGCGTGAAGAATCGCGGAAATAATTCTTGATCTCACCGATCAGCGAAGGCGTGGCATAGCTCGAAAACTTGATCCCCCGTTCCGGCTCGAACCGTTCGATCGCTTTTACAAGCGCAAGGCTCGCCACCTGGAACAGGTCTTCGTAGTCGACGCCCCGGCCCGCAAATTTCTTTGCTGCGATCTCGGCGATATACAAAAAACGCTCGATCAAGATATTCCTGATGTCAACATCATGGGTCTCAATATACAATTCAAACAGCCTATCGCTGTCCATTGCCGCATAATCCGTCACTTTACAGTCCCTCGTTTCTACTTGCAAATCTTCACACCGCCGGAGACTTTTTGAAGGCGATCTCATGAAGCATGCCATCCCGCTCCACAAACCGGGCTTCCTCACCGAGGGACTGGATCATCAGCCTGCTGATCTCTTCGTTGAAGCCTGTACAATCCTCGCACTCTTCACATACCGGACTGATTTCGAGGCCCTTCACCCTGATGCTGATGCTGTCAGTACACTCGATCCCGATCTCGATCCCCTCGCAGGTCTGTCCGCACAAAAACAGGATGCACGATTCCGCAACACATGTTTTTAAATCTTCAATTTCGTCAACGGTATATTCGATATTGCACGCAATACCGGAAACCGCAAGCCGGATTGCCTTGATGTATTCCCGTTTTGCGGGAAACCGCATTTCAATGATCTCAGCCATCTTTAAGCCACCTCTATCTCAAATACTTTAGTCAGTCCCGTTACATCAAATATCTTGAATAAATATGGCTTAAGCTGCAATATCTTCATTGTCCCGCCGTATTCCTTCACCTTCTTCAAAATACTCACCAAAACGCCAAGCCCTGTGGAATCGATATACCGCAGCGCCGAACAGTCGATGCTTACGCCCGACTTGTACTCCTCGATGCTTTCGTCCATGCGCATTTTGAAATCATTGACGCTGTTAAGATCAAGATCGCCGTCAAGCCCTACCTTGATCTCCCTTGCCTGGTCATCATATCTTACCTGAATCTCCAACCTCTCATACCTCCATTACTGAATTGCTGTTATGATATTTCCATATTACTCCCAGTATTAAATATAAACAAGACTCTTTTTCATGAAACGAAAAATGCGGAGAAATTGATCTTTCCCCGCATTTTTTGCATGTTTTCCCGTTTAAAAAACGCTCAGACAACGCCTTGCGCCATCATTGCCTTGGCCACTTTCTCAAACCCCGCGATATTTGCGCCGACCACGAGGTTATCCTCGTAACCGTATTCCTTTGCCGCGGCATAGCAGCTCTTGTAAATGTTGATCATGATCTGGTGCAGCTTTTCGTCCACTTCCTCGAACGTCCACGGAAGGCGCATGCTGTTTTGGGTCATTTCAAGCGCAGACGTCGCTACGCCGCCGGCATTCGCCGCTTTACCGGGCGCAAAGAGCACGCCGGCATCCTGGAACACATTCGTCCCCTCGATCGTCGTGGGCATGTTCGCGCCTTCCCCCACCGCATATACGCCGTTTTCGACGAGCGTCTTTGCGCTCTGCTCGTCAAGCTCGTTCTGCGTTGCGCACGGCAGGGCGATATCACATTTTACCGTCCAGATGTTTTTGCATCCTTCCGTATAGGTCGCGCCCTTGACTGCATCTGCATATTCTTTGATCCTGCCGCGTTTGACTTCCTTGATCTCTTTTACGATATCCAGCTTGATACCGTCCGGGTCATAAACATAACCGTTGGAATCGGAGAGCGCAACGACCTTTGCGCCATACTGCTGTGCTTTTTCCGTCGCATAGATCGCAACGTTGCCTGAACCGGAAATGACGACCGTCGCATCCTTGAAGGATTTGCCCTTTGCTTCGATCGCTTCCTTCATAAAGTAAATAAGGCCGTAACCTGTCGCTTCCTTGCGAGCGAGGCTGCCGCCGTATTCGAGTCCTTTGCCCGTGAGCACGCCCTCGTAGCGGTTTTTGAGCTTTTTGTACATACCGAACATGAAACCGATCTCTCGTGCGCCCACGCCGATGTCCCCGGCCGGAACGTCCGTATCCGCGCCGATATGGCGGTAAAGCTCCGACATGAACGACTGGCAGAAGCTCATGATCTCATTGTCGCTCTTTCCTTTGGGGTCAAAATCGCTGCCGCCTTTGCCGCCGCCGATCGGTGTTCCCGTGAGGCTGTTTTTGAGTACTTGCTCAAAGCCCAGGAATTTAATGATCCCAAGATTTACGGAAGGATGGAGGCGCAGCCCGCCTTTATACGGCCCGAGCGCGCTGTTGTATTCCACACGCATCCCGCGGTTCACGTGCACATTGCCCTTATCGTCCACCCACGGCACACGGAACATGATGACGCGTTCCGGTTCCACCAAACGCTCCAAAAGGCTCGCCTTCTCATATTCAGGATGCTTTGCCAGCACTGGTTCAAGCGCCGGAAGTACTTCGCTGACCGCCTGGATGAACTCCGCCTGGCCCGCGTCTTTCTTTTTCACGCTGTCTAAAACTCTTTCAACGTACGACATAGTTTGACCTCCAAATTATTTTTTGGTAAATACACCTTATGGATGACATTATATCATCATTAAAATTCAAAAACAAGCTATTTTTTCTTATTTTTCGACCTGAAATCAGTATTTTTTGCAATTTGGAAAATATTGTCTTTCATTTTTTCAGTGCTTTGGACTGCTGGTTGCTTTTTCTTCCATTTTTTGCTAAAATAACAATATCACATTGTTATATTGGTGGGGACCAATTATGCAGAGGCGGCGCTTTTTTATAAGGCGTTGCTTTTGTTTTACAAGGACAAAAAAAGCCGGATATTCGCTGATGCCCGGCTTTTCACGTTTTCTATTCCATCCTTTGCCGCCGTCCTGCCCCGACCGCCGCCATCACTTATTCAGCAGCTTTTTCTTCAGGTTATAAAGCCCGTCGGAAAGGTCCACCTTGTACAGGTGCGGACGCTTGATGCGCTTGAATTCGTCCCAGAAGGTTGCCATGTCGGCGCGCGCGTATTCCTGTATCTCCTTTAAGGAGGGCGAGGTATAGACCTGCTTGCCGTCCTCAAATACCGGCACAAACAGCTCGCGGATCGTAAAATCGGTGAGCGTCATTTTTTTCCATGTTTCCAGCGGATCAAAAATAGTCAGCGGTTTGCTTTCGTCGATCGCTTCATCCGCAAGCATGATCAGGTCGGCGATCGCCATGCCGTCTGATTTTCCATAGATACGCACGACTTTTTTGATTCCCGGATTGGTGATCTTCCAGACGTTCTCGCTGATCTTCAGCTTAGGCGTCATTTCCCCGCCGGGCGTTTCCGCCGCGCTCAGCTTATACACGCCGCCCAGCGCCGGATGGTCGTGCCCGGTGATCATCTTGGTGCCCACGCCCCACACATCGATTTTCGCCCCCTGCTGCTTTAGGTCGGCGATCGTGTATTCGTCCAGGTCGCCCGAAGCAAAAATGCGCGCCTGTGCGAAGCCCGCCGCGTCCAGCATCTTGCGCGCCTGCTTGGAAAGGTATGCGAGGTCGCCGGAATCCAGGCGGATCCCCACCGGCTCATAGCCTTTTTCCTGCAGCTCGCGGAAAGCCTGTATCGCATTGGGTACGCCGCTTTTCAACGTATCATAGGTGTCCACCAGCAGCATGCAATTCTGCGGGAACGTTTCCGCATAGGCGCGGAAGGCTGTCAGCTCGTCCGGGAAGCTCATCACCCAGCTGTGCGCATGCGTACCTGCCGCCGTTGCGCCGAACATCTGCGCCGTCAGGACGTTTGAGGTAGAACTGCAGCCCCCGATGAGCGCCGCACGCGCACCGTATATCCCCGCATCCGGGCCTTGCGCCCGCCGCAGGCCGAACTCCAGCACGGGATCGCCCTGCGCCGCATAAACGACGCGGCTCGCCTTGGTCGCGATCAGCGTCTGGTGGTTGACGATATTTAAAAGCGCCGTTTCGATGAGCTGCGCCTCACAGATGGGGGCGCATACCCGCAGAAGCGGTTCCATGGGAAACACGACCGTCCCTTCGGGGATCGCCATGATCTCTCCTGTGAAGCGGAAATCTTTCAAAAACTCCAGGAAATCCTCCCCGAACAGGTTTAGCGACCGCAGGTAAGAGATATCTTCTTGTGCAAAGGAGATATTGTTGATCAGCTCGATCACCTGTTCCAGTCCCGCGCATACCGCATAATTGGTTTCGTCTCCCTGGCGGCGGAAAAACAGGTCGTAGACCGCTTTATCCCTGTGCTTTCCTGCCTTGAAATAACCGTACATCATTGTAAGCTGGTAAAGATCCGTCATCATGGTCAAATTTCTCATGGTACACACCTCATGAAGATAAAATTTAAGGGCGGAAAATCCCGCCCGGCTACATTTGTCTATGCTTCCTTTTTCTTGAAATCCTGGCAATACTGCCCTTCATACAGGACATTCGGCTTATTGCGCTTCCTCATTGCAAGGATATAGACCGCACCGATCGCGATCAGGACTATGGATAAGAACTGCGAAACGGGCATGCCCGGCCACAGCTGCAGCGTGGAAATGCGGATGCCTTCGATCCAGAAACGGCCGATCCCATAGCCGATCAGGTACATGGCGAACACATTGCCGTCATGCTTTGCACGCCGCGCATAGATGAGTAATAACGCAAGAACGCCTAAGTCCCACATGCTCTCGTAAAAGAAAGTCGCCTGCACCCATTGGTTGACGATCATTTCCGTTCCCGTCCAGCGCTCCTGGATATACACCGCGTACGGGAAAAACTGGAGGTTGGGATCGGTGACCACATTGCCGAACGCTTCCTGGTTGACAAAATTCCCCCACCGTCCGATGGCCTGCCCTAAAATAAGCCCGGGCGCGCACACATCAAGCAAGCGTCCCAGCGGAAATTTTTTCCATTTAGAAAGGATCAGCGCGGCAACGATGCCGCCGATGATCGCACCGTAGATCGCAATGCCCCCTTGCCAGACCGCAACGATCTGCTCCGGGTGCTGGGAAAAATATTCCCATTCAAACGCCACATAATAGATGCGCGCGCCGACAATGGAAAGAGGCAGCGCCAAAATCATAAAATCGATCAATAACTCCGCGGTATAGCCCCTGCGCTTTGCTTCAAATATGGCGAGCGCCACACCCGCAACGATCCCGCAGGCGATGATGATGCCGTACCAGGCAATATTGAGCCCTTCTATGCCGAACAAATTATGTATTGCAATGTTATCAATCATTTTTGCTATGCCACGTTATGCGGTTTCGATCTTTGCCGCATCCTTCAAATCCAATTCTTCGATCGCCCACTCGCGCATTTTATACTTTTGTATCTTGCCGCTTGCCGTCATTGGGAAGCTGTCCACAAAGCGGATATAACGCGGCGCTTTGAAACGGGAAAGGCCGTTCTTGACGAAATCGACCATCTCTTCTTCCGTCGCCGTTTCGCCGTCTTTTAGAATGACGCAGGCAAGCACCTCTTCCCCGTAGCGCTTGTCCGGCACGCCGATCACCTGCACGTCGCGCACCTTGGGATTTGTGTATAAAAATTCCTCGATTTCGCGCGGGTAAATGTTTTCGCCGCCGCGGATGATCATATCCTTTAGGCGCCCGGTGATCTTGAAGTACCCGTCCTTGTCCATCGTACCGAGGTCGCCCGTATGCAGCCATCCGTCTTTATCGATCGCCTGCGCCGTCGCCTCCGGCATTTTATAATAGCCTTTCATGATATTATATCCGCGGGCCACGATCTCTCCCTGCACGTCAAACGGCGCGTCCTCGCCCGTTTCCGGGTCGACGATCTTCGCCTCTACGCCCGGTATTTTCTTCCCTACCGTCGCCACGCGCACTTCGATCGGATCCGTCGTCGTCGTCATCGTGATGGCGGGAGAAGACTCCGTCTGTCCGTATGTGATGGTGATCTCGCTCATATTCATATCGGTCATCGCGCGCTTCATAAATTCGATGGGGCACGGCGAACCTGCCATGATGCCCGTACGCAGCGTGGAAAAGTCGTATTTTTCAAAATCCGGATGGTCGAGCATGGAAATGAACATCGTCGGCACGCCATGCACCGCGGTACATTTTTCCGTCTGGATCGCGTTCATGACCTTGACCGGGTTAAAGTGGTCGATCAGCACCATCGTCGCGGCATGCGTATACGAGGCCATAACGCCGAGCACGCATCCGAAGCAATGGAACAGCGGCACATTGATACACAGGATATCGTTGGGCGTAAATTTCATGCAGTCGCCGATCGCCATCCCGTTGTTGACGAGGTTGTAGTGCGTCAGCATGACGCCCTTGGGAAACCCTGTCGTACCCGACGTATACTGCATGTTAATCACGTCGTGGATGTCCAGTTCGCTTTTGCGCTGCGCAAGCTCTTCCGGGCTCACCTTCTCTGCGAATTCAAACAGATCGCCCCAGGCGAACATGCCCGGCTTGTCCTCTTTGTCGAGAAAGATCACATTTTTCAAACAAGGCAGCCTTTCCGACTTAAGCTCGCCCGGCTTACATTCCTTAAGTTCCGGGCACAGGCCGTAAATATGGTCGACATAATTGTTGTCCCTTACCCCCTGCATCATAATGAGCGCCTTAGTATCGCTCTGCTTTAAGAGGTACTCAAGCTCAAACTGCTTGTAATTCGTATTGACCGTGACCATGACCGCCCCCATCTTGGCGGTCGCAAACTGTGTAATGATCCATTCCGGGTAATTGCTCGCCCAGATCGAGACCTTATCGTCTTTTTCGATCCCCATGCCCATAAAGCCGCGCGCGACCCTGTCGGTCAGCTCGTCGAACTCCTTATAGGTATAGCGGATTCCCAAATATGGCGCCACCACCGCTTCATGATCCGGATAGCGCTCCGCCTGTTTTGTGAGCAAATCCCCAATCGTTATCTTCATCAATTCAGACATACATCCGCCTCCCTGAAACCTATTCAAAACTTAACCAATATATTTTATCAAATAAGTGCTGTTTCCGCAACCTGCGGCGCAAAATTTTAGCGCGACCTAAGGAAGGTCTGGTACGTTTCGGCAAGCCCCGTATCAAACGGCGTATATCTAAACCCAATCGCTTCGCTGATTTTGTTCCCGTCGTAGAGCTCGTCGGCATCGAGCGGGAACGGCAGAGGGATATTCTCGCGGTAAACTTCCTCCACCGTGACGTTCCTTCTCTTGAGGGGCCGGCCTGCCAAAGCCCCCAACAGCTCCGTCAGGCTTTGATACGAGACACGCTCCGGCCCGGCAAGGTTATACGTTTGCCCGTATACAGCCGGGTTCGCCGCGCACCCCATCAGGATACGCGCGATATCCTTTACATAGACGAAGGAAAATGCACAGTGTGAATCCACAGGGAACGGGATCTCCCGATCCTTTTCCATCAATTCAAAATAATACGACTCACGCGGCGCATAGTTGAAGGGCCCGTACACAAAAGCAGGACGCAGGATAGTGTACGCTATCCCGCTTCCTGTACACACTGCCTTCAATTCTTTTTCCAGCAGCATCTTGCCGTACGCATATTCCGCGCCGGGATATTGCCCCTGCTCTGTGATCTGCGGCGCGTCCTCCTTTTTCGGAGCGCCCGCAGACGGCGCAAACACGCTGCAGCTGCTGATGTAGATGTATTGCTTTGTCCCGACCGGCAGGCTTTGCACCGCACTGCGGACATCCCCCGGATCGTACGCGCAAAAATCAATGACCGCATCAAAGGGCACCTCGCCCGCAAGGGCATCGCGCATCCCCTGCGCATCGTGCCGGTCTGCGCGGATTTCCCTGATTTTCCCATTTTTGAGCGGAAAACGCCCGCGATTCAATACGCACAATTCAAAATCCGTTTCACGCGCCGCCAGGATGGAAAACACGCGGCCGATAAAATAGCTTCCCCCGATCACCAATACCCTTGCACCCATACGCCTTTTCTCCTTCACTGCAGCAGTTCTTCCAATGAACCGACCACCCTGTCCGCAAGGGACAAGTCCTGCTCGCCGGAATCCGGATTCTTAAGACCGATCGCATACAGCCCCGCCGCTTTCGCCGCCTTTACGCCTGCGGCGGAATCCTCAATCGCAATGCCCTTATGCGGCTGTACCTCAAGCGCCTCGCAGGCGTTCAGGTAAACGTCCGGCGCCGGTTTACCCCGCCCCGCATCCTCCGCGCTCGCGAGCGCATCGAAGTAGTCCCGGATGCCTGCGCTTTTCAAAGACAGCATGATATTCTTTTTTGACGAGGAAGAAGCGACCGCCAGCTTCCTTTTTTTTGCACTGATCATGCCAACCAGTTCCCTTACCCCCGGCAGCACCGGCGGGTTTTGCGTCGTTTCAAAATAGCGGGATATCCCGTCCACATAACGCTCGATCAGTTCTTCTACCGAATACGGTATCTGGTACCGGCGTTTGATCTCTCCCCAGCAGTCCTGTTCGCATTTTCCTACAAAATTCTCATTGTAGTCCCAGGTCTCAAGCTCGCCGCCATACGGCCTTACCATATCGTTCAGGATGTCCATATGGATCGGCTCGCTGTTGATGATCACACCGTCCAAATCAAAAATAACCGCATCGTAACCTTCTAAAAAATTGTTGCCCATTTCTTTCTCCTGTCGTAAATTTCCCTTATCCAGTATAGTGAATCCGCCGCATTTTTGCAAATAAAAAAAGCCCATGCCATAAAGGCAAGGGCTTGTGGCAGCCGAATAAGGATTCGAACCTTAAATGAACGAGTCAGAGTCGTTAGTGTTACCGTTACACCATTCGGCTATCTATAAAATATGACCCAAAGTGCCGTACGCTTTGAATCCTAACACCCGCCTCTCGGCAGGTGGGTATCCTGCTCCCAGCTTTAGGCTTCCTGCGCGCAGCAGACGTGCTCACCGCTGAAAAGACGCTGGATTCCCGGATTTAGAATGTGGGTTTAAAATACAAAGCATTACGCACACTTCAGGAAATCTTTTTTCCGTGTATTATAATATCATAGCCCCCCTTCGTTGTAAACCCTCATTTGCAAACTTTCTCACTTCTTTTTTCTTTCTTGAAGACGTTCTATAAATATGTACTTTTCCTATCAGGTATGCTATTATAAAAGGAACAAAATTTTGGGGGAAATCAAATTGAATAAGCTTAAACCTTTCTTAAAGCTGATTGCCGCTTTACTGGCGGTTGTATTTCTGGCGGCGGGCTGCTCGGCGGCCGGCACTGCCTCGAAGCTCGATCCTGACAATCCTGTCACTTTGGAATTATGGCACTACTATAATGGCCCGCAGAAAATCGCTTTTGATAACCTTGTCGCCGAATTCAACGAAACAGCCGGCCTTGAAAAGGGAATCATCGTCGAGGCATTCAGCCAAGGCAGCATCGACGAACTGCTCAACAAGGTGGTGGACGCTTCCAATAAGAAAGTAGGCGCCGACGAGATCCCTGATATTTTCGCGGCCTATTCCGATACCGCATACGCGGTCGACCAGCTCGGGCTGGTTGCCGATCTCGACCCTTACTTCACCAAGGAAGAACTTGATGCATACTTCCCTTCTTATATAGAAGAAGGGCGGTTCGACAAGGAAAAATCCTTAAAAATCTTCCCTATCGCAAAATCTACGGAAGTGATGATGGTCAACCAGACCGACTGGGATAAATTTGCCCAGGCGACCGGCGCTACGCAAGACGACCTTTCTACCATCGAAGGCGTAACAGCAACAGCCGAAAAGTATTACGAATGGACGGACAGCTTAACCGATACGCCGGACGACGGCAAGGCGTTTTTCGGCAGGGATGCTGTCGCAAACTATATCATCAGCGGGATGAAACAGCAGGGCGTCTCCGTCTTTGACGTGGGCGACGACGGCAACGCCACCTTCAATTTGGACGAAACGGCACTGCGCAAGATCTGGGACAACTATTATGTTCCCTACATCAACGGCTATTTCGGCGCATACGGAAAATTCCGTTCGGACGACGCCAAAACCGGTGATTTGATCGCATTGATATGCTCCACCAGCGGGTCGGCCTATTTCCCGACCGAGGTCACCATCAATGATGATGAAAGCTATCCGATCGAATGTACGGTTCTGCAGAACCCTTGTTTTGAAGGGGCCGACCGCTACAGCATCCAGCAGGGCGCGGGCATGGTCGTCACCAAATCAGACGAAAAAACCGAATACGCCGCTTCCGAATTTTTGAAATGGTTTACCGATGCCCAGCGCAACATCGACTTTTCCGTTGGTTCCGGTTACCTTCCCGTCAAAAAAGAAGCAAACAACGCGGAATTGATAAAGAAAGCGTTCTCTTCCAGCGAGGAGGAGCGCAACGCCCCGCTCGAGGCTTCCATCCTTACTTCTATCGAAGAAGTAAACAACGACCAGCTTTATACGAGCACGGCCTTTGAAAACGGTCTTGCGGCACGTAACGCCTTGGAATACGCCCTCATAGACAAAGCGAAGGCAGACCGTGAAGCGGTCGAAACCGCGATGGTAGGCGGCATGGGACGCCAGGAAGCCGTCGCCGTTTACGATACGGATGACAATTTCAAGGCATGGCTTGATGAACTGAAACAAAAGTTAAACGACACCCAGAAATAAACCGGCAAAAGAGCGCTGGCACAAGAGGTATCTATGTCCGTTAAGGTCAAAGAAAAATCTATTTTCCGGAAATTCATGATTCCCCTTTTGATCATTATGGTCATCCAGGCGCTCTTGTTTGCGTGCATCTTTTTATTCGGCGGCGCCATCCGCCACTTAAACAGCAATTCCTTTGATATCCTGGCAAGCCGTACCTTAAGCCGCAAAAACTACCTGCAAAACGAAATGGTGCAGCATTGGGCCAATCTGGATTATTTCGCGGACACCATTACTGATAAAATCGATACGCTCCTTACGGAGAAAGGTATTTCGCCCGCGCAGCTTACGCGCGCGGACGAAACGCAGGTTTTGGGCGCGGTCACGGACGACCTTGTTTCCATGCTGCGGGAATGTGGCGTCAGCGGAACCTTTTTGATCCTCAATGGGCAGGACGGCTCCGCGACAAAATCCGGCATCTATTTTATAGATATGGATCCTGCCACCAATTCCGCAGACAATTCGGATTTGCTCATTGAGTATGCGCCTTCCTCCGTCACCAAGCAACTGGGCTTCCCCCTCAACAGTACCTGGAGCCCTGATTTTACATTGGATCCGGGCGATCCGAAAAGCGCCTACTACTACAAAGCATTCGACGCTGGAATGTATTACCCTGACGTGGACGTCAAAGACCTTGGGTACTGGAGCTTGCCCTACCGGGTTTCCCCAGATTCATCGCAGAACGTGATCTCTTATACACGGCCGCTCCGTACGAAGGACGGTACGGTGATCGGCGTACTCGGCACAAGCATTTCAACGGATTATATCGCTTCCCTGCTGCCCTACGAGGAGATCAACATGAACGGTAAAGGTTCCTACCTCCTGGGCATCGGTACTGCCGGTTCCGGAACATTGGCCAATGTTCTCACGAGCGGCCCCATGGCAAAACAGTTCATCGGCAGCGACCCCACAACGACGCTGGTGGATAAAAGCGATTACGACGGGATATATGAGCTGGCGGAAAACGAACGCGTCACCAGCGCTGTTTACGCCAACGTGCAGCCTTTGCGCCTTTACAATACCAATACCCCTTTCGAGCAGGACCAGTGGGTACTGTCCGGCTTCATCGAGGGACGTTACCTGCTTGATTCTTCCTTCCAGGTGATTGTGATGGTGCTTATTTCGCTTGGCGCCGCCATCGTGTTCGGGCTGATCTGCATCAACGTCGTCGGGCGCAAGCTGACACGCCCCATCTCGTCTTTGGTGGGTATCATGCGCAATTCCAGCGCACAGCTGCCCGTGGTATTTCCCAAAACGCATATCACGGAAATCGACAGCCTTGCGGATGCCGTGGAGACTTTGAACCACGACGTTTCGGAGGCCGCTTCCAAATTATCGCAGATCATACAGGCTGCCAATATTCCCATCGGCGCCTTTGAGTTTTTCCCCGCGACGAACCAGGTACTGATCACCGGGCGTTTCTTCTCCCTGTTCGGCCTTCCAGAATCCGACCTGAATTCGTATTATATGCCGGCTTCGGAGTTCAGGAAGCAAATGGATACCTTCGCGATCCACCGTGAGCGCAATGCAGAACCCAATACCTACATTTATAAGATCGTCTTGGGGTCGGGCGATGTGCGCTGGCTCCGCTTGAAGGTGATCAATAAAGGAAGCGCCTCCCTCGGCGTGCTTTCCGATATCACGCAGGAAACGCTCGAAAAGCGCAAGATCGAATATGAACGGGATTACGACCTGCTGACCAACCTGTTGAACCGCCGCGCCTTCCACGCCTATATGCAAGACCTGTTCCGGCATGCTACCGACATCAAGACCGCGGCTTTCATGCTTTGGGATCTCGACAACCTTAAGTATGTCAACGATACCTACGGGCACGATTACGGCGACACCTATATCCGCAAGACGGCGGACGTACTGAAACAGTTCATGATGCATAACAACGCCATCGTTTCGCGTATGTCCGGGGATGAGTTTTATATTTTCCTTTACGGATACGATAGCAAAGACGAAATACGCCGGATCATCAATACCGTCAAAACGAATATGGACACCACGCTGATCAGTCTCCCGGGATCCGCGGAATCGCGTATCCACGCCTCCGTGGGCGTAGCATGGTACCCTGACGATGCCGCCAACTATTTCGACTTGATCAAGTATGCCGATTTTGCGATGTATACAGTCAAAAACACAGGAAAAGGCCGCGTGGCGGAATTTGACCGGGCGCTTTACAACCGCGACGCCTTTCTTCTGCACGGCAACGAGGAGCTGAACCTGATCCTCGAGCAGGAATCCGTCGATTACGCGTTCCAGCCCATCGTCAATGCGAGGAACGGCGAAATTTTTGCTTACGAAGCGCTGATGCGCCCTACTTCGCAGATGCTGGTCACGCCTGCCGACCTCCTGCGCATCGCACATTCCCAGGTGCAGCTGCACCGCGTGGAAAAGCTGACGTTGTTCAGTTCGATGCGTTCCTTTGCGAAATATCCCGATATCGCGGCCAAACGTAAGATTTTTATCAATACCCTTCCCAGCCAGATTTTGGATGAAGAAGACCTGCTCGCTTTCCGTGAAGAATTCAGCGGTTTGCTCGACCGTATCGTTTTTGAGCTGATGGAAAGCGAACACCTGAATGAATCCTTTACCGCGCAAAAGCTGCGTTATGTCAAAAAGTGGAATGCGCAGGTCGCGATCGACGATTACGGCGCAGGCTACAGTAACGATTCCGCCTTGCTGTCCATCCATCCGGATTACGTCAAGATCGATATGTCGATCATACGCAACATCGATACCGACCAGAACCGCCAGATGCTATTGGAAAACCTGCTTGCCTACCTGCACAACAGGAATATCCTCACCATTGCCGAAGGCGTTGAAACAGCCGCGGAAATGCGGAAGCTGATCACCTATGGGATTGACTTCATGCAGGGCTTTTATCTCGGCACGCCTGAGCTTGTGCCTGCTGCGGACAGTCCGCGGGCCGAAGCTATCCGAAAATATTTCTCTGAAGAGCATCCTGGCGATCCTGTGCCATAAGCGGTAAATTGCAACGAAAAAGCGCGCAGCCTTTCCGGTTACGCGCTTTTTCTTATCCCCAGATGTATTGGTTGTGATCATTTATACTCCCTGCCGCTTGAGGGTAGCGTCAACAAAGCCCTTTGCACGCGGGATATCCCCTTCGTCCAAATGCTCGATGATGAGCGGGATATTCGGATGGAATTTGCCGAGCAGCTTCATATACAGATCGTAATTGAGAACCCCGAGCCCCGCCGCCGGCAGCTCAACCGCCCCGGAACCCCGGAAGCTGTGGGATTCATCCGCATCGATATCCGCGTGCTTTTCGCCCGTGTCCTGCGCAAGCTTGATATCCTTTGCGTGCGCAATCACCATCTTATCCTCCAGCGCGTTGAAAATACGCTCAAGCTGTCCATCCACGTCGTTTATATTGTCCTGGTTAAAATAATTCGTCGGGTCGCATATCAGCTTTAAGTTAGGCATGTTCACATCTTTAAAAACACGCTGTATTTGCTCGATGGAGCCGATCACGTTGTTCACGTAATTCTCCATGATAAACGCCGCGCCTACCTCGCGCCCGAACTTTGTCAGCTCATAGATGGCCTCGCACGCCTGCTCATACGCCTGCTCCGTCGCATTTTTGTCGTCCCATACCCAGTCGCTGTCTTTGCAGTATGTGCCTGTCTCGCTCGCCACATACGGGCTGCCGAGGTCGAGCGCACGCTCCATCATGCTTTTGATATAGTCCATATTTTTTTTACGCTGCAGCGGATCGCTATGCACAAAATTCGTGTACGCAGAGACCGCCACGACGGGCAGGTTCGCGTCGCGGAACTTATCGCGGATCATATTTGCCTTTTCCTTGGTCAGCGTTTCTTTGGCCGCGTCGCAGTCTTTAAAGGACACATCGAGCTGCACGCATGAAAACCCGCCTGCTTTGATTTTTTTGATCGTATCGTCGATCGTTTCCGGATAATATCCTGTAAAAATGCCTGTCGCAATCATTTGCCTTTTCCCCTCCTTAACCGATGATCTCGCTTAAATAAACGGTACGTTCTTCCTCGATGGATTGATAGCACGCTTCCACACAGGCGATCGTATTCACGTTGTCTTCCGCGCTGATCTCCGGCTGCGTACCGTCTTCCACCGCGCACAGCAGGTTCGCCATCGTCCCCACGAACGCGTCCGGGAACCACTGCGTATCCCATTTCGGCTCGATCCACTCATCCGGGCAGGATTTACACGTCAGCTTTAAGGTGCTGCCCGCAAAACCTTCGCGTTTATGCCAGCCGAATTCACCCTCCGCAAAGCCGTCAAGTCCCTCTACGCGCCAACGGATATAATTGTCTTTCTTACAAGGCTTTTCCGGCCATGCCCACACATCGTCGAGGCTCGTAGCCATCATACCGTCCTTATATTGATAAGTAAACTGCACGATGCCGTCTGTGTGCTCAAACTTTGTACGCGGGTCTGTGCGGCATACTGCGGTGATCTTTTCCGGATCACCGAACAGGTAGCGGAAGATGTCTACATGGTGGATGCCCATAGAAAATATCTCCAGCTTGTTATACGCGCGCAAAAAGCCCTGCCAGTCAGGGATCGCCCGCATGTCGATGGTCGCCAATACCGGCGCTCCGATCAGTTTCTGGTCTAAGATATATTTCATAGCCCGCATGGACTGGTCGTAACGCATGTTGGAATTAACCGCGATGGGTATTCCCGCGTCCTTGCCGAGGCGTACGATCTCCCTTGCATCCGCAAGCGACATCGCGATCGGTTTTTGGCACAAAATACCTTTGATGTGTTTTTTGGTGCAGATATATCGAACCATTTCAAGCTGTACATGCGGCGGTACGGCGATGTCGATGATCTCGATCTGCGGGTCGTCGACCATATCGTGCCAGTCCCCGTATATCTTCTCAAGGCCGTGCTCGGCGGCGACGTCCTTACTCTGCCCTAAATCCAGCGAAGTGATCGCGTACGGGTGAAAACCCGCCTTTTTGTAAGCGACAAGATGGCAGTTCTTCACGATGAAGCCCGCGCCAATGATACCGATCTTATAATCCTTTTTTTGAGGGAGCTTCGGCAGCGTCGCCTCTTCCAGCCTTTTTACCAAATCCTGCATATTAGCCTCCTATTTGTACCGTAAGTCCCATGTTTTCGCCCATTTCCTGATATGGCGTTAACTCTTCTTTTGAAACCATCTTGGCGTCGTCCATCGTATATTTCCAGCCGAGCTGCTCGTACTTGCGCCGTCCCAGCGTGTGGTAGGGAAGCAAATGGACTGTTTTCACGCCGCATTTTTTTACCAGTCCGAAGATCCCGCGCAGCGATTCCTCGTCATAGTTGAAGCCCGGGATCACCGGGGCACGTGCGATGACGCGATCTGCCCCTTTTGAAACCGCGTACGCGAGGTTTTTCAGGATGAGTGGCAAGTCCCCGCCCACCGCCTGTTTCAGTTTATCCGCATCGTAATGCTTGATATCGAATAAAAAGGTATCAATGTACGGCTCCGCCTCGATAAACTTTTCCTCTGAAACATTGCCCGTCGTTTCCACCGCGGTGTTAAGTCCCGAGCGTTTCGCCTGTTTCAACAGCTCCAAAAAACCGTCGAACTGGACGAACGGCTCCCCGCCGGAAACCGTCAGGCCGCCTCCTGTCGTATCATAATAGTCCTTGTCGCGCAGCACGGTTTTTAAGATATCCCCAACATCCATACCGTCGCCCGCATACACGATCGCCCCTGCCGGGCAGTACCTGCCGCATGTCCCGCATACCACGCACCTATCGCGGTCAAAAACCGGCTTTCCTTCCTGCATCGTGACCGCGCCGTGCGGGCATACGCGCGCGCATGTGCCGCACATTGCGCATTTGTGTTCCATATAGCGGAGCTGCCGTTTCAATTTTTGTGATTCCGGGTTTGCGCACCACGGACAGAAGAGCGGGCATCCCTGCAAAAAAACAGTCGTCCGTATCCCCTGTCCGTCGTGTATCGCAAACCGTTCGATCTCTAGTGTTTTTAACTGTTGCGTCATGTTTTGTTATGCTTCCTTATCGTCGTAAAGTACCCTGCTCATCAGTTCCTGCTGGATATCCGGTTCGAGGTCTACGAACACCGCCGAGAACCCGCTCACGCGCACGATGAGGTTTTGGTGGTTCTCCGGATGCGCGACCGCATCCTCAAGGTCTCCCTTGTTTACCACCGTGACCATCAGGTGGCAGCCGCCCTTTTTAAAATACGTCTTGAACAGCGCCTTGATCATCTCCCTGTTCTCATTGAACATAGACGGGGAGAATTTGATGTTCTGTACCGAACCGCCGTGGTATTTGGCTTCAAACTTCGCCAGCGAGTTGAGCATCGCCGTGGGGCCGTTGGTATTGGCGCCGCCCTGCGGGTTGTTGGCCGGGTTCATGTACTGCCCGCTGTAACGCCCGTCAAGGGAAGCCGCCGTCTTTCTGCCCCATTCCGTATTGAGCTGGTTGTTGGAGATCACGATCAGGAAATACTGCATCCCTGCCGCGATTCCCCTGTCGCGCACGCCCTGCGAGACAAAATGGTACAGGTCAAGCGCCATGCCGTCCGCGGTATCGAGGTCGTTGCCGTATTTGTCGCATTCCCAGCAATCCTTGCGTATCTGGCCGTAGCCCTCGAAATTTTTAAGCGCCGCCTCGTTCAGCTCCTTGAGCGTATACTTTTTCGTATCGTATACGAGGTGCTTGATAGCCCACAGCGCGTCCGACGTGTTGATGTTGCCGTATGTCTCGTTCGTACCGCCGAGGTAGCGTACCCCTCCGTCTAAAAGCGCCTTACCGCGCGCAATGCAGTCGTCCGTCAAAATGCTGGTGAACAGGAACGATACCTGCTCGTTCATCAGCTTGTACGAATATACCTGCGCGTCGACCGCAAGGTCGAAGTAGTAATTGAGCAGCTCCTTATAGTTATCGTACAGGTCGTCAAACGTCTTAAACTCGCTCAAAGGTTTGATCTTCACCGGGCCGCATTTTTTCTGCCCGTCCATTGGGTCTACGCCCTCGTTTAGGGTGATCGTCAGCAGCTTTAAAAGGTTCATGCACACATTGGGCGTGCCCGTGCTCTGTCCCTGGATGACGAACTCCGTACAGCCGAACGGCACATACTGCTCCGCAGCCTTCTCGTCTATGCGCATACCGTACATAACGGCAGGCACATTCACATCGTCGTTGTAAAGCGTCGGATAGGTAGCGCCCGCTCCCAGCGCGTCCAGCGCTTCATCCCAGATCTGGTCGGACATATCCTCCGTGATGCGCAGCGTGAACTGCGGCTCCACATAACGGCAGTTTTTTGCCACTTTCATCGCGATGTGCAAAAATACATCCGCCGCCTGTGGGTTGCGCCGTCCGCGGCCGCCCACAATGATACGCCCGTTGACCGTCGTCCGGCGGTTTTCGATCATCGTCCATAAGGATTTTACATATTCATAAGCTTCATCCTCGGTGATCAGCCCCGTCTTGAGGTCATGCTGCAAAAACGGCCCCATATAGTCGTCCAGGCGGCCGTAGTTGATTACGCCCGCCAGCAGCGCATACAGCCAGAAAAGCTGCAATGCCTGGTGGAACGTTTCCGGCTTGTCGGTTTTCACCTTTTCCAGGCTGTCCCAGATGGTCTGAAGCTCTTTTTTACGCTTCGCGTCCGCGCCTTTCATATGGCGCCACGCCATATTCTGCAAATGCTCCGCGCATGTCACGAACAGGTCGAGGCACGCAAGCGCCGCCGTATAAAAGTGGTTGTCCGGCGATCCTTTCATCTTCTCCTGTATTTCTTTTCTCAGGCCGCCGATCCCAAGATCGATCAGCTTCTGGTAATCGAGCATCATACCCGACAGGCGCGCCGTCGCGATCATCGGATAGTTGACGTCGATAAAACGCCCGATGGTATCTTCGGTCAGTACGTCCTTGCAGTAAAGCGTTTTTACGTCGTGATCGAGCCAGTAATCGTACAGGGCGTCCACACGCTTTTTCAGGCTTTCATCCGCAAGCTCCTCTTTAAAAGCAAGCAGCTTGCTAAATACGCAATAGTGCCCTACCCCGCCCAGCGATGTGACGCAGCCAAAACCAATGGGCAAAAAGTCGATCCGCCCGATGATCTTATCCTCCGGTTCTATTTCGCGAAACAGCGTCGGATAAAGTACTTTCAGGCATTCCACTTCGCGCGTTTCTTTCGCCTGCCCCGTGAACGCCTGATGCGCTGCCGTATACTGTTCCATGATCTCTAGTTGTTTTTCAAGTGGTTTTTCGCAGGGAAGTTTTTTACTCACTTCCACATTCTGCGCGCCGTTCACGTCAAATTTTGCCATGCTAATCGCTCCTTCCAAGTTACGCTCACTCAGTTCGCTTCGCGGGTGAAAATTACATTTCCCCCGCGCGCCCCTTTTGCTTAAGGATGTTTCCCTTCGGCTTCCACTTCACGAAACAGATTCATTCCTGACGAACGTAACATATGTATCTTCGTACCTTAGTGCTTTTTGCGTTCCGCCTCGCGCCAGTTGTCCTGGTAGCCGCCCAGCAAGTCTACAAAGCGTTTTGCGGTCAGGTGCGGCCGTGTGATTGCGCTGCCCACCACAACGGCGTGCGCGCCCAGATAAATACATTTCATTGCATCTTCCGGCGTATAGATGTGGCCTTCCATCACCATGTACGCTTCATCGCCCATTTCGCGGCACATACGCGCAAACTCGCGCAGGTCGGGCAGCTCGATGTGCTTTGTTTCCTTCGTGTATCCGTAAAGCGTCGGCCCTACGATATCTGCGCCGTTATCGATCGCGCGCCTCGCCTCTTCGTAGTTGGAGACGTCCGCAAAGAGCATCGCTTCGGGGATCTCCTTTTTAACGATAGGCAAAAGCTCGTACGCCGGTTTCCCCAGATGGTTGATCTGGTTCGTACAGTCCATGGCGATGATCTCCGCGCCCGCTTCCCATACCTGCACCGCAGCTTCCAGTGTCGGCGTGATGAACACGTCCGTATTGTCGTGCCAGATCTTGTATAAACCGATCATCGGCAGATCCACTTTATCCTTGATGGAACGGATCTGCTCCGGGGTGTTGGCACGGATACCCACCGCGCCTGCCCATTTAGCGGCTTCCGCCATCTTTACGACCATCTCTTCCGAATAGATCGGGTCGTCTTTTTGCACCTGGCAGGACACGATCAGTCCGTTTTTAAATGATTCCAATATTGCTTTTTTTCTTGCGTCAGTTGTTTTCATCTTCACTTCTCCACATGTTTTTTTTATCAAAATTATGATAGCTTATTTCTATATTTAGTATATACCTACCCTATGACAATTGCAATCTGTTTTTATCATTTTTTATCATTTATTTACAAAAATTTTGTGCACATTTGCTTGTATAATCATCTTTTCACTTATCATTTCCGATCATCCCAGTAATCAAAAAAGACTCTCCACAAGTGGAAAATCTTTTTCTCACAGCCATATGCCGCTTTATCTTCTTTTGTATTGCAGCCATCCTGCCGCCAGCGCGATGCACAATCCTGCATTGCCCGCCAACAAAGCAAGAGGTATAAGGCTCCTCGTATCCCGCGTCAGCGGGGCTTTGGGACGCGCCTTGCCGCCTTCCTCCCCGCCGTCGCCGCCTGTTTCCTGCGAGGACGCCGGTTCTTCCTTTTCCCTGACCTCAAAGACGATGTCAGCCGTTTTGGTTCCGTCGGCAGCACTGACCGCCGTTGCCCTGACCGTCCCTTTATGGCGGGCAGCGAACAGTACGACGCTTTGGCCGCTCTCGCTCACCCTGTTTTTGAGCTCCACCGCGCCGAGGTCTCCTGAAAACTGCCAGTATACCTTGCCGCCATTGCCTGACGGCTGCTGCACAGTGGCTGCCGCCACCGCGTTTCCACCGGCCTCAATGCCTGTCGTTTGTGCATGCGCGGCAATGGATATGCCTGTATCGAACCCGGATCCCGCTTTCAGCAGCACGCTTTCGCTGCTCCCCATTGTTGCAAACGTCCAACAGGTCGGCGGATTCCCTTGGCTTTTTACGGACGTGACCGCACCGATGTTCCGCAAATCAAACGCCGCAGGCAAAAAAGCAGGCACAGCGCCATCTTCACCGGCAAACGCCCCATTTTGTATTTCCGGCAAAGACATCGTTTGCATGGTATCCGCCTGCACTCCCGCAGCATCCCCGCCCGTTTCCTCCGTCACGATCGCATCGTCCCCCGCCGCTTCGTCGCAGGCATAAACTTTGATGCAATTATTGGCGGAAAGCTCTTGTGAAATATCCTGCCATTCCCCGCCGTCTATGCGCAGGAAGCTTTGTCCCGCCTTAGCCGTCGCGCGGGAGGCATAACCTGCCGCGGGCCTTTCCAGGGCGGCCGTCACCTGTTTCCCGTCGATGTTTTTCTGCCTTACCGTCACGGAAAATTCCGTCCCCTTTTCCAGCCTGATCCCTTCCCGCACATCCACCGTATAGTACCCTGCATGCTGATGGACGCCGCTTGCCGCAGGAATCTCTTCCCCGTTGATCCCGATCCAAATATCGTATTCCTGCTCCATGCCCAATGCGTAAAACGATACGGACTTGAGCGTCTGGCCGGAAGATGCCGTAAAGACATTTTTCGCCCACATTTCGCCGCCCCCAAACGGGGCTTCCCCATCAATGAACCCGGTATAGCCGTATGGATCGTGCATGTACAACACGTTGACATCCTGTCTGCGCGGCTCTGCCTTCATCACGGCCGCCGGATTATTCGAAAAATATCCGCTGCAATAGGAGATATAGAAATACCCCTCCTTCCCCCTTGTTTCGCCGTAGCTGTTTTTCGCGAGGAATGCGCCGTCGTATTCAGGAACATATTCCTCTCCGCCTACCTGTACCGCAAATTGCTCTTTGGGGATGCTGTCGTCCCAGCCCACGATCGTGACCGCATGCCCCGAACCGTCCGTAAGCTCCGGCGGATGGTAAAAATATGTTTTGTTTTCCCTGTAATATTCCTCTTCTTCCATGATGCCGCAGTAAAGCGCGCCATATGTATAGATCGCATTTTTATAATAGCTATTGTCAAGGGCGTCCATGCGCTGCGGCAGCAGGAGCATGTCCTTGAGGCGGTACGCCGCTATGCCCGTATGGTAAAAGGAATCCGACCGGTCAACGATATCATCCTCGGTGTAATAGAGTACATAGGGATCCTGCTGTTCCGTCAGGTAGCCATCCCAGCGCGAGAGGCAGGCCGCCGACGTATAGGCAGCCGCAGGGCTCAAGATGTCCCCGCGCCGGCCCCGGTCAAAGGCAAATCGTGAATCCGGGTGAAATGCAGCATTCACCAGGTTATATTCGGAAAAATCATAACGATCGCTTTCCAAAGCCGATATACTTAATCCATACTCTGCCTTGGAATACGAATGGTCTCCGCTTTTTACCATTACATAATAGGTTCCCGGTGCCAGGTAACGCACAATCCTGACATCGGTGCTGTCCATGACAACGTCAATCTTATTCCAATCTCCGTCAAAAAGCCGCAGCTCATACTTATAAAAGAAGCTTTCATCCTGCGGCTGTGTGAGCACGAGCTGCGTTCGCCCCCCCTGCGGCAAAGCAAAAGAATAATAATCCAGGTCGCTTCCATTCGATATCGTCGCGCGGATATTTGCAGGAATCGTGATTGGCGCCGCCTCTTTCAGCGTATCGTTTGGTTCGTATGCATCGACGCCGTCCGTACCATACCAGGCCTGCGCTATTTCACCATCCTGGTAGCCTGCCGCCTTTGCAAATGCGTTGACCTCCATACCATCTGCAATCGTTATAGCATCCGTATACAGCGTTCCCGCGGTAAAGGGATCGGCGCCGTCCGTGGTATACCATATTTGTGAACCCGGAGTCGTGCAGGCGAGCCCTATCTGGGTACCGTCCGTATAAAAGCCGCTGTCCGGAGCAAAGGTTACCGGCGCGCATAATACCTGCGTAAACTGTTGTTCTGTAATATTTCCCGCTTCCGTATCAAGGTATGCGCGCGCTTTCAAAAGAAAACCACCCGCAGTATGCGCCTGCGCGATATCCCCCGCTAAAAGCGGCGTATCGGGGTCATATATCTCGCTTGTTTCCGTTGGGTCGGCGCCGTCCAGCGTATATCGAACAACAGCGCCCGGCGTCGGACATATCAGGTAGATTTCCGTATCGTCATAAAGTGTCCAGGAAGAGGCAGATATTTCTACTTCTTCTACCGTGTTTGGCTGGGCAAATCCCACGCCGCCGCCCAGCAGCAGGCAACATACGGCCAGCAGGGCCGCCAGACGCATTATTTTGCTTTGCCTTGTTTTGCTCATTTACCTTTTCCTTTCGGGTTTCCCTGTACCCATTATACGGCAGCCTGAGGATCTGTGTCCACAAAAAAGCAGGATGCCTCACGGCTCCTGCCCTGTCACGCTTTATACGAACACAATATTATCCGGCATCTCGCCTTCCGGCGGGCTGCCATTGCACACCACCGTGGAAAAATCCGCGACTTCCGCAAACTTCAGGAACCCGCGCACCTGCAGCTTGCTGTCGTCCATCAGCAGCACGCAGCGGTCTGTATTTTCAAGGGCGATCCGCTTCATCAGCATACTTTCCGTCTCCGTCGTATAAACGACCCCCTGCTGTGCGTCGATCCCCGTACAGCCGATGAATGAAAGGCTGAAATGGAACTGCTTCAACACGTCCTGCGCGATCGGGCCGACCGTCATGCTGTAGTAAGGCAGGAATTTCCCTCCCACAACGATGATTTCGGCTGCCGGGTTAGTTACCTTGCGCAGGATCAGTTCGTTGCATGTAACCAACCGGATCCGCTTATTCACCAGGTTTTCTGCCAGAGGTACCATGCTCGTTCCCGCATCGACAAAAACGCAGTCCCCGTCCTCCACGAGGCCGGCGGCGTATTTTGCCACCCGGCGTTTTTCATCCATGTTGATGGATATTCTTTCCTTCATTGTGAGCTCTGCGTCCTCAAGCACCTCTTCCAGTGCCGCGCCGCCCTGCACACGCCTCAATTTTCCTTCCTTTTCCAGCTTCTCAAAATCCCGGCGCACGGTGATTTCTGAAATGGAAAGCTCCTTGGCGATCTCTTTTAAGTTGATGATCCCCTTTTCATTCAAGCAATTCATGATGTACAATTTACGTTCAGAAGCAATCATTTTCTTATCCTTCTCCCCACCTGCAGCTCTTTATTCCATGCATTCTTCGAGCAGCGCCGCGCCGATAATTCCCGCGTCGTTCCCCAGTGTCGCGGCGACCGCTTTGGGCGCGCCCACATCCGCTGCGCCAAAGACATAATCCTGCAGCTTTTCATTAAGCGGATCCAAAAGAAACTCCCGCTGGTTGCAGATGCCGCCTCCCACGATCACAATTTCGGGGCGCAGCACGGTGACCAGGTTTCCGATACCGACCGCAACATACGAAATATATTGGTCTACGACGCAGCGCGCGGCCTTATCTCCCTGTTTTGCCGATTCAAAAGCCGTGCGGCCATCTACCTCGCCCCCGTGGTCTTTGGAAAATTTGTGCATGAGGGATTCCGGATGTTCCTGCATGGCCATTTTTGTCTGGTTGATGAGCCCCGTTGCGCTGCCGTAAGATTCCAGGCAGCCTTTTTTGCCGCACGTACACCGCACGCCGCCGTATACGATGACAGTATGGCCCGGCTCGAAACCTGCGCCATCAGCGCCTTTGAATATCTTTCCGTTCAGGATCATACCGCCGCCCACGCCCGTTCCAAGCGTTACCATCAGCGCGTTTTTATACCCTTTGGCCGCTCCCGCGAGCGCTTCGCCCAGCGCCGCGCAATCTGCGTCGTTACACACAAACGCAGGCCGGTCGATATGCTTTTTGATCTCCTCTATGAGGGGCACATTGCGCCAGTTCATATTATTTGCAAATACCAAAAGGCCCGTTTTGGGATTGATATAGCTGGGGCTCCCCACACCGAGCGAGGTAAACGACGAAAGCGGCAAGCCCGCTTTTTCCGCCACTTCCTTTGCCGCGCGCCCTATGTCTGCGACGATCTCTTCAAAAGAACGGTGCGCGCCAGTCGGAATACTGTGCCGGGCAATGATATTGTAATTTTCGTCAACCACGCCCGCCGCGATATTTGTGCCGCCGAGGTCGATCCCCAAATAATATTTCATTCAGCTCTCCCCAAAATCATGTGAAATTCTATAGTATGATTTTACAATAATTATCAAAAAAAATCAAGCGCGATCAAATCGTAACATCAAAACGCTACATGCGCTATACCGTCGTCTTAATGAGCGCGCACTCGCCCATGACCGTGACCTTCCCGCTGCTTGCCGGAACAAACAGGCTGTCGCCCGCCAAAAAGTCGATCCTGTCATCCCCGCAGGCCGCTGTGCCTGCGCCTTCAAGGATCACCAGCGATACAAAGCTTTCTTCTCCCGCATGAACTACTACCTGTCCCGTACTTGTAATGAGCTCTGTCGTGAAATACGGGCAGCTTGCAAGCGCCGTATGCGCCGCGCCGCACCCATCCATCCATTTTTTTCCTGACACGCTTCTCTCCGAGGGCTGCAAATTACTCACGGCAAGCGCTTTATCGATGTGCAGCTCACGCAGGTTCCCCTGCTTATCGCGCCGCCCGAAATCGTATACGCGGTAGGTGGAATTTGAATTCTGCTGGATCTCGCAGATCATGATGCCCGCGCCGATGGCGTGTACCGTCCCGGCCGGGATAAAAAACACATCGCCCTTTTTGACAGGCACGCGCTTAAGCAGACCGCACAGCGTATCATCTTCGATCGCCTTTCCGAACTCTTCTTTGGTGATTTCGTGCGCAACGCCAAAGTATAGATATGCGCCGATCTCACAATCCAGGATGTACCACATTTCCGTCTTGCCGTATTCGCGCTCGACACGCAGCGCATATTCGTCGCTGGGATGCACCTGTATGGAAAGGGACTGCTTTGCATCGATGAATTTGATCAGTACCGGGAAGTCCTCAAATTCCTGCGCGTTTGTTCCCCACGCAGGCTTCCCTATTCCGGCAAGGTATTCCGAAAACGTACAGCCCGCATATTTCCCCGTCACCACTGTGCTCTGGCCGTCCGGATGCGTGGACAATTCCCAGCTTTCCGCAAGCGGCCGCAGGTTCGTTTGCTTGTTATATTTTGTTTTCAGCTTTTCCCCGCCCCAAAGATAGTCCTTAAAGGCCGGGCTTAACTTTACGATACCCATATCCTATTTCCCCGTGGAGCCGAACCCGCCGCCTGCACGCCGCGTTTCTTCCAGCTCTTCCACTTCGCAAAAATCGACTGCCAGCACCGGCGTGACCACAAGCTGCGCGATCCGCTCGCCGGGGGCGACCATCTGCGCCTCCTGCGAATGGTTATGAAGGGATACCAGCACCTCGCCGCGGTAATCGCTGTCCACAACGCCTACCTTGTTTGCCGGGGCAAGGCCGCGCTTTGTCGCAATGCCGCTGCGCGCGTAAATGAGGCCCGCATAGCCGGCCGGTATCTCGAGCGCGATGCCCGTGGGGATGAGCCGCGTATCGCCCGGCTTTAAAATCATATCCTCTTCTACACATGCATAAAGATCCGCTCCCGCGGAAAATTCCGAGCCATAGGTGGGGATGATGGCTTCTCTTTTCAACTTTTTGATGTTTACCCTTTTCTTTTCCATATCCTGGCTCCCATACTGGATTATTTTTTACATCATAGATTGTAGCATATGCACAGAATCAAAAACAACCCTTCACTTAAGAAGGGTTGTTTTGCTTATCCTTTATTCCGTCTGGCGTTTCTCCCTGCCGTGCGTGTACGTCGGAAGCAGCAGCGGAGATACTTTATCGCTCACGATGCCCGCCTGCTCCATCTCCTTTGCATACGCGTCGACGTGCGACAAGGTCAGCCCTCCGACATGGACGGACTTTGCTTTCTCCGCCGCATGGATGCCCGCGTTCCTGCCGAATACGATCACGTCAAGCAGCGAGTTCCCCATCAGGCGGTTCCTGCCGTGGATGCCCCCTACGGCCTCCCCCGCGACAAACAGGTTTTCGACCTGGCTCTGCCCGTCCACCGTGATACGGATGCCGCCGTTCTGGTAATGCAGCGTCGGATAAATGAGGATCGGTACCTTGCGCATGTCGATATCGTATTTCATATACATGCGCAGCATGGCGGGCAGCCGTTTTTCCAGCGTCCCCTCGCCATGGATGATATCGATCATCGGCGTATCCAGCCACACGCCATATCCCTCGGGCGTTTCTACGCCCTTGTGCCGTTCATTGCACTCCCGGATGATGGAGGCGGCCGCCACGTCGCGCGTCTCCAGCGGATGCATGAACGCTTCCCCTTCGGAGTTTATCAGCATTGCGCCCATAGAACGGACTTTTTCCGTCACCAGCGCACCGAAGATCTGTTCGGGGAAAGCGACGCCTGTAGGATGGTATTGCAGCGTATCCGCATACAGCAGCGGAGCGCCCGCGCGGTAGGCGAGAATCAGGCCGTCCGCCGTCGCGCCATAATGGTTGGATGTCGGAAAGCCCTGATAATGCAGCCTGCCTGCGCCTCCTGTTGCAATAATCACCGTCTTCGCGCGCGCGATCATGTATTCGCCCGTCTCCATATTCATCAGCACCGCGCCCGCAGCCCTGCCGTTTTCATCAAGGAGCAGCTCGATCGCCGCCGTAAAATCTACGATTGGGATCTGGCGGTTCATCACCTCGTCGCGCAGCACGCGCATGATCTCCGCGCCCGAATAGTCGCGCGCGGCGTGCATCCGTTTGCGGGACGTACCGCCGCCGTGGGTAGTGATCATCGTACCGTCCGCTTCCTTGTCGAACATCACGCCCAGCTCATTCAGCCATTTGACCGCGCCCGGTCCTTCCGTGACCAGCTTTTTTAAAAGCTCGGGCTTGTTTGCATAGTGCCCGCCGCCAAGCGCGTCCAGATAATGGATCGCCGGGGAATCGTTCGGCTTGTCCGCCGCCTGGATACCGCCCTCTGCCATCATCGTATTCGCATCGCCCATCCGCAGCTTGGTCACGACCATGACGTTCGCGCCGGCCTTATGCGCCTCGACCGCCGCTGACGCACCCGCGCCGCCGCCGCCGATGATGAGCACATCCACGTCGTACTCCACCCGTTCAAGATCAAGGTCTAAACCTTTGACCCTGCTGTTTGCCTGCAGCAGCGCCGCCAGCTCTTTCGGTACCTTGTCCCCTTGATTCGGCCCGATCCTAAGCGCCTCAAAGCTGTCCTCCCGGTAATCCGGGTGGAACTGCTTTAATAGCGCTTCTTTTTCGTCGGCGGTCATTCTTCTTGGTTCCACGCCGATCCTTGCCTGTCTCGTCTCCTCCACCTTTTCGATGGACGCAAGCATTTCTGGTGTAAACATACTAACCCCGCCTCCTTATTGTTCGATCTGCCTGTGGTTGTAAAGCTCTTTCAGCTCCTCGATGGGTTTGTTTGCCACATCCTCTAAGAGCTTGATAAAATCACCGTGTTCGATTTCCTTGACGCGCTCGGTCAGGTGCTTTGATTCGGGCGCCAGGTATTTCCCCGTCAGCCGGCGCGCGAGAAGCGCCACCTGCGGATGGGAAATTTCGGCCGGGCAACGCGCGGAGCATACGCCGCACATCACGCAGTCAAAGGATTTCTCGGCACATTTTTCATATTCGCCGCGCTGTGCATGCGCGATATACTGCATGACCTTCAATTCCTGCGTGCACGCCTTGGTGCATGCGTTACAGCCGATACAGCTGTAAATCTCCGGATAGAGCTGCATCATGATCTGCTCTGTCGGTTTCGTCTGCTCCATATCATAAACCGGCTTCACGATCGGGAAAAACGGCAGCATCGCAACATACATGTTATCTTCCACCGTTGTCTGGCACGCCAGGCAGAACTTCAAGGTGTTATCGCCCTTGATGCGGTAGATCGTCGCACACGCGCCGCAAAAACCGTTGCGGCAGCCACACCCGCGCACAAGCTGGTATCCCGCATATTCCATTGCCCCCATGATGGTAAGGCCTGACGGGACGCTGTATTTTTTGCCCATCAGAAAGACATTTACCATTTCTTCCATTACCCTGTCTCTCCTCTCAATATTCATCCGGCAGTTCCGAAAGCTCGTCGCAACGGAATACCGGGCCGTCTTTGCACACATATTTGGAACCGATGTTGCAGCGTCCGCATTTGCCCACGCCGCACTTCATGCGCAGCTCCATCGTCGTATATACCTGCTTTTTATCGAACCCCAGCTCTTCTAAGGCCTGCAGCGTGAACTTGATCATGATGGGCGGCCCGCACACGAGCGCCGTCCTGTCCGTCTGAAAGCCAAGCTCCTTGACATAGTTTGGAACAAAACCGACATGTCCGTCCCACTTGCCTTCCTCCTGGTCGATCGTCAGGTGTACTTGCACATCCTTTGCATTGCTCCACTCGTTTTTAATTTCATTGAAATCCACCAGGTCTTCCATGGAGCGCGACCCATAGACGATGTCGATCTTGCCATACTTCTCACGGTAGTGCAGCACGTAATTGATCACCGAACGAAGCGGGGCAAGGCCGATGCCGCCTGCGATGAAGAGCAGGTCTTTGCCCACAAGTTCCGTTTCTACCGGAAACGCATTGCCGTACGGCCCGCGGATCGTGATCTGCTGTCCGACGTCCATCTGGTGCAGCCAGTCCGTCAGGCAGCCGCACTTTTTGATGCTGAATTCCATGAATTCCGTGTTTGTGGGCGACGAGGTAATGGAAAACATCGCCTCCCCCACGCCGGGAATGGAAAGCATCGCGCACTGCCCCGGCATATGCGCAAAGCATACGCCGCCGCTCCTCCCCTGCGCGCGGAACGTCTTGACGTCCGGCGTATCCTTCCTGATGTCCGTGATGACGCCGATGTCCGGGATGAGCGTATCCTTCCTGTCTATATCTAGATTACTTGCCATCTTCTGTTTCTCCCAAAGCTTTTATTACCTTTACGATGTTCATGGAAATCGGGCATTTGGAAACACACCGCCCACAGCCCACGCACGAATATTCCCCGCCGTTGTTTGCCGGGAAATAGACCAGCTTATGCATAAAGCGCTGTCTAAAGCGTTCAAGCTGCGTCTTGCGCGGATTCCCATGCGCCATCCGCGTAAAATCGGAATACATACACGAATCCCAGCAGCGGTAGCGCTTTATGCCGTGTCCCGTATCAAAATCGCGGATATCGTAACACTGGCAGGTCGGGCATACGAAAGTACACGTCCCGCAGCCGATGCACGCGCGGTAAAGCTCTTCCCATTTTGGCGAGTCAAACAGCCTGCCCGTCGCGTCCCCGTCAAAGCCCTTGAGGCTCAAATCCTTTAACGGCAATTGATCCAGTATCTCTTTGGCCTTCGCGACAGCCCCGTCAATTTCGCTGTCCTCTGCATCTTCAAAAAGCGATTCTACCTGCGCTGTCAGTTCCTCACCCTTTTGCGTTAACGGCTTCCAGTACAGGGTGTCGCCCGTGATCCACGTCGCAACATCTCCGTTTGCCTGCGTCGCGTCAATGCCGAACGCACCGCAAAAGCACGTTTCCTCCGGCTCACTGCACGCAAGCCCTACCACCACGCCGTTTTCACGCCGGGCCTTGTAGTAGGTATCCACCGGCTCTGCAAGGAACACCATATCCAGTATATCGAGGCTCTTATTGTCGCACGGCCGCACGCCGAACACCACGAACGGCGTATCCGGCTCCTCCGGCGGCAGCACTTCGATGTTTTTATCCTGCATCTTGAAAGCCACGAGGTCTTCGCTCTGCGGAAAAAACATATCCTTAGGCGATTTCACCGTATTGAGCACATTCAGTTTTACCTTCGCATCCTTCGTCCAGCGTTCGTAATTCGTCTTTCCCGCCTTGAAAACGGGCAGGTACAATTCCTTTTTCTCGTCGATTGCGGAAAAAAGCTCGCCAATACGGCTCATAGGCAATTTTTTCATCATTTCCCGCCTCCTTTATGCGCGCCCGGCTCAATATCGTCCTGCCGGTACTGAACCAACGGCCACGGCGATTCGTCGTCGCTGCCCGCCTGGTATTCGCCGTAAAAATCGTTGATATCCTTGATGAATTTACGGTTCAAAAGGTGCAGCGGGATCCCCTGCGGGCACACACGGCTGCATTCGCCGCAGTCCGTACAGCGCGCCGCCACGTGGTATGCGCGTATGATATGGAACATGTTTTCTTCAAACGTATCCACGTTCGCCTTGCTGCTGATGCCCGAATCGTCGTTGTCAAACACGCACTTTAAGCACGAGCACGCGGGGCACGCGTTGCGGCAGGCGTTGCAGCGGATACACTTGGAAAGCTCGCTGCGCCAGAACGCAAAGCGCTCGTCTGGGGTCATGTTTTCGAGGCGTTTCACCATGCCGAAACGGTCGTAAGCACGTTCGGGGAGCGGTTGTTCGTCCTCCACGACTTCGTCGAACACGACGCACTTCTTGCTCTTGCAGGCCATGCACTTTTCCAGCAGCACATCTTGCGTCCTGCACGTTTTGTCGCCGTAAACGGTCGATACCTGCAATTCGCTGTAATCGTCCTCTTCGTCTTCCACGCCCTTGATGTGGATGTGTTCCTTCACGCCGGTGATCCCTTTGATCCCCTTGGCGTGCATCTTATCCTTATCCGCCATGCCATGGCACGGGATACCCAGCACATAGATCTTGGAGCGGTCAATCCGGTGCTCCTTTACGAGCTGGTTGAAGCTGTAGGTATCGCACGGCTTTAAGGGAACCATGATGTTCCCGTCCTTCTTGCTTTCCGCAATCAGGTATTTGCTCAGGTTTGCGCCGCAAAAGCTGTTGTATACGAGGCCTGAAAGGTCGCCGCCGTAAAATACGGCGGGCGTATTGTCATATCCGTACTCGCCCTTTTTCCAGCCGACCACGCGGTCAACGATGCCCTCTTCAAGCAGCCGCTTCGCCCTGTCTTTTATGATCTTCTCTATTCCTTGCATCTCAAATCCTCCAGCCTCTTGTTCTCGCCCAGCTCGTGGATCGTCTTTGCAAAATCGTTCATCACCTGCGCGAACTTCTGTCCTTCCGCAGCGGAAACCCATTCCACGCGCGTCCGTCCCTTTTCGATACCCAGATAATCCAGCATGCTGAACAGCAGGGCGAGCCTGCGCCGCGCGTAGTAGTTCCCCGTGGAATAGTGGCAGTCGCCCGGGTGGCAGCCGTTGATGATCACGCCATCCGCCCCGCGCTGGAACGCGCGCAGTACAAACATCGGGTTCACACGGCAAGAGCACGGCACGCGGATGATCTTCACGTCCGCCGGATAGGAAAGCCTGCTCGTTCCCGCGAGATCCGCCCCCGCATAACTGCACCAGTTACAGCAGAAAGCGACGATCAGCGGCTTGAATTCGCTGTTTTTTGCTTCATTCAGTTCTTGCATATCGCATCCACCTCCGCCATAATCTGCCTGTTTGTAAATCCTTTCAGGTCCATCGCACCCGAAGGACATGTGACCGTACATGCGCCGCAGCCCTGGCATACCGCCTCGTTGACCTGCGCCAAACGGCGCACCTCACGCACGCCGTGGTCGTTCACTTCTTTTTCGATATAATCGATCGCACCGTACGGACAGACGTTTGCACACGCGCTGCACCCGTTGCACAGCAGCTCGTCGCTGAGGGCAACGCATGGGTTACAGCTCAATTTATCCTTGGCAAGCAGGCCGATCACCTTGGCCGCGGCAGCGCCTGCCTGCGCGACCGTTTCCGGGATATCCTTCGGCCCCTGGCATACGCCGGAGAGGTATACGCCCGCCGTCGGGCTTTCCACCGGGCGCAGCTTAGGATGCGCTTCCGTAAAGAAATCGTTGGTATCCATGCTCGCTGTGAGCATCGTCGCTAAGCTGCGCGCCGTCTTGTCCGGCTCGATGGCCGCGGCCAATACAACGAGATCCGCGTCGATCGTGACCTGCGTGTTGCTGATCAGGTCGGAGCCCTGTACCATCAGCTTGCCGTCCTGCTCCGCGACCTTGCCGACCATTCCCTTGATATAGTTCACATCATATTGCTCTACCGCACGGCGCTGGAATTCGTCAAAGTTCTTGCCCGGCGTACGCACGTCGATATTAAATACCGTCACCTGCGTATCCGGATATTTTTCCCGCGTGAGCATCGCGTGCTTCGCGGTATACATGCAACATATCTTCGAGCAGTACGTCTTGCCGCAGCTTGACGTATCGCGCGAACCTACGCACTGGATGAACACGATCTTTTTGGGGTGCTTGCCGTCGGACGGACGCAGCAGCACGCCTTTGGTCGGCCCTGCCGCATTGGTCAGGCGTTCAAACTCCAGCGATGTGACCACGTCCGGGTTCTGCGAATAGCCATATTCGTCGAACTTTTCCAGTGAAATCGGATTGAAGCCCGTCGCCGCAATAATCGCGCCGTATTCGCGCGTCACGATTTCGTCCTGCTGGTCAAAATCGATCGCCTTCGCGCTGCACACCTTTTCGCACAGCCCGCATTTCCCTGTCTTATAGTGGATGCACGCGTCGTGGTCGATCACCGGTACATTGGGGATTGCCTGTGCAAAGGGGATATAGATCGCGCCGCGGCAAGAAAGCCCCATGTTGAATTCGCTCTTGGCTTTTCTCGACGGGCATTTTTCCGTACAAAGCCCGCAGCCCGTACAAAGGTCGCTGTTTACGTTGCGCGCCTTTTTGCGGATATCCACCTTAAAGTTTCCCACAAAGCCGGAAACCTTCTCCACTTCGCTGTATGTATAGATATTGATCTTTTCATGCGCGGCAGCGTCCACCATTTTTGGCGTCAAGATACACGCCGCACAGTCGAGCGTGGGGAACGTCTTATCGAGCTGCGCCATCTTGCCGCCGATCGTCGGGGATTTCTCCACGATATCCACTTCATACCCCGCATCCGCGATATCGAGCGCTGTCTGAATGCCGGCGATGCCGCCGCCAATGACCAGCGCGCGCTTTACGACCGGGCTTTCGCCCGCCGTCAGCGGCGCGTTCAAATTGAGCTTTGCGACCGCCGCTTTTGCGAGGATAATGGCTTTCTCCGTACCCTCTGCCTTGTCTTTATGGATCCACGAGCACTGCTCACGGATGTTTGCGATCTCTACCATGTACGGGTTGATCCCCGCTGCGACCGCCGTCTTGCGGAACGTCGCTTCGTGCATCCTCGGCGAACACGAACAGACCACGATGCCCGTCAAATGGTGTTCCCTGACCGCTTCCTTGATCTTCGACTGCCCGCCTTCCGAGCACATGTATTGATAGTCTGCCGTATATACGACGCCCGGCTCGCTTTTCAAAGCCTGCGCGACCGCTTCGACGTCGACCGTCGCCGCGATATTGCTGCCGCACCAGCAGACAAATACTCCTATTCTCTGCAAGAAAATCTCATTCCCTTCCTGTTATTTGTTGTATTTCCTAAGCGCACTGGTGATTGCCTGCTGCGGCATATCTTCATCCAGTATTTCCGGTATTTCCGTGACCTTGAGGTGGTTTTCGCCCTGCGAACGGATCTTCAGCAGGCGTACCGCCTCGATCAGCTTTGCCGGCTCCACGCTGCGCGGGCAACGCTCTATGCAGGCAAAGCAGGACAGGCACCTAAAAATGGACTCCGAATTCATCAGCTCTTCGATGCGCCCCTTGCGCACCATGGATACAAACTGGTGCGGATGGTATTCCATTTCGTCGTATGCAGGACAGGTGCCCGAGCATTTCCCGCACGTCATACACTTCCTGGGGTCAACACCGCTCATGCGCAATACCTGCTCGCGCATATCTTCACTGCTCATGTTCACTTCGCGCCGCCCCCTTCCGATGTGCCGAGCGCCTCTGCCAGAAGCTCCGTAAAATAATGCACCGAAACCGTATACCCTGCGCTGTTCTGATCAAGGTTGTAGCGGCACAGCGGACATGCCGTCACGATCATTTCGGCACCCTTGGCCTGCGCAGAAGAAAGGATGTTATTGCACATCTTTTTGGATGCGTCCTTATCCTCGATCACCACATAACCGCCGCAGCATTCGTTGCGGTAAGCATAAATGACAGGCTCCGCGCCGATCGCCCGGATAAAGTCTTCGATGATGGACGGGTTTTCCGGATCGTCAAACTGCATCTCGTCATTGGGGCGCAGCAGCAGGCAGCCATAATAAGCGCCGATCTTCTTACCCGTAAGCGGATTCTTCACTTTTTTTCGCAATTCACCAAAGCCGATGCGGTCGCGAAGCATCTCCAGGTAATGGAGCACCGTCGCCTCTCCCGCGTAGTCTTCCTCAAGCTTCAGGTAATTGTTGACCTTCATGCGGATATCGTCATTTGTACGCATATCGTTGTTCACGCGTTTCAACACATGGTGGCAAGCGCTGCAAAGCGTAACGAGCTCCTGCTTCAAGCCTTTTGCGCTATCAAGAGCGCGTACGGCCGAAAGCTTGGTCGCGATCTCGTCCTTTGCCATGGGGTATACTGCGCCGCAGCACTGCCATTCGGGCAGCTCTATAAGCTCCACGCCTAACGCCTGTGCGGATTTGCGTGCATATTCATCCAGCTCTTTTGCCTTTGTCTTCAGCGTACAGCCCGGATAATAACTAAAAACCATATTGTTTCCTTCTCCTCTTTTGTCAAACCATCTCTTCCGGATGGAACACTTCGTCAAATTTTTCAGCGGTCAAAAAGCCCAGTGCGACACACGCTTCCTTTAGGGAGATGTTCTCCTTATGCGCTTTTTTGACCGTCTTGGCGGCGTTGTCATAGCCGATATACGGATTCAATGCCGTTACCAGCATCAGGGAATTGTGCAGGTTATGTTTCATCTTTTCCCTGTCCGCCTTGATGCCCGACGCACAGTGGTCGTTGAACGAACGCAGTCCGTCGGATAAAAGCCTTACCGACTGCAGGAAATTGTAGATGCATACCGGCATGAACACGTTCAGTTCAAAATTCCCCTGTGATGCCGCCATGCCTACCGCCACGTCGTTTGCCATCACCTGTACGGCGACCATCGTCATGGACTCACACTGGGTGGGGTTGACCTTGCCCGGCATGATCGAGCTGCCCGGTTCGTTTTCGGGGATGAATATTTCCCCTAAGCCGCAGCGCGGCCCGCTTGCCAGCCAGCGTACGTCGTTGGCGATCTTCATCATGTTTGCCGCCAGCGCCTTTAGTGCGCCGTGCGCAAACACGAGGTCGTCCTTGGAGGTCAGCGCATGGAATTTATTTGCCGCCGTTACGAATTCCTTGCCCGTCAGCTTTCCCACCTGCTTTGCGATCTCTTCCGCAAAACCCTTGGGGGCGTTCAGGCCCGTACCGACCGCCGTGCCGCCGAGCGCGAGCTCTTTAAGGCCCGGCAGCGCCGCCTTCAGCATTTCCTTCGTTTTTTCGATCATATTGCGCCAGCCGCTGATCTCCTGCGAGAAGGCGATGGGCGTCGCGTCCTGCAAATGGGTACGCCCGCTCTTTACGATTCCTTCGTTTTCTTTTTCCAGCCGCTTGAATGTCTCGATCAGGCGATCCATTTCCGGCATCAGTTTATCTTCGATGTTCAGCACCGCAGCAATGTGCATTGCCGTGGGGAACGTATCGTTGGAGCTCTGCGACATGTTGACGTCGTCATTGGGATGCAGCAGCTTTTCCCCCGCGATCTCGTTGCCGCGGTTTGCGATCACTTCGTTCGCGTTCATATTGGACTGCGTACCGCTGCCCGTCTGCCATACCACCAGCGGGAAATGGCCATTCAGTTTGCCGGCCGTTACTTCGTCGCATGCCTGCTCGATCGCTTGGCGCTTTTGCTCGCTCAGCTTGCCCAAATTGAAATTGGCGATCGCCGCAGCCTTTTTCAAGATGCCGAATGCATGGGTGATCTCCCTCGGCATGACCTCGTCACCGATCTCAAAATTTTGCAGACTTCTCTGTGTCTGAGCCGCCCAATAACGGTCGGCTCTTACCTGCATCTCGCCCATCGAATCACATTCAATACGATATTCCATTGCCCTTGCCTCCCAAAACTTTATTTTATAAATTGACCTGGCTGATTACGTTTTTCAATACATCCGCGCTGTGGCGCAGCTTTTCCACTTCCCCGTCCGTAAGCGGCGGGAGCACGTTTCCGCATACGCCGTCCGGCCCTACAAGGAAGGGGATAGACAGGCACACGTCATTAATTCCGTATTCCCCATGCATCATGGAGGAAACCGTGATCGCCGTGTTCACACTGCCGAAAAGGCATTCCACGATCGTGCATACCGAGATTGCGATCGCATAGAACGTCGCTCCCTTGCGGCCAATGATCTTTGCCCCGGATGTTTTGATATAGCGTTCGATCTCTTCCGTATCGATATCGGGCTGGAGCATATCCTTGCAGTTGAAACGCTTTTTATAGTCAAGGAAATTGACGCTCCCGACCTGCGCGATAGACCATGGCACAAACGAGCTGTCGCCATGTTCCCCCAGCACATACGCATGTACATTCTTCTGGCTTAAGGAAAGGTATTCCGCGATCCTCGTGCGCAGGCGCGCCGTATCGAGTATCGTACCCGAGCCGATAATCTGGCGTTCCGGCAACCCGGACACCTTGCAGAACGTATAAGTCAATACGTCTACCGGATTGCTCACCAAAATGTAGATCGCATCCGGCGCGTGCTTGACGATCTCCGGTGTGATCTGCTTGATGATATCGACATTCGTCTGCGCCAGGTCTATGCGCGACTGTCCCGCCGTGCGCGGCAGGCCGGAGGTGATGATTACAACATCCGATCCCTCCGCGTCCTCGTATGTCCCCGCATAAATCTTCATCGGGGAACAAAAAGGCGTACCCTGGCGAACGTCCATCGCCTCGCCCAGTGCTTTTTCCGTGTTCACATCGATCATCACCACTTCAGAGGCAAGTCCTGTCACCGCCATCGTGTATGTGATCGTCGACCCGACGCTGCCCGCGCCGATGATCGTTACCTTCCTGCTCATTGTATTAAAAATCCCCCTTATACATAAAAAGCAGGCATTCCATGCCGCCAGCAGGCTTTGCTGGTCGTATCCGGCATGTACGCCTTTTTTTACTTCCTTCTTCTGTTTTGGTAAGCACAATTCCAAGCATAATCGTTATGCGCAGCCCCACCCTTACCACAGGTGGAAAACTGCCTGTCCTATCCGCCTGCGGGCGGCATCCTTAAGCTCCTTCATTCCAAATTTCTCCTCTTGTTTTCTATTATTTGTCTTTTTTTTCACACATACTGCGTAATAAAAAACTAGATTGTGTATATTTTAACAAATCATCCGTGTTTTGTAAATAGATATCTACATAATCATGTAAAATAGACGTGAATTTTAACCAAATTATTGTTTATTCTTTCACATATGTAAAGTTTGATATGTTTTTCACTTACTTTTGCAGTATGGCCCAGGCTTTTTGCCTCCGGGATTTCCGCCTTATGGCAGCGCTGTGCCCAGCAGGTAAATCCCCACGCCTGCCGCGCCGCAAAGAAGCATGACGAGCATGGGATTCATCTTGAATTTACGCAATAGGAATAAAGACGCGGCAAAAAGGATGGCCGTCATCAGGTCGATATCAAGGGCCGTTGGCTGGGCGGTTCCCGTGAGCGCGATCAAGAGGATGGTGCACGCCGAAGAAGCGATCAGCCCTACCGAGCAGGCGCGCAAGCCGCTTAACACATCGGTCACCCCGTCGATCCCGCTGTATTTGCGGAACAGGTAATAAAGGGTGGACGACAAGAGCACGCCCGCCAAGATACAGCCCAAGGTCGCAGCCAGCGCCCCCGGGAAACCGGCGATACGCGTTCCCACGAACGTGGCCGTGTTGACGGCTATGGGGCCGGGCGTCATCTGTGAGATGGTCAGGATATCCGTCAGCTCTTGGAAGGTGATCCATTGCTGCGCGTCCACGATGTATTGCTGGATCAGCGGTATCGTCGCATAACCGCCGCCAAAGCTGAAAAGGCCCACCTGCAGGAAATTTGCAAAGAGGTTAAACAACAGTTCCATTCCCCGCCCTCCTCTTGAGCCAGCCCGCGGCGAACGCCACCGCAGCGCTCCCCAGGATCACGGCGATCACATTGACCTGCAGGAAGAAAACCAGCACAAAGGACAATGGCAGCAGGCAGGAAAGCACCGGCTGTTTTTCCTTGAATACCGCACGGCCCATATCGATCACCACGTCGACCACCAGCGCGCATACGCCCGCTTCCATTCCCTTGAGCGCCGCCGCCACGACCAGATTATCGCGGAAAGCCGCATAAAAAACAGATACCGCCGTCAGGATGATGAGCGGCGGGATCACCGCTGCGATACAACCGATGAAAGCGCCCTTTTTCCCCGCGGTAGAAAAGCCCGTCACGGTTGCAAGGTTGACGGCGATCGCCCCCGGCGAGGACTGTGCCACCGCCGCCAGGTTCATGAGCTCTTCTTCCCCAAACAACTGCTTTTTTTCCACAAAATATTTCCGTATCATCGGCACGACCACGTAGCCGCCGCCAAAGGTAAATGCACTGATGAACAGGTTGATGCCAAACAGCCACCACAGCGATATCTTTTTTTCCATAGCTTCCCTCCGCATTCATTCTAACAATTGTATATCCATAAATAAAATGTTATTATTTTATTATATCTATAATAAATTAGTAATGTATCAGGAAGGGAAACAAATCATGAATTTGCGTCATCTAAGCGTGTTTTGTACGGTATGCAAGGAAATGAGCTTTACCAAGGCAGCGCAAAGCCTTTATATGACCCAGCCCGCCGTTTCACATGTGATCGCAGAGCTGGAACGCGAAACAGGCTGCGTCCTTTTTGACCGCGTCGCGCGCGGGATATCCTTAACGGGCGCAGGCAGGGCCTTTTACGGCAAAGCATCGGCGATCGTGGAATTATACGAAGACCTCGAGCGAAGCAGCGGCAGCCTCGAATTCGCTTCCCCCATCCGCATCGGCTCCAGTATCACCATTGCAAACTTCCTGCTGCCGGGTATCATGCGCGAATTTCAAAAAGAATTTAGCAATACCCCTGTGCGCATCGAGGTCGATACCGCGCGGCACAACACGGAAAAGCTTCTTCGCGGCGATATCGACGCCGCCCTGATCGAGGGCGCGATCTCTGATAACCGCCTTGCGGAGCATCCTTTTTCCGCCTTTGATATCGTGGCGGTATGCGCGCCGGATTATCCGCTTCCCGCTCCCCTGACGCCGCAATCCCTCGCCAACGCGGAGCTGCTGCTGCGCGAAAAAGGAAGCTCCGTGCGCGATGTTTTCGACAGCGCGCTCATGCTGCACGGCCTTGTCTGCGACCCAAAATGGACAAGCGTGGATTCCCAGGCCCTGATCCGTGCGGCGCAAAACGGCTTTGGCATCGCTATCCTGCCCGCCCTCCTGGTGCAAAGCGAGCTTACGGGCGGCAGCCTGGTACAGGCAGGCATACGGGACATGCATTTGCAGAACACCAACTATACGGTATACCACCGCGAAAAGCACCTCTCGCCTCCCCTGCGCGGATTTTTAGGCATCGCGGAGCAAAGCGCGCGCACCTGAGGAAACGGTACATAAAAAAGGGCATCGGCTCCCGATGCCCTTTTCGTTTCAATATGCCTTTACGCGTCTTTTCTCTCTGCGATCGCACGCTTCACCTGCTCGGTGAACAGCGGCAGTATCTTTGTCACATCGCCTACCACGCCGAAGTCAGCCACCTCAAAGATGGGCGCTGTCTCGTCCTTGTTGATCGCGATGATCACTTCGGAATCCTCCATGCCCGCCAGGTGCTGGATCGCGCCGGAAATGCCGCATGCAATGTATAAATCCGGACGTACCGTCTTGCCTGTCTGGCCGACCTGCCTGTCCTTTTCCACCCAGCCCGCGTCCACGCACGCGCGCGACGAACTCACCGTCGTGCCGCCGCCAAACGCTTCCGCCAGATCCTCGAGCAGCTTGAAGTTTTCCGGGCAGCCCATCCCGCGGCCGCCCGAAACGAGGATCTTCGCGTCCTGGATATCCATCTTGTCGCTCACCTTTTTGATGATGTCGAGAATCTCCACGTTCACGCTCTCTTTGGGAACGTTCACCGGATAATTTTCCACCTTGGCCTGGGACTCGATGGGAGAAATACGCTGCATCACGCCCGGGCGCACCGTTGCCATCTGCGGACGGTAATCCGGGCAGATGATGGTCGCCATGATGTTCCCGCCGAACGCAGGACGCGTCATACGCAGGTTTTTTGTTTCCGGATCGATCTCAAGCCCCGTACAGTCCGCCGTGAGGCCGGTATGTACACGCGCGGATACGCGCGGCGCCAGATCCCTGCCGATCGCCGTTGCGCCGTAAAGTACGATCTCCGGCTTTTTGGCCTTGATAATTTCCGTCAGAACATGCGCGTAAGGCTCTGTCATATAGACCTTGAGCGCGGGATCGTCCGCTAAGATCACGTTGTCCGCGCCGTAACGCCCCAGCTTTTCCGCCATCGCGCCGATGTCCGAGCCCAGTACGACAGCCGTCACTTCCGTGCCTAAGTCCGCCGCAAGCTCTTTTCCCTTGCCGACCAGCTCCAGGGAAACGCTTGTCAGCTTGTTATCTTCCTGTTGTGCGAATACGAATACGCCCTTATAATCCTGTATATTCATCATATCACCACTTTCCGTCAAATAATGAACTTGCTGCGGAGTTTTTCCATCAGGAATTCAACCGATTCCGCTGCATCCGTATTCACAACCGTACCCGCAGCCTTCAGCGGCTTGGTGAACGATTTGAACACGTGCGTCGGGGAACCCTTGAGCCCGATATTGCTCCTGTCAACGTCAAGGTCTTCCAGCGTCCAGATCTTGACTTCCTGCTCACGGTACGCGTCAAATACGCCCTTGGGCGTCATGTAACGCGGCTCGTTGAGCTCCGCAAGCGCGGTTAAAAGGCACGGCATTTTTGCTTTCAGGATATGATACCTGTCCTCATACTGGCGCTTCACGACAACGCTGTCGCCCTCGACCTTGATCTCCTCCGCATAGCTGATATTGACCAGTTTCAGATGCTCCGCAATCTGCGGGCCGACCTGCGCCGTGTCCCCGTCGATCGCCTGGCGGCCTGTGATGATCAGGTCAAAGGGCAGTTTCTTGATGGCCGACGCAAGCGTGGACGACGTCGCCCATGTATCCGCACCGCCAAACGCCCTGTCCGTAACCAGGATCGCCTCGTCTGCGCCCATCGCGAGCGCTTCCCTAAGGGCGAGATCCGCCTGCGGCGGCCCCATAGAGATCACGCTTACCTTAGCGCCCATGGAATCCTTCAGGCGCAGCGCGGCCTCAAGGCCCGCCTTGTCGTCAGGGTTGATAATGGACGGCACACCCTCGCGGATGAGCGTCCCAGTATTCGGGTCCAGCTTTACTTCATTCGTATCCGGAACCTGTTTGATGCAAACAACGATATTCAATGTGTTTTCCCCCTTCCGTTTACTTGAGCGCCGCGCCGGAAATAACCATGCGCTGCACTTCGCTGGTTCCCTCGTAGATCTCTGTGATCTTCGCATCGCGCATCATGCGCTCCAGCGGGTAATCCCTTGTATATCCGTAGCCGCCCAAAAGCTGTACGCACTTGGTCGTTACTTCCATTGCCGTTTCCGCCGCCACCAGCTTTGCCATCGCGGATTCCACAGAGAAACGCTCCTGCGTATCCTTGGCGATCGCCGCACGGTAAACGAGCAGCTGCGCCGCCTCGACCTTCGCTTTTAAGTCGGCGATCACGAATTGCGTGTTCTGGAATTTGGAGAGCGGGCGTCCAAACTGCTTTCTTTCCTTGACATAGACGATCGCTTCATTAAGAGCGCCTTCCGCAATGCCCAGCGCCTGTGCGGCAATACCGATACGGCCGCCGTCCAGCGTGTTCATCGCGACCTTGAAGCCCTGCCCTTCTTTTCCCAGCAGGTTTTCCTTGGGGACGATGCAGTTTTCCATGATCAGCTCTGCCGTGGCGCTGCCGCGGATGCCCATCTTGCGCTCTTTTTTCCCGACCGAGAAGCCCGGGAAATCTTTTTCCACGATGAACGCGGAAATACCGTGGTTGCCTTTGGATTTGTCTGTCATCGCAAAAATAATGTAGATATCCGCGTACCCGGCGTTGGTGATAAATATCTTATTGCCGTTGAGTACATAGTGGTCGCCTTCCAGCACAGCCTTGGTCTGCTGGCCGGACGCATCCGTGCCCGCACCCGCTTCCGTAAGGCCGAATGCCCCCAGCTTTTCCCCCTTCGCAAGCGGAACCAGATATTTTTGCTTCTGCTCCTCGCTGCCGAATTGCTTGATGGGATTGGAGCCCAGCGACGTATGCGCCGACACGATAACTCCCGTCGTCGCGCATGCCTTGGAAAGCTCTTCCACGCACATCACGTACGCAAGCGTATCGCAGCCCTGTCCACCATATTCCTTGGGGAAGGGTATGCCCAAAAAGCCATACTTTTTCAACTTTTCAACCGTTTCGACCGGGAAACGTTCCTCTTCGTCCAGTTCCTCCGCGAGCGGTTTCACTTCGTTTTCTGCAAAATCGCGGAAAAGCGTTTGCAGCATCTGGTGTTCTTTGCTTAATGTGAAATCCATATCTCTCTCCTAAATATAGCGTTTTTTACAATATCTTCACTCGGTGGTAAACCGATTCGATGCCCATCTTCATCCGGTATTTTGCAACGGTGCGCCGCGCAATGCCGATCCCCTTTTCGCCCAGCCGCTTCGCCAGCTCCACATCGGAAAGCGATACGTCGTCCGCGAGCATTTCGCGGATCAGGCGGCAGATGTGGTCGCTGCTCACCGTTTTGTTTTCCAAGGGAAAGCCCCTTGCAAAGAAATACTTGAGCGGGTATACGCCACTTTCGCACATCAGGTACTTCCCCGCCGCGGCCCGGCTCACCGTGGATACGTTCAGCCCTAAAACCTGCGCAATGTCGCAAAGGCGCATCGGCTTTAGGGGTTCACCCCGCAGGAAAAAGCTTTCCTGTGCCGAAACGACCGCTTCCGCGACCCGCCGCACCGTCGTCTTCCACAGTTCAAGCGAGCTTAGCATGCGGTTCGCTTCTTTATACCGTTCCCGTAAATATTCCCTGGTCTCCTCGTCCGCCTCTTCCAGCCTCCGGTATTCCGGGTTGAGCGACAGCTTTGGGAGCCTTTCCTCCTTCAGCTCGACGGCCAGCCTGCCTTCTTTGCATACCACGCCGATCTCCGGCCAGACATATTGCAGCGGTTCCCCGTCGTCCATACTGTTTATGGACGGATGCAGGGAACGCACCGTTTCACAATACTTTTGACATGCTTCCTCCGATATCCGGAGGATACGCGCGATCTCTTTTATTTTCCCCTGTGCCAACCTGCGCATATGATGGCGGACGATCTCGTAAGGATAACGCTCCTTGACCCCCCTGCGCGCAAGCTGCAATACCAGGCATTCCTGTGTATTGCGCGCACCGACCCCCGCAGGTTCCAGTGCCTGTACGGTTGCCAGCGCTTCTTGTGCCTGCTTGTGGGATATCTGTAAAAAATCCGCCAGTTCCCTCAGGCTCTCCGTGAAGTAACCTTTGGAATCGAGGCTTTCGATCACCGCCAGCGCGGCCTGTTTTTCCCGCCGTCCAAGCTTTCCTGTCCCGAGCTGCCTTTTCAGGTCGTCTTTTAACGACGTCCTGCCGGCAATGTCCCGCCCTGGCGCTTCCCTCGAATCCATACCGACCGCGCGTCCGCCCCGCGCCAGGCGGAATAGTTCGCCCGCCAGCGGCTGCCGTGCTTCCGCAAGCTCCAGCACAGGGTTTTCCGTCGCCCTTTGCTTCAGATAGTCGTTCAATTCCAGCGCATTCATTTTCAGCAAAAAAAGCGCCTGCTGCAGCTGCTGGCCCAAAACCTGGGCCTGTACCTGTTTTTGTTCGATCCCTATCTGAACCATATCGTCCTGCTTTTCGATAAACCTGCGATGGAGCCAAAGATCGGCTCCATCGCAGGTTTACTGTTTGTGGTTACGCCCAGATTTCCTCGTCCGTCGGGATCTTTTTGTCCTTGTTGTAAAGGCCGATCTGCGAAACGTTGATCAGGTGCGTGTAGTTTAAGTTTTCCGAAATACTGTTGTTTCCCCAGCTTCCGCACCCAAGCGTCGTCGTCGGGGAGAAACCGTTCGTGAGCGCGCCGCCCGCCGTTGTGGAGGAAGGCTGGTTCACGACGATACGGCTGACCGGCATATGCTCGCCGACCATGCGTACATGCTCCATGTCGCCAGAGTGGATCGAGCAGGTATGTCCCTTTCCTTCGTAATCCAGGTTCTCATAAGCGATATCCATCGCCTCTTCAAAGGTATCGTACGGGATCGCGATCATAAACGGGCACATTTTCTCTTTGCACAGCAGGTCTTTCCTGCCCACGCCGCGCGCCTTCAAAACGACTACCTTCGTTCCCTCCGGTACGCTGACGCCCGCAATGCCCGCAATCTTCTGTACGCTCTGCCCTACTACATCCTTGGAAATCACACCGCCGGGGAAGATCGTCTGTGCAAATTTCTCGACTTCGGAAGGATCGTCGATATAATAAGCGCCGTTCTTTTCAAACGCCTTGACCACTTTTTCATATTCGTCTTTGGGAACGATGATGCTCTGTTCGCCCGAACAGATGATGCCATTATCGAACTTGCGGCCGTCGATGATCATGCGGGCCGCTTCATCATAGTCGATGCCGCGGTCAATGATGACCTGTACGTTGCCGGGGCCAACACCCAGCGCCGGTTTGCCGCTCGAATAAGCGGATTTCACCATGCCCGCGCCGCCTGTCGCCACGACCACGTCCGCCGTCTTCATGACTTCCTGCGTCATGTCGAGCGACGGGTTTTCGATCGTCTGTACGAGGTCTTCCGGCAGGCCAAGCTTTTTGAGCTCCGCACGGAACAAGTCCACAACGTATTTATTGAGGTTGCTGGTACGCGGATGCGGCGCAATAACGATCGCGTTTTTCCCCTTCAGGGCAAACATCGCGTTGCACATCGGCGTTACCACCGGGTTCGTGACCGGGGTGACCGCGCCTACGACGCCTTTCGGCTTTGCGACCTTGATGATACCCGTTTCTTTGTTTTCATCGATGATGCCATAGGATTTTTTGCCTTTCAGGCTGTTCCAGATACATTTGGATTTCCCTTTGCACTTGGCAACCTTGTCCTCGTAAACGCCCATGCCGGACTCTTCGACCGCCATTTTCGCGAGCTCCTCCGCACGGTCATAAACGACCTGGCCGATCGCCTTTACCGCTGCGTCCACCTGTTCCTGGCTGGCATTTTTCTCATATTCTGCCTGCGCGATCCGCGCTTTTTCAAAAATTTCCGCCACATTTGCCATTTTTGTTCCATCCTCCTAAAATAAAATATATTAAAATGATATTTTTTTCACAAGTTTATCGTGTCTTATTATAGTAGTTTTTGAAAAAATTGCAATGTTATGTAACTAAAAAAATTGAAAAGGAACTTTTTTGCCTTAACCATGGGGTTCTATTTCAAAAAATAAAGCATTTGCTAAAAATGCTTCTTTCGCTGTATGGCGATCGCTAGAGGGCGCAAAAAACGATCGATCCGTTGTGCAGCCGGTTTCTTGCTTTTCCATCTTCAACAGAGATGGGGCACAATTCCCCAAAACTGTAAAAGCCGCTCAATTGGTATTGACCGGGAACCATTTCCCGTATGAGTTTTCCTTCGATGTCATAGTATGGATTCAAAATAAAATGGCGTGCCGCGCATGTAATGCACAGGATCACCGAATACTCGGCTCCGGACTTTGCAATTTTGGCAAACAGTTCATCGAGCCCTTTTTTGACCGTTTCCGCAATGGTTGCCTTGTGCAGGTTCGCCAGCGTCACCTTCGCCCCTTCCGGCACACTCGCAAAGGCAATCCCGCTGCCGTCTTCCCAGTCGATGCTTTCAATGATACGGACATAAGGCAGCCCGGTTTCCGCCTTTCCTTCCCCTGTTTCTATCAGCAAGGGATATTGCTGGAAAAATGCCCTGCTCTCTTTTTTATTGAATTCACGTATGTCCATTCCATAGCTCTTGACATATGCGGCAAACGGTTTCCCATCCACTTCATAGATCGTTGTCCCCTCCGCCCTGGTAATCGTTCCTTTAGGTCCGGATAACGTTTCTACCACATTCGCCATGGAAAAAACAGGTTTTATATTTCCTGAAATCAGCAGCGTGATCGCGCTGTTTGCACAATAACGCCCATTAAAGGCCATCGACTTTCCAGGCTTTCCATGGTTGGTGGGCACGCCGCCGATCATCGGCAGGTCGTCCGCCATTTTGGATAACTCGTCAAGATAGTGGTCAAAAATGATTTCCGTCCTGCAAGGCAGCAGGCAATATATGAGCGCGGGCTTTCGTGTTGCCTTGTCCTTGGCATTGCGGTATGATCCATAGATGCTGTTTACGAAATTTTGATCCGTAAGCCCTTGCGTAATATCTGCGTGGAATTCGCAATCGTCCGCAGTCAGCAGCGTCAATGCCGCCGCCATATCCAAATACCCGCTTTCGTTGCTTAGCGTGCCTATCGTCGAACAGCCAAGGATATCAACATGCAACGCTGCCTGCAACCGCCCGCACAGCTCCGCCCCCTCCATTTCATAATCATAAAACAGGATCCCCACGGTATTTTTCAGCAAAGGCGCTTGTGCTTCGATTTTCCCCAGCAATTCCCTTACGGCACAGTCCAGATCGATCTCATCAGTGGTTGCATAAATTGATTTCATAACGCGTTCCGTTCTCTTCTTTTTGTTTAAATGATTTTGCCGCCCGGCAGGAATGTACGCAGTATGTGGTTCAGTTCCTTTATTTCCAGCGGTTTGCCCATATATCCGTCCATCCCTTTTTGCTCGAACGGCTCTTTGATATCTTCCGCCGTATTTGCCGTTAATGCAATAATAGGCACGTCCGCATACCAGCCTCCCAGGTTCCTGATCCGCATGGTCGTCTCACAGCCGTCCATATCCGGCATCATATGATCCATAAAAATAATATCATACCGCTTCTTTCGCACGAGCTCCAAAGCTTCCGCCCCGCTTAGCGCAGTATCGGCGCACATCCCGTATTGCCTCAGGATCTCTTGCGTGATCAGGCAATTCACCTCGATATCGTCCACAACAAGGGCGGAAACATCCCGTACCCTCATTTGCCGGAATGTGTCCTCTTCCCACCGTGTATGTCCCTTTTTGACTTTACCGTGATTAATTACATGTACCACGTCTGAAATGAGGAGCGGCTCTAGCAGGATATTGCTTTGATCCGTTTCACCCGCGTGGATATGGAACGTTTTTTTGACGATGACCTGTTTGGCGCCCGCGTCCGGAATTTTGTATGGGCAGTATTTATATTCTCTTTCCCAAAAGAACATGTGCGTATACCTATGTTCTTTCATATGCCGTACCAACCCTTCCCCCGTCCTTACAAGGTCGCACCGTACCTGTATTTGATTCAGGGTATTTGCCAGCATTTGCGCCGAAGTACTATTTCCAAAGACCAAGGCGCGTTTTGTTTGCGGCTCCTTTACGCGTACAATGGGCGTTTCATCCGCTATCTCCTGTTGCAGCGTAAATTCAAACGTGCTTCCTTTGCGGTAGGTACTGGAGACGGAAATAGCCCCGTTCATTTTTTGTGCGATCCCCTTACTGATCGCAAGCCCCAAGCCCGTTCCCTGTATTCCCCTGTTCTTGATTATGTCCAGTTGCGTAAAAGCTTCAAACAGATAGGGCATTTCCTCTTTTTTGATGCCGATCCCTGTATCCTGCACGGTAAATACCAGTTTTACCGCTTGCCTTTTTCTGGTTTGTCCTACGCGAAGTATGACATGTCCCCTCCTCGTGTATTTTACTGCGTTGGACAGGAGATTGATCAGTACTTGTTTGATGCGCAGGTCGTTGCCCATGAGCACACGGGGAAGCTGCGGGTCTATCTCTACCATAAATTCCAAATCTTTTTCCGCTGCTTTTAAAGCAATCAGGTTGATCACTTCGCTTAACATGTCGATCACACGGTACGGCTGCGAAACCGTTTCCAGTTTCTGGACATCGATTTTAGAAAAGTCCAGGATATCGTTTATGATATTCATCAGGGATTCCGAAGCCATCAGCAGGTTCCTTAAGTGTTCTTTCCTGTTGTCGTCTTTTTCCGATGCGTTCAGGAGATGCCCGATCGAAATAATGGCATTCATCGGCGTCCTGATTTCATGGCTCATATTGGCCAAAAAAATCGACTTCGAGCGTGCCGCGGCTTCCGCAGCTTCCTTTGCAAGGACTACTTCCGTGATATCCTGTACCATCAGTACCAGCCCCTGTACATTTCCTTCTTTGTCGATCGCCGGCGACAAAGTGGTCGATACGTGTACCGTATCGCCTCCCGGCAAATTGATCTTATCGCTGAAACGCGAAGAAACCGTATGGCTAAGCGCATTATGGATTTGCAGCATGATCCGGTTGACCCATTCCTTGTCCGGGATCAGCCTCAAGATCGTTTGGGCGGACATTCGTTTCAACTTCTGGGGATCGGAAAGCTTCATCCGTTTCATGATCAGCCTGTCCGTTCCCAAAACATAATTCATATCCTGATCCAAAACGGCAAGAATATGCGGAAAGGCATCCAGCAGAAGCTGGTTGTATGTATATTGCCTTTCTTTTTCAGCCATATCGAAATCCCGCAGCCGAAGGGTATTCTCATACATAGTATTGATACTGTATATATCGTTTTTCAGCCTGTTTACCCGGCGCCGCAATTTTTCCTGATCCAGCCTGCTTCTCTTCAGCTCCTGTTTTAGTTCCAGAAGCTGCTCCATCAATTCCTCCCTGGTTTGGACGGTCATATCCCGCACTCTCCTTTGGTCGCCGCTATATCCTGTCTTTGCCGGGCGCCTTGCTTTTCGGAAGTGTTTTCCATTTCCGGTATACTTGTGATTGGAAGTTCATGCCAATATGATATTATTTGTTTAAACCTTCTTCATATCTGCTATCTATATGATAACGAATAAGGGTTCGATTTCCTGCCCACATTTTAATAGTCTGTAGCTATTCAATGGATTGTACTGAATTTTGGAGTATACTTTTTTATAAAGGAGCGTACCAATGTTTGGAATTTCTAATATGATATTGCTCAAAAACAATATTCTGGATATATTGGAGCATACCGACGGATATTTATCCACCACAGAGCTTACCCGGCAAATCGGTTCTGCCAGCCTCGCCACGGTAAAAAAGGCATGTACCCGGTTAAAAGCGACCATTGATTCCGTCTATACGCAAAAGGAAGTTACTTTGGACGTCAACAGGCATTATGGGATTCGGTTGTCCAGGCATACTGTGACGGTGCAGGATATTATGCAGCATATTTTCTCAACCGATTTGGCATATCAAATATTATGGACTGTTTTGCTGGAACGGGAGTGCTCAACAACGGATTTTTGCAATTTACATTATATCAGCGAATCACAGCTGCGAAGGAAGGTCCGCACCATCAATTCCTTTTTGGCGAATTACGATCTTAAGATCTCCCTTTACAGCAAAATCAAGATCAACGGGAAGGAACGGAAAATAAGGGCGTTTCACTTCATATTCCTGCTCTTTTTCCATCGGCAGCTATCAAAGATCCCATATCTGAAAAATGATTCCTCCTACCTCGCAAAAGCCGAAAAGGTTGCCCGGTATTTAATGCTCGGAACCGGCAATAACCAAACGGGAATACTCGGCCTTTGGATTTTTGTTATCCAAAACGCAATCGAGAAAAACAAAACGCTCGTATTGTCCACGCTGGAAGAAAACATCCTGAAAAATGTTGAGATCAAGGACATCCCCGATTGTTTATCCGGCTGGTCTTATCTGGATTGGATTTACCTTGTATTTTCGGTCTATTCCTCTGATTTTTATAAATTGGATTTATCCGTTCATATGAACAACGTGCACCAAACGATACGGCCCGGCAATACCCTTATTTGGATCGAGTTGTTTGAAAAATATTTTACCAAACTGGATAAGCGGCAAATACAGTTTATCTATGAAAAATTCTTTAAATTTTTTATTTCAGAGACTTTGTTCGTTCCCGACGAGGCTATTATATCGGTATTTAGGGGCGTTGATTTCGGTACGCTCCAAAATCAATACCCCAAATATTTGGATATTTATGAATCGTTCTGGAAGGAATATTGCAGCCGCGCGGATAAATTCACTTCCGAATTTTTTAAAATAGATAGCTTGATGACTTGCATATATCTTGCCCCCTTTTGCCATTATTTCCCTGAAATAAATGTTTTTATTGTTTCAGATATGACGGCGATGTATACAAAGTATATCGAGGAATATATCAAAACCCATTTTTCCAACCGATATATGTTGCATTTTATCGATTCCATCGACAAAGCCGATGTCATTATCGGTACGATCGATTTATCGGATCATGATTGGAATAAAACTCCCTTATTTGTAAAGATTAATTTGAGGATATCCCTGCATGACCTTGCGAACATAGAAAAAGCCATCAAGGCGCATCTGTCGAATAAAAAGCAATAGAAAAACCGGCGCTATCAGCAGCGCCGGTTTTCGTATGTTGTTCGATCCTTTGTCCGTTACTTTCTTTTCTGCTGGTATTTCATTCTAACCAACAATCCCGCAAGGATCGCAGTCCCTGCAATCGCGATCCACACATAAGTCCACAGGTCAGCCGCGTCCCCTGTTTTCGGCGTGTCCGTTGCGGAGGTCGCCGACGACCCTGCAACGGCGTTCCACCTGGCATACAAGGTCATATTTCCATTTACGACGCCAGATGCAAAATCCCATTTCTGTGTTGCCGCTTCATCCGTGAACCATCCATCAAACGTATAGCCCTCACGCGTAGGATCTGCCGGCGCATTGATCGTGCTGCCAGCGGGAATATTCGTGATCGGCGCGACCGCACTGCCACCGCGCGAATCAAACGTTACCGTGTAAGTCACCACCGGGGCAGGATTTTCCAGCCACCCCGCATACAGCGTCATATTGCCGTTGACTGCCGTTGTAAAATCCCACGGCTGCGTTGCCGCCGCATCCATGAACCATCCGGTGAACGTATACCCTTCCCTTACCGGGTCGGACGGCCGCGCCACCGCATCACCGGCGGTCACCAGGGCAGGCCCTATTGCGCTGCCTCCCTGTGTGTCAAAGGTCACCACATACTCGATCGCGATCCCTACATAGTTGATATCAAAGTTGTTGTATGCGTAGGTAAAAGGCTGGGTCAGTTGCGTTGTAAATACCTTCGTCGCATACAGCGCCTTGTCCTCTTCTTTGATCAGGTAAGCGCGCGAAGCGCTGTTGCCTGCAAACACCGCGCCGGAATTGACCGTGATATTGGCAAGGGTTCCATAGATCCCGCCGCCGTCCACCAACGCTGTATTACCGGTGATAAAGCCCCGGTTGAAGTCAATATCCCCAAACGTGCTTATCCCGCCGCCGTTTGCCGCCGTATTGCCGCTGATCGTTCCATTGTTGATCTCTATCCAGTCGTCCGCGTAGATCCCGCCGCCGTTGCCATCCGCGGTATTGCCGCTGACCAGCCCGCTTTCTACCGTAATCCTGACTACAAACAGCCCGCCGCCGTCCACCAGCGCTGTGTTACCGGAGATCGTGCTCCCCATTACATAGGCGATCGGCCCATAGAAGCCGCCGCCGTCCTGCCGCGCCGTATTATCGCTGATCGTGCCTCCCCGCAGGAATGCGTTCGGGGCCGCTGTATAGATCCCGCCGCCGTTCGCGCCGGCCGTGTTACCACTGACCGTGCCGTCTTGGAGGCTGAAATTACTTGCCGCATAAATCCCGCCGCCATGGCCGGACGTTGCGGTGTTCCCTGTCAGGGCTCCGCCCGATACGACGATACCGCCATACGCGTAGATGCCGCCGCCATTGTCTGCGGCCGTATTCCCGTTGATTTCCGTGCCCACATAATCCGTAGCACCGTTCACATAAAGTCCGCCGCCTGTTGTAGCCTTGTTGGCCGAAATCACACCGGCGTTCAACTGCGCCTCGCCGGATACGTCCGCACCGCCGCCGGTCGCCGCCGTATTGCCATGGATCGTGCCGCCGTTGATTTCAAAATCCTGTTCCGTATGGATGCCGCCGCCGTTATCGCCGGCTGTGTTGCCGCTGATCTCTCCATCTTCCAGCGTAGCACTGACCGCAAATAATCCGCCGCCTGTTTCTACCGCTTGATTGCCAGTTATCGTGCCTCCCAGGATATGAACAGTTGCTCCGTAAAATCCCGCGCCGTCGGTCGCCGTGTTGTTGCTGACCGTGCCGCCGCGCAAGAACGCGTTTGGCGCAGGCGTGTAGGTTCCGCCGCCTTTATCCGCATTGTTTGCGTTGATCGTCCCGCTTACCAGGGTGAAAGTGCCGGCCGAATAGATGCCGCCGCCATTGCCTGTCGCTGTATTCGAGCTGATGGCGCCGCCTGCTACATAAACAGCCCCGTTTCCATAAGCGCCGCCGCCATTGCCCGCTGTTGCCTTATTCCCCGTCAGGGTCGAACCATTCAAAGTGATGCCGCCCGCCGCGTAGACGCCCCCGCCTTGCGCAGCCTGGCAATTTTTGAGCACCGCTCCATTCAGCGTAACCGCTCCCAGCGCGTTGATCCCGCCGCCGTCCGCGGGTGCGTTACCCACAAGCTCCACACCCTCGAATGTCAGCGCAACGCCCGCCGCGGCGTCGATATGGCGGATGTTTCCCCCAACAGTTAATTGAACCGTACCTCCCGTTGAGCGGAACGTCAGGTTTTTATCTACCGTCAGGGGCGTTCCCGTAAGCTCGATATTGCCCGATATCTCTACCACTCCGCCGGGAGCGGCGTTTGCGATGTCGCTGCGCAGCGTTGCTTCGTCGCCTGCCGCCAAAGGAGCGGCCAAAAGCTCTTCCTCTGCCGGGAGTTCCTCCTGTGCCGGCATAACCATGCCGTTACTTTCGGCCGGGGGTTCCTGTGCCGGTTTCGCAGGCTGCCCGGGAACCTCTGCAGATGCGGAGGGTTCAGCTTCTTCCTTGCTCCCGCCTGCTTCACTTTCAGGAACACCCGCTTCCGGCTTTTCATCGTCCTGCAGCGCATTTTCACCAGGTACTTCCGTTTCTATATCGTTCCCATCCGGTATTATCTCTGGATTTGAAAAAACATCCGTCGCTAAAGCCTGGCTGTCGCTCTCATTTGTTGTATATATCTCCTGGGCAGAAGCGAAGCTGAATACTCCGACGACTAAAGCCACAGTGAGTAAAATACTGATCATTCTCTTTTTTTCATGACTTCTCCTTTATTTTTTGGCTTCTTTATTTTTAAATATTTTATTTGCTAATAAGCCTTATATACTTATAAACATTATTTACTCTTTTTTGCGTCCTCTTTTTGTAAGTCTGTTGTTTTCCTTTTTGTTGCCGCAGGTTTTTCCCATATGGATCAGGGCGGCGATCAAGAGCGCGGCTAAAATGAGGCAGCCCCAGAATTTAGCGGTATCCATCGCTGCGATAAGAGATTGCGAATGCACTACGTTTTCCGTCAGCGTGAAGAACGCGCCCGTCGGCAGCTGGTAGGATTGGAATATGGCCAGGATCAGTGCGGCAATGACAAACTGGTATGTGATACTGCCGATGTCCTGCAGCGAATATTTGCTCACCAGCCGCCTTTCATACGGAATCGCCTCCGTTTCATAAAACTTCCTGTCCAGCCAGGAGCTCGTCCCGCTGAAGAAAAAGCTGACCAGGAAAACGCTGGCCGGAAAAAGGAAAGGGGTCATCATGAGCGTCAGGCTGGCGCACAGCCCCACAACCTGCACCACGATGGGCGGGGTGTTTTTGAACAACCGCTGTACCTTCCCGGAAAATGCCATCGCTGCCCCCATCCCCAGTACGAAGGGGATATATACCTGCGCTGTCGCCGCATTGATCCCGTAAAGCGCGCCGATGTAAAACGACCCGAAGATGAACAGGAAGTTTCCGCACATCCCGTTTGCCAGCGATATGATATTGAGCCACAACGGCAGCTTCGCCCGTTTCCTTTTCAGGAAAACAATGAGGATCGCGATCCAAAAAGCGACGGAAAAACAGATGGCGACCAGGTCGAGCCGCTTTGCGTCCATCGTCCTGCGCGCAATGCGCAAGGCTGCCAGCAAAGCAAAGAAGATGATAAAGACCGCCGCACCTTTCAGCGAAACGGTGGTATCCCTGAGGTGTACAAACTTGAATTGGTATTCCGGGTCACGGGAAGTCGAATAAATCGCCATGGCAAACAGCACCAGGTACAGCAGCATCACAGCAAACGTCTGTATTTTGCCCGGCAGCGCCATCAGCGCCAGCAGGAATACCACCACAAATGCGAGCGGCAACATCTTGCCCTTCTTCTTTTCCGCCGGGCCGCCCGCAGCTTTCTCTTCGCGCTTATGGAAATTCAGCGTCGTAAAGACCGGCTTAATAAAGGCGGTCGCAAGCCCCATCAGGATCGCGGAAAGGATGAAAAGCGGAAAATACAGCGTACCAAGCATGCCGAACAGCGCTCCTGCAAGCCCCAGCACGAATGAAAACATCAGTATGGAATAGCTTCCCGCACCGGTTTTGATGCTGTGCAGCAAAAATACTCCCGTCATACGCAGCGTATAAAATATCACCAACGGAAGTATGCTCTCCAGGTTTGTCCCGTCGACCAGCCGCAGGAACAACAAATAGGGAATGGCGATCAGGGAACTATTGAGCAGGAACGACGACGCTCCGGTTACCGTTTGGAAAAAAGACCGTATTTTTGCCATAACATTTTCCTTCCCGCTTGAATATGAGCCATTACTAAACACATCGGCATACTTTCTAACCTCCGGCGCAAATTATTTTCCATGCGTTTTGTAACTAAAAAAAGCCCGCCGCCGATAACGATGCTTTCTTAGTTAGTTAAGGTATTCTAAAGGGCATATCGCGTGCAAACTTTTTTCTTTCAGTGTATAATGTATATTTGTAAAAGTTACGGATACCTGTTTTAACAATGGAGGGGCAGTATGAACGAGAGAATCAAGTGTGAAAAATATCTTAGCAAGGTAATGAGCGCGCAGGACGCTGCCAAGCTCATCTATCCGGGTGCGACGATCGGCATGAGCGGCTTTACACCCGCCGGGCACGCCAAAGCCGTCCCGCTTGCGATCGCAAAACGCGTCGAGGAAACGGGCGAAAAGCTTAACCTTACCGTCATGACGGGCGCTTCCGTAGGTGACGAGATCGACGGCGCGCTGGTACGGGCGGGCGCCATGAAACGCCGTACCCCCTACCAGACGAATTCAACGGTGCGCAACGCGATCAACGCGGGCGAGGTGGACTATTTCGACGTACATCTGAGCCAGATGGCCGTATGGGCAAAAAACGGCTTTTTCGGTGAGATCGATTTTGCCATCGTGGAGATCGTCGGCATTGACGAGGAAGGCCACCTGATCCCTTCGACGTCCATCGGTATGGCCAACACCTATATCGATTGTGCAAAGCATGTTATTTTGGAAATCAACACTTCGCAGCCGGAGTCCTTGAAGGGCATCCATGACGTATATACGGTGGAGCGCGTACCAAATTCCCAGCCGATCCCCATCGTCCATCCGGAAGACCGTATCGGTACGGAATATTATCCCTGCGATTTCGATAAGATCGCGGCGATCGTGTTCACGGATATCCCCGACCACGGCCGCGCCGTGCCGCCTGTGGACGAAACATCCCAGAAGATCGCGGACAATATCATCGAGATCATCACCAAAGAAACGCAGGCCGGGCGGCTGAGCGTGCCGCTTCCCCCGCTGCAATCAGGCGTGGGCGGCGTGGCAAACGCGGTGCTCGCCGGGCTTAAAAAATCCGATTTCACCGACCTGAAGGTCTATTCGGAAGTGTTGCAGGACGCGGTTTTTGACCTGATCGACGCAGGCAAGATCGCCTTTGCCTCCGGTACTTCGCTCACAGTCTCTCCCGATTTTGAGGAACAGTACCACGCGAATTTTGAAAATTACCGCGGGAAGATCATGCTCCGCCCGCAGGAGATCAGCAACCATCCCGAAGTGATCCGCCGCCTTGGTATTATCGCTATGAACACGGCCATCGAGGTGGATATTTACGGCAACACAAATTCTTCGCACATCAACGGCACGCGTATCATGAACGGGATCGGCGGCAGCGGCGACTTTGCCCAGAATGCCGGGCTTTCCATCTTCATGACGCCGTCCACCGCGAAAAACGGCGCGCTGTCGTGTATCGTTCCCTTCGTGACGCACGTAGACCATACCGAGCACGATATACATTTCCTGGTGACGGAATACGGGTATGCCGACCTGCGGTGCCTAACGCCCCGCCAGCGTGCGCACGCGATCATCGAAAACTGCGCCCATCCGGACTTCCGCCCCATGCTGCGCGAATATGTAAATCGCAGCTGCAAAGAGTGCGCGGCCCAGCAAACGCCGCACATTTTAAAAGACGTATTCAAGGATAAATAAGCAAAACAAAAACCGGCGCCCATGGGCGCCGGTTTTTTTATTCCCTATGCGAACAACCCCGGATTATACTGGTAAAGCGAGCATGGCCGCCCTCCCGTACTGTAATTCATTTTCTGGGTCAGTTCGTTGTTCTCGTGCAGGTATTGCAGGTATCTTTGTACCGTGATGCGTGAAAGCTTGACCGTCCCTACGATGTCCTCGCAGGAAAAACGCGCTTTGGGACTTGCGTTGAACACCGCGCGGATCATGTTGAGCGTTTTTCGCTGCAATCCCTTTGGCAGCGTAAGACCGCCGCAGCCCCCGTACAGGTAATTGTCCACGACCTTTTGTGAAAGCGGCCCGCTTTTGCCGCGCAGGGCCGCCCGGTGCAAAAAGCGTTCGACCGCCTGGTTGAAACGATCCGTATCCAGCGGATCGACCAAGCAATCAAGGACGCCGAGCCTAAGCACCGCCTTGAGCGTTTCACAATCGCCCCTCGCGATATAGGCGATCATTTCCGTACGCACGCCGCAAAGACGGATCTGGCGCATTAGGGAAAGGCCCGCCGCCGGATCCGTGCACGCGTCCACAACGAGCAGGTCTACCGGGTCGCTCAACAGCTCCCCGGCGTCCATTCCTTCATAAAGCGGCAGTATCCGTATCGCAAACCGGCCGTCGCCCACGTTTGCATCCGCATAGCGCCCAAACCGGCCGAATTCACTTTTCAGCACCGTCATCCGATACATATCAAACCCTCTCCCAATCAATAGAGCCTGCTGTAAATCTCGTATACCTTATCCCTTGAAAGCTCGACATAGTTATTCGCCATCAGCCGCCCCTGCTTTTCCATGACGTTGTCCGTGAACGTATCGAGTTCTTCCTGCTTCACGCCATATTCATGCAGCGGCTTGCACTGGATGATCTGGTTTAAGAGCTTCTCCATTTCGTCGTAAACCACATCTTCGCCGCAGCCGAGGATATCCGCGATAAATTTGTTTAATTTTTTGATCTTCCCGTTGGGATCGATCTCCATATATGCCTTGAATATGCCGATCAGCAAAGCGTAATTCGCTTCCCCGTGCGGGACATGGTAGGTACCGCCCAGCGGATAGCTCATCGCGTGCACGGCAGCGCAGCCTGCGTTGCCAAAGGCGATGCCCGCATAGTTGCTGGCGATCAGGAAGTCTTTCAAGAGCGGAATGCGCGCCTCCTGTCCGTTTTTCGCGATCTCCTGGTATCCTTTGAGGATCATTTCGATCGCCTTGTAGCCAAACATCTCCGTGTACGGCGTCGCTTTGGGCGAAAGGCTGGACTCAAGCGCATGGATGAGCGCATCGATCGAACTTGTCGCAAAGAACTTGAAGGGCAGCCCCTTCAAAAGCTCCGGGATGAGCACCGCGCTGTCCGCGTACATCTCGTCCACCGCAAGACCGAGTTTTGTGTGGCGGCTTTTGAGTTCGAGGATCGCGATGTTCGTGACCTCGCTGCCCGTACCGCATGTCGTCGGCACCAGGATCAATTCTTTATCCTTGGCGATTTCTACTTTCCTGTCGTAAAGGTCGAGGATCGGGCTCACGTTTTTCAGCGCGAATATCTTGGAGATATCGATGATCGTGCCGCCGCCGATCGCAATGATCCGCTTATAGTCGCCCTTCATATCGGCATACATCGCTTCCGCCATTTCGTCGGACGGTTCGCCCGCACCGTACTTTTCCTGGTACAGCACGTCGGCCTTTACGCCCAAATCCGTGAAATAGGGATTGTAGATATATTCGTTTGTGATGATAAGGTCTCCCTCACCGATCCCAAATTCCTCGCAGAATTCCTTGCAGGTATCAAACGAGAAAATTTCCGGTTTAATTGCCAGTTCTTTCATAATTTTTTCCCTTCCTTAGTCCTGGTCCTCATATTTACAGCAAAACTTCTTCTCGAAAAACTCGATGAGCTGTGGACGGAAATCCGGATGCGCGATCCGAATAAGGCGCACTGCGCGCTCACGCAGCGTGATGCCCCGCAGGTCGGCAACGCCGTATTCCGTGACGACAAACTGTACGTCATAGCGCGAAGTGGTCACTGCCGCGCCTTCATCGATGATGCTGACAATCTTGGAAACCTTGCCCTTGGCCGCCGTCGAAGGCATTGCCATGATGCTCCTGCCGTTTTTGCTCATCGCTGCGCCGCGTACAAAATCCACCTGCCCGCCGACACCGCTGATCTGCTTATGCCCAACGGAGGTCGAGACCACCTGCCCCATCAAATCTACCTGCACGCAGGAATTGATGGATACCATGTTATCGTTCTGCGCGATCACCAGCGGGTCGTTGACATAATCCACCGGGTAGATACCTACCGCCGGGTTGTCGTTAAGGTAATCGTAAAGCCTGCGCGTGCCCATGGCAAAAGTCAGGATGCTCTTGCCGGTATGCAGCGTTTTCTTCTTGTTTGTGATAACGCCCGCTTCCACCAGCTCCACCACGCCGTCCGAGATCATCTCGCTGTGGATACCGAGATCCTTTTTGTCCTTCAGGAACAAAAGCACTGCGTCCGGGATCGCGCCGATTCCCAGCTGCAGGCAGTCTCCGTCGTTGATGAGCGACGCGCAATTCCGGCCGATCTCGCGTTCCACATCCGTGATCTTCGGGTTGGGCAGCTCAAGTACCGGTTCGTCAAACTCCACGAAATCAGAAATTTCGGAAACGTGCACGAAGGAATCCCCGTGGATACGCGGCATGTACTTATTGACCTGCGCGATCACGACCGGCGCCTGCTTGACCGCTTCCATCGTATAGTCCACGGAAATACCCAGGCTCACATAACCGTGCCTATCCGGCGGCGTCACCGTCACCAGCGCCACGTCGGGCTTACAGCCCCCGCGAAGAAGCTCCGGTTCCTTTGAAAAATAAACGGGCGTGATGTCCGCGCGCCCTTCCGCGCAGGCCGCACGCGTCGTCCCGCCAAGGAAAAAGGCGTTGTGACGAAAATGCTTTTCCATGCCCGGCGCGCAATAAGCGGATTTGCCCATCGAAACCATGTGGATGATCTCCACATTTTCATAAGCATCCGCATTCGCTACCATCGCGTCCGTCACATGCACCGGCTCACCCGTCGCATGCGCGATCACGACGCGGTCGCCGGATTTGATCTTTTTCACCGCCTGCTCCGCGCTCGTAACTCTCGACTGATATATTTCCTTCCAATCCATCGGCTGTATCTCCCCTCATCGTTCAATCAGTTTTTTGGTTTATTTCCTTATCAATCCGGTCAAGCTCCCCTTTCAGGGGGGCATAACCGCTTTCTTCCGTCAGGATCATTTTGCCGTAGCGGCCTTCGATCGTATCGTGCAGGGCGCATGCGCTCGTGCATCCGCAGATAATGACCGCAAAATCAATCTCTCCCGTTCCGGCCGTAACGATACGGCTTTCCGGGAAATCCCTCTTTAAATTCCGCGCGATTTCCGTACGTTCGTAACGCTGGTTGCAGCCTCCGCAATATTTGATCCCTATCGTCATTGCTTTTCCCGCTGCGCCCTTCTCTGTGCTAAAATACTGCGCGCCAGGTCAAGGGTCTCATCGCTGACGCCCGTCACAAGTACCACGTCCGTTACTTCAGGAATTTCTTCCCTGACCGCCTCCGCGACAGTCGATTCCAAGGTCAGGGAAGCAGAGGGGCAGTTGCTGCATTTGCCCAAAAACCGCACTTTAAGCACGCCATCCTCGAAATCGACGACTTCGATATCGCCCTGGTGCTCGCCCAGGGTCGGGCGCACACGCTCATGTAATACCCGTTCGATTTTTTTAAGCAATTCCTGCTGCATCCCCCTGCCCGTCCTTTCCCTTATCTCTCTTTACTCTTTGATATGCGCGATCGTTTTAGCCAGTTCCTTCTTCATTGCGAGGTTGCCCTGGCGCGCGATCATGATGCGCTGTGCCTGCGGGCTGCCCGCGCCGTGCATGGATTCCGTACGGTAACCGACGGCTGCCGTGCCCAAGGCCAGGTTTTCGATCAAACGCAGGATGCGCAGGCGGTTTTCCGTCGAAACGCTGTCTACGCCCTTTAAGTACTTCTCAACATATTTGCCCAGCTTCGGGTCGCGGAAATCCTTTTCGGAAGGAGCCGTAACCATGATGCCTCCGGCGATGTCCTCCGCAAGGCGCACGATCTCGTACGGGAAACGCGTTACGTTCTGCTTGCATACGTTTGCCAGCAGAAGGTCGATCATATAGTTGCCCGACTCCGTCTGGCTGCCCTCCGCCGAGCAGGCGATGCCGCATGCGTACAGCGTTTCGTTCAGGTGCGTCATTTCAATGAGCTTATCTTTGATGTGCGAAGCCTTGGCAGCGCCGTTATAGTCGGCAGCAACCGCAGCCGCACCGATCAGCACGTCGCCCACGCCGACCTTGCAGCCGCCATAGCTCTGGCGGTGATAGCCTGCAAAACGCTCTACCAGCATACCGGCGAATTCCGTTTCCCCATTGAGGAAGATACGGTCGTTGGGTACGAACACATCGTCAAAGATCGTCAGCGCTTCCACGCCGCCGAATTCTGCGTTTCCTACATCCAGCTCGCTTCCTTCCAGCTTACGCGTATCGCACGACTGGCGTCCGATGATCATGAACAGGCCGGGGGCGTCCAGCGGAACCGCGAAGGAGACCGCGTAGTCCTTGTCCTCTTCGCGCATCGCGACCGTCGGCATGACGATCACTTCGTGCGAGTTGAGCATACCCGTCTGGTGTGCCTTTGCACCGCGTACGACGATCCCATCCGGCCGCCTTTCCACCACGCGCAGGTACATATCCGGATCTGCCTGTGCGTGCGGCGCTAAGGAACGGTCGCCTTTGGGGTCTGTCATCGCGCCGTCGATCGTCAGGTCGTTATCCTGGCAATACTTCATGAATTTAACAAAATTCTCATGGTAATTCGTGCCGCAAGCCTTGTCCGTTTCATAGGTCGTGCTGTATACGGCGTTGAACGCGTCCATACCAACGCAGCGTTGGAAGCAGGCGGCTGTTTTCTGTCCGAGCAGCCTCTGCATTTTTACTTTTTTGATCAGGTCGTCCGTATTCCTGTGGATGTTCGTGAAGCGGTTGATCTTACGCCCGTCTTCCAGCGTCACCGTCATCAGGTCTTCATATTCCGGCATCTGCGCCAGGTCATATGTCATGCGTACCGAATTGAGCGAAGGACGGAGGATCGGATCGTCAACGGGGCTATCGATCTTTTTCCCAAACATGTAAACTTCCATATTGATTTTGCGAATACTTTCAATGTATTCTTCGCCAGTCATAAGTGCCATAATTCTGTTTCCTTTCTATTTTCGGATCGATTTTGTTGGCCGTCCGGAACCCGGACGGCCCCTGTTCCTAAAACCTCTTCACTATTATTATATGCAAAAACCGTGCCAAGCTATGTTAAATATATCACAATTCCGAAAAAAATGCACTTTTTTTCCACATTTCGCCCCTTTTATTAAAAAAACATACCCTAAAACAGATTTTTTTTCCCAACAGGCAAAGAAATCCCTTCCACTTTGCCCATCCGGTACAAAAAAGCAGCAAAAAAAGCACGATTTGTTTTATTTTTGCAACAATCCGCGCTGTTATTTTTAAATGTTTTACGTTTTATATAGAAATCACCGTGCTTTTTTGATGTGCCGGGCTTATGCGTTTCATTTTCGCAACGCGTTTCATTCCTGCAACAGCATATGTTTCTGCCGGTACTTTTTCCGTTTGCGTACAAAGGTCGCCGCATCCATATTCAGGCTTTTGGCCGCGTCGCGTACGTTTCCCCAGCGCTGGTAGGCATGGTTGATGTAATCGAGCTCCATACGCTCTACCAGCGATTTCAGGTCGATGCCCTCCCCGCTCGACAAGAGCTGCGCTTCGGCCGACGCCACATGCAAAAACAGGCTGCCCACCGTGATCTCGTCCGTACTGCTCATGATCATCGCCCGTTCCACGACGTTTTTAAGCTCGCGCACATTGCCCGGCCAGCGATACTCCACGAGCACGTCCTCGGCGGCCGGCGTCAGGTATTTGCGCATACCGTATTTATGGTTCAGCTCCTCCAAAAAGCGGTAAGCAAGGGGCAGGATATCCCCCGGGCGCTCCCGCAGCGGCGGGATGGTCACAGGGAAAACGTTGAGGCGGTAAAAAAGATCCGCACGGAACGTCTTTTCCTTGAGCATCTCTTCCAAATTCCTGTTGGTCGCGGCGATGACGCGCACGTCTACCTTGACCGGCTTATTCGAGCCGATACGCTCGATCTCTCCTTCCTGCAGCACACGCAACAGCTTCACCTGCATATCAGGCGGCAGCTCGCCGATCTCGTCTAAAAAGATCGTCCCATTATCCGCTACCTCAAAAAGGCCCATCTTCCCTTCCTTGTTGGCCCCTGTAAAAGCGCCGCGCTCATAGCCGAAAAGCTCGCTTTCGATAAGGGTCGCCGGGATCGCCCCGCAATTCACCTTGATAAAGCGCTCCTTGGCGCGGTTGCTTTCCTTATAAATATAAGAAGCGATCCGATCCTTGCCGACGCCCGTTTCCCCCGTCAGCAGTACGGTCGTATCCAGCTTGCAAACGCGGTCTATCATCTTCATCATAGAGATCATGGCGTGGTCCCGCACGATGAGCTCGCTGTCTCCCAAAAGCTCCCTGCGCATGGCCTCCAGCTCGGAAACGTTCGCTTCGTTTTCCCGCAGGCGCAGGCGCAGCTCATGCAGCTCTGTGATATCGCGCACGTTCGTCATGACCATGACGACCTCGCCCGTTTCGTCCAAGGTCGGCGTACTGGTGATGACCGCACGCTTGCCCGTCTGGAATTCCTGCTCCAGCGTCACGCTTTTCCGCGTGCGGATCGCTTCCAGCGTCCCCGACTGGTTGATGATATCGTGCGACACCAGGTCGCGCATATTTTTTCCGATCACCTGCTCGCGCTTCAGTCCTGAAATGATCTCGTAGGACGTATTGACCATCAGCGTATTGGCGCTGCCGTCCGTGATATAGATGCCGTCGTAAGATGCCTCAATCACCACTTCAAGGACGCCGCGCGCTTTGTCAAGATCGCTTAACAGGTTATTGGGGCCGCCATTTTCGTAGTAGGCAGGTTCCCTCGTTTTCATCCTTTTTCCTCCCGGTCACGGCAGGCGGTACCGCACGCGCGGATGCCCGCCCGTATGGTAATCGATGTCCGCAACGACGCGTCCCGCGTCCGCCAGCCGCTTTAAATAACGCCGCACCGTTACAACCGAACTTGTAAGCTGTCCGGCAAGCTCTTTCACGGTGACGTCCTGCCCCGGCCTATCTTCCATATATTCCAAGATCCTTTGTTCCATACCGCCCGTGCCTTTGGGGCATCCGGTTTCTGCTCCCAGTGCCGCGTGCAGTAAATGATCCACCGTTTCCTGGTCCACGGAACGCAGCCCGCGCACCGTTTGCTCGTGGTCGGTATAGCGCCCGAGCGCCTCCTTTAAGCGTTCGCAGGAAAACGGCTTGACCAGATAATCGACCGCGCCCAGATGCGCCGCGGCCTGCAGCGCGCCTGCATCCCTTGCCGCCGTCACCACGATGAGGTAGGTTTCGCAGCTTTCGTTAAGCAGCGCCTTTTCCAGCAATCCGCCGTCATAATCCGGGACGCACAGATCGAGGATCATCAGGTCAACGTCATTTTTATCAAGGAACGCAAGCGCACTTTTTAATTTCCGGAACTCCCCTGCAACGCAAAACCCGCCGTCCTTTTCCACATATCCGCGAATCAGGTAAGATACCATCGGATCCTGGTCGACAATGATCACACTGTGCATGCAACTTTCTCCAATCACTATTATTGTAAGAGATTTCACAAACCGTGTCAATGCGCCGCACGGCAAACAAAAAGCGCATCCCTATGCCGGATGCGCCGCCTCGCCAAACGATATTCAACAATCCCTGTAACTGATCGGATCGAAATCCATTTCCGTATATCTCCTAAGCGGCTCGTCCCAGATCCAGTGGATCGGGTGCATGTCTATGCGGCCTGCGCCGTCGGCTTTTTTATCCTGTCCTGGCGCCGCATATTCGCCCGCTATTATTTTCGCATCTGCCAATCCAAACAATGAAAACTGAACCATGACCCCTCACCATTCCTTTTCTTCTTACCGCTGTTTTAATAATCTATCACAAAGGCCGGCGGATTTCAATATCATTTCTTTCAATCGGAGAAAAAATCCTCCGCTGGCATGGGTTTTGCAAAATAATATCCCTGCACGATCCCGCAGCCTGCATCCCGCAGGAAATCAACGTAACCGGCGCTTTCCACTCCTTCCGCAACCGTCTGTATCCCAAGCTCGTCGGCCATTTTGATAATATTGCGGATCACCGTGTTCGCGCGTTCCTTGTCACTGCTCCCCGCAAAAAACGCGCGGTCGATCTTGATCACATCCACGAGCAGGTCTTTTAGCAGTCCCAGCGACGAATAGCCGGAGCCAAAATCGTCCATTGATAACGCGAACCCTTCGCCGTGGAGTTGGTCAAGCACCTTTTTGAAGGCCGCCTCGTTACCGACGATCGCCGTTTCCGTCAGCTCGATCTCCAGGTATTTCTTCGGTACGCCGTATTCATCCGCAATACGCGAAAGCCCTTTCACAAAACCGGGGTCGCTTAGGTGCAGGCGTGAAAAATTAACGGATACCGTCACCGGCTCCCGCCCCTCATCTATCCAGCCTTGCACGATCGCGCACACCTGTGTGAACATATACAGGTCAAGCTTGACGACAAAGCCGTTTTTTTCAAAGACAGGGATAAAATCCACCGGATCGACCAGCTTTCCGTCCTTCTTCCGCCAACGCGCAAGCGCTTCCGCCCCCACCAATTTCTCATCCCGCAAGCGGTACTTTGGCTGCAAATAGACGCGGAATTCCCCGCGCGCCATCGCTTCTTCCATGGTAGATTCGATCTCCTGCGTACGGATCGCCTTTTCCTTGAGCTCTTTGTCGTAATCCACCTGCTCGCGCCCATCCGGGCTTTTGCGCGCTAAATTATGGGCATAATTGACTTTTTCAAAGATCGACTCGATATCCGTTTCACCCTGCCCGATCATGTAGCGACCCACGGAAAAAAGCAGGTTGCGCCCCGTGATCCGGCTGCTCTCTTTTTTGAAGCGCTCAAAATCTTCTTCCGTATCGCGCCGCGCACTATCCGGCCCTTCATATGCCTTCAACAGGGCGAACTCGTCGTCGTTCAAGCGTCCATATACATCCGTCCGCGGATCGGCGAGCATCCCGATCGCCTTTGCAACGCCGCACAGCACCCTGTTCCCTTCGTCAAATCCGTAAATTTCGTTGATGAGGTTGAAGCCCCTGATGTCGAGCTTCACGATATTATAGGTAACCTTCCCGTTCTGCTCCAGCAGCTTTTGTGCGTCCGCCTTGAATTTATTCAGGTTCCCCAGCCCCGTAAGCGGGTCGATATACGCCATCTTCCACAGGCGCTGCTTATATTTTTTCTGGCTGACGACGATATAGACGAGGGAGGCGATCAGCAAGCCGATAATAACGAGCATGACCGCTATGATCTGCGTACTGTATTGCTCGACCATAACCATCAGCGGCGACGCCTGCTGTGCGGAGGTGTTTTCCAAAAGCAGCGAATTGAACTGCGCCTCCGTGATCGAAGGAATACTCTTATTCAGGATGCCGAGCAGGACAGGGTCTGCGTCCTCCCTGAAAGCAAAGGAAAATTCATCGGAAAGCGTTGTCACCGCCGAGATCATCAGCGACGGGTAGCGCTTGTGGATGGAGTCGGTGGCGGCATACAGGTTTTCCATCGTAAAATCCGCCTCGCCCGCTTCGATCGCCTGGTAGCAGTCTTCCACATTGTCGTAATATACGATTTTATTTTGCGGGTAGTAGTGCTGCACATATTCCCTGTGCGGCACATAGATGGACGGAAGTGCGAATACGGCATCCGGCGCGACCGCGACCGTCCTTCCCACGATCACGATCGGACACTTTAAAAAGGTGTCGGAAAGGGACATCCCCAGGTTTCGCGCCTCGTCCGGGTTGTTATCATAGCTAAGGAGCATATCCGCTTCGCCGCTGCCGACCATATCAATGGCTTCGTCATACTCGTATCCGCCCATGAAATCAAAATCCAGCCCTGTTTTGTCCGCGACCAGGCGCAGGATATCCACGTTGATCCCCTGCGGCTGCCCATCCGCGCCAAGGCTCTCGAACGGCGCCCAGCGCCGGTCGCAGATAAAGCGGATCGGCGGGGCGTTGTTGATATAGTCGATCTCTTTGGCCGTCAGCAGGAGCTGTTCCGATTGCCCTCCAAAGTATTCCTGGTAAAGCGCTTCATCAAAGCCCGGCTTTTCGATCTGTATTTGTTCCAGGGCCTCGTCCACCGTTTCCAGCAGCTGTGCGTTCCCTTTGGCGGTCATCATATAAAAAGAAGCCGGGGCAAATTGCGCGACCGGTTTTTCCCCTTCCGTATTGCGGAAGTTGTTGGACACGATTGCATCCACTTCGCCGGCGTGCAGAGCATAGACCAGCGACGCCATATCCGGGTACAGGACTTTTGTTACCGTAAAACCATGCTCTTTTTCAAACGTACGGAAATCTTCGTTCCTGCTGTTCGCCTCCATAAAACCGACCCTGATCCCATCAAAAACGTCATAATCGTTGAAGGTCAGCGCCTCATTTTCATCAAGCGCGTACATGCGGCCGAAATTCGTACCCGTAGGATAAGCGGTAAAATCAAACTTCGCTTCCCGTTCCGGTGTTTTCAGGGCATAATCCAAAAGGTCGATCTCCCCTGCTTCCAGCCGCTTCAAACATTCGTCCCACGTACCATATACATATTCAAAGGTAAGTCCGGAATATTGGGATATCTCGTTCAAATAGTCAAAGCCATAGCCGGCGTCACGCCCTTTTGCGTCTTTGCCATAAAAACCTTCCAGCTCAAATACGCCTACCCTTACCGCTTTCTGCGGAGCGGCACGCCCGGGCTGCGGCAAGGCAAAAAACAACAGGCAGGCGCATAAAGCAGCGCACAATATCCTGGATAAACATATCTTTTTTGAAGCAGGGCACCTCACAATAAGCACTCACCCCATTCGCCGTCTTCGCAGAAAAAAGCACGATTGTATTTCGCTTGCAAACCATCGCGCACAATTGGTTTCTTATCACTTGGTATACCACATAACGGGGCGTTTTTCAACTTGATTTTTCGCTTGCAAAAAAACGTTCGATACGTTTTTTCGATAGGTATCGTATTTTTGTCTTGACACTTTCATTAAAATAAAAAAGAGCTCGTCCCGCAGGCAAGCCCTTTTGACGCCTTACGCTCATTCTTTCCCATTCCAGCAATAAGTACACATTTTACATGGGTCGATCCCCACCGAAGCCTGCAAGTCGTCTAAGCGGTGGTAGCGCAGGGAAGTAAAATGCAGTTCCGCGCACACCTGCTCCGTCAATTCCGCGTGGCGCGCGCTGTCCGGCTCGGCATATTCCCGCAGCACCTTTTCAGAAACGTCCCCTTCTTTCTGCGCGATCAGCTTGCGCGCGATCAGTTCGAGATCGGACGTCGAGCGGGAAAAGCTCAAATATTTACAGCCGTACAGGATCGGCGGACAGGCCGAACGCACATGTACTTCCTTAGCGCCGCTCTCGTACAAAAATTCCGTCGTTTCCCGCATCTGTGTACCGCGTACGATGGAATCGTCTATCAACAGCAGTTTTTTCCCCCGGATCAACCCCTCGACCGGGATCAGCTTCATATGCGCGATCAGGTTGCGCAAGTCCTGCTTTTGCGGCATGAACGAGCGCGGCCAGGTGGGCGTATATTTGATAAACGGGCGGGCAAAGGGAATCCCCGAGGCATTCGCATAGCCGATGGCGTACGCCGTACCGGAATCCGGTATCCCGGCGACCATATCCGGCTGCACGCAATCGTGGGAGGCCAGAAGCTGTCCGCTCTCATAGCGCATCTGTTCCACATTTACGCCTTCATAGCAGGTGGTCGGGTAGCCGTAATACGTCCACAGGAAACTGCAGATCTTCATGTCTTCTTTGGGGGGCAATACTTCTTCGATCCCTTCGGGCGTGATCAGGACGACCTCGGCCGGCCCTAATTCACGCACGTCACGATATCCCAGGTTCAGGTAGGAGAAGCTTTCCGAGGCCACGCAATAGCCGTCTTCCTTTTCGCCCAGCACCAGCGATGTCCGGCCTACATTATCCCGCGCGGCATAAATGCCGTCAGGGGTGAGCACCAGCATGGTCATGGAGCCCTCGATATGTTCCTGTGCATAGCGGATCCCCTCCGCCAGCGTCGCCTGGCTTCCCACCAGAGCCGCCACCAGCTCCGTAGGGTTCAGCTTGCCGTTCCCCATTTCCGAAAACTGCGCAAAGCTGTTTTGGAAGCATTTGCGGATGATCTCGTCGGCGTTGTTGATGCGTCCCACCGTTGCAACGGCATAAGTGCCCAAATGCGAACGTACGGTAAGGGGCTGCGGCGCGGTATCAGAGATGCTGCCGATACCCATCGGCCCGGTGAGGTCTTCTACATCCCGCTCAAACTTCGTACGGAACGGGGAATTCTGGATCCCATGGATCGCCCGCAGGAACCGCCCTTCCGAATATACCGTCATACCGCCGCGATAGGTTCCTAAATGTGAATGGTAATCCGTCCCGAAAAACAGATCGTATGCACAATTCCCTCTTTTTGCTACGCCGAAAACACCGCCCAATTCACTGATCCTCCGTCTATAATTTCTTTTGCGTTACAATTATATCATTTTAACGTGTTCCAGACTACCGCAAACGACGAAAAAACGAAAATCCCGCCCTCCCGGGGCGGGATAAAAAGATACCCTTGCCGGCTTCAGGAGCCGGTTTTTGAATGTTCCTTAAAAATCATTGCGTCAATATCCGCAATCGTGATTTTGCCAAGTCGTTCCTTACACGCCCGGTCTAGGCCGGCGTAAATCCCGTCCATCACCGCTGCCATGCCCGACGCCACCAGGCACTTCATGTCCGCGTTGCCCGAGCGCCACCCCGCCGCAACGAGCGGCTCTTCGAGCGCGTCGCTCACCATGCGTAACGTCACCCCTTTTGGGTCAAGCCGGAAGGCATACCCCCCGACAGCGCCCTCTTTTGTGGTAAGCAGCCCCGCTTTTTTGAGCTTGGACATCACTTTGCGGATGCGCGCCGGATGGGTGCATACATTTTTTGCAAGCTCGTCGCTGCTCAGCATTTCCTGCTTGTGGTTCAAATAAACCAGCGCATGGACAGCTATGGTAAATTCGCCTGTCATAAAACATTCCCTTCCAGCAATTTTTTCAACAATGCAATCATAAATGATGCGTATGCAAAAATCAAGCTTTTCTTACTCCGCGGGTTTGTCTGGCTCCGGCATGGAGGCAAGAAGGCCGTCTATGATCTCCTTCCATGCGGCTTTGTCGCGCGCGCCCCTGTAAGACTCTCCCACCTGGTTTCCGTTTTCGTCCACGAACACCGTTTCCGGCACCGCCGTCACGCTGCCCAGCTTCGCGTCGACCAGCTCCTGCGTAGGCAAGATGTGCGGATAGTCCGCGCCGGTTTTTTCGGCGATCTCGTTGACCAGCGCCACCTGCTCCGGGTCGATCGCGCCGTCTTGGTCAATGACATCCGTCGGCATGCCCACGACCTGGAACCCCTGATCCCGGTATTCCTCGTCCAGTTCCCCAAGCTCGGGCATCTCGCGCAGGCACGGCCCGCAGAACGTTGCCCAGATGTTGACCATCGTCAGCTTATGCCCGGCAAAAATTTCCTGCGTCACTTCATTTCCGTTTGAATCCTCCGCTTTGAACGCCCCAAACAGCGGCGTTACTTCCGGGGCGGCCGTTTGTGTTTCCTTCTCATTTGCCGACGGCTCCGGCGTTGTTTGCGCCTGTGTTTGCGGTGCGCCCGCGTCCGGGGACGCCGGCCCTGCACACGCCGCTATCATCAATGCCGCCGCAACCAACAGCGATATTAAAATCGTTTTTCCCTGCCTTTTCATACCATGCCTCCTTGTTTAACTTACCGTTTCATACGGCCAATCGGCGATCCCGCCCATGTCGTATACATTATGATAACCCATTTTTACCAGTTTATCGGACGCCTGCTTGCTGCGCACTCCTGTGCGGCAGTACACGACCAGCTTTGCATCCTTGTCCGCAAGCTCTGCGGGCGGCTCTTCCCCGATCGTTTCATTGGGGATGTTGAGCGCCCCCTCAAGGTGTTTCTCCGCATATTCTTCAGGCCTGCGCACATCCACGATCGTCACGTCCCCTTCCCCGATCATCCGCTTTGCTTCTTCCGCGTCGATCTTATGGTAGGCCATTTCGGCTGTCGTTTCCGCCGCTACGCCATCCTCTACTCCTTTGCTCCCCGCGTCCCCTGCCGGGGCACATCCCGCGAGCACCATGACCGCAGCCACGCCTGTGAGCATCAATCCCATCCATTTTCGTTTCATATTTTTTCTCCATATGTAATTTATTTTGTATCAGTTTAATGTAATTTTAGCGCTTACAGTTTCTGGTGTCAAGTATTTTTTTCCTAAGATTTTAAGGGGATCGCTGTAAAAGCAAAAAAGCCCGCGCGATTGCGTGGGCTTTTTTGCTACAGATGGTTGAAATGTCCTGTATATTTTCACATCAGCCGTTCCTTGAAAGGATCCTGTACTCTTCCAAAAGCTGCGTTTGCGCCCTTGGCTCCGTTGCCAGCGCGGCCTTGATCTCCTCATCGAAAAGATTATTGTTCCTGATCCCGACGGCCCGTCCGCCGTTCCCCCTTGCTAAAAGCTGCACGGCGTGTATCCCAAACGACGAGGCCCTCATCCTGTCGGCGGCGCTGGGGCTTCCTCCCCTTTGGGTATATCCGAGTACGATGGCCTTTGCCTCCAGCCCCGTCATATCGTGGATATACTGTGCGGTCTCTATCCCGCTGCCCGCTCCCTCCGCAACCAGCACAAGGCTCGCCGTTTTGCCTTTGATACGCTCCGAGACCAGCCTGTCACAGATTTCGTCCAGGTCTTTTTCCTTTTCCGGGATCACGATATTTTCGGCCGGGCCGGCGATCCCCGCATACAGCGCGATATCCCCGCATTGGTTCCCCATCACTTCGATCACGCCGATACGTTCGTGTGAATTCATCGTGTCCCGTATCTTCGCCATTTCGCTGATCACGAGGTTCACGGCCGCATCGAAGCCGATCGTAAAATCCGTGTAAGGCAAATCGTTGTCGATCGTTGCCGGGACAGCGACCGTCGGTATGCCGTGCCTGTCGAGGACTTCGGCTCCCGCAAAGCTCCCGTCCCCTCCGATCACGACCATCCCTTCGATATTGTATGCTTTGATGACATTGAGGGCTTTCTGCCGGCCGGCGTCTGTCATGAATTCCCGGCATCGCGCCGTTTTCAGGATCGTACCGCCCATATTGGCGATATCCCGGACGTCCTCCGGTTTGATACGGGATACGTCGCCGCTGATCAGCCCGGCGTATCCTTTTTTGATGCCCATGGCCACAAAACCATTGTCATCCGCAGCCAAAACCACGGAACGGATGGCTGCGTTCATGCCCGGCGTGTCTCCGCCGCTTGTCAGTACACCGAGTTTTTTCCTCATAACCGCCAACCTTCAACAAGTCGTTTCCATACTCTTTATTTCTTTTATTTTTGCGATCAGCTCCGGGATCACCTTATGCATATCCCCGACGACCGCACTGTTTGCGACCTGCATGATCGGCGCGTCGATCTGCTTGTTGATGGCGATGATATAATCGGATTCCTGCATCCCCGCCAAATGCTGTATCGCTCCCGAAATCCCGCAGGCGATATATACCTGGGGACGCACTGTTTTGCCCGTCTGCCCTACCTGGTACGCTTTATCGATCCAGCCCGCGTCCACTGCCGCACGCGATCCGGACACGACCCCGTTAAGCTCATCCGCCAAGTCGTACAACAGCGAAAAATTTTCTTTGCAGCCGACGCCCCTGCCGCCGGATACCAAAATTTTGGCCTCACCAATATCTACGACCTGCTTTGCCGCTTTGGCGATTTCCACGATATCCGTACGGATATCCTCCGGCATTAAGTCCGGTATGATTTCTTCCAGAATTCCTTTTCCCGTCCTGCAACCCTGCGGGATCTCAAACACGCCCGGCCGCACCGTAGACATCTGCGGGCGGTGCTCCTGGCAGATGATCGTCGCCATCAGGTTGCCGCCGAAAGCGGGCCGTGTCATCAGGAGGTTGGCGGTGTCCGGGCAAAGCGCGAGCCCCGTACAGTCCGCCGTGAGCCCTGTTTCAAGGCGCGCGGCGACGCGCGGCCCCAGGTCCCTGCCGATATTCGTTGCCCCAATGATAAATATTTCCGGCTTCCTTTCGTTCACAAGCTCGCAGACGACCTTTGTATAAGCGTCCGTCGTATAGTTTTTCAGGAAGGCATGCTCCACTGCCAGTACGCGGTCTGCGCCGTGGGCAAACAGCTCGCCTGCCAGCCCTTTGATCCCTTCGCCCGGCAATACGGCGGTCAGCTCCACGCCCAGTTCGTCCGCCAGTTCACGCCCTTTGCCCAATATCTGCAAGGACACCTTTTGCAGCGCTCCTTCACGCTGCTCCGCAAAAATCCACACACCCTTATATTCTTCCTTCTCCATAAGTCCCTCCATCCTCACTATGCCTACAAGATGTGCAGCTCTTTTAGCACGCCCGCAACATATCCCGCGGCTTCCTTTGCCGGCGCCTCGTACGGCTGCCCGACCTGCCGAAGCTCTTTCGTCATAGATTTCTTTACCCGCGTAGGCGAACCGCTGAGCCCCAAAAGCGCCGGGTCTAGACCGATATCCCCTGCGCCCCATTGCCTGATCTCTTTACCGAACGCGCCGGATATCCCTTTGATACCCATATACCGCGGCTCGTTTAATTCTTTGATCGTAGTCAGCACCACGGGCATTTTCACCGATATACATTCATATCCGTCCTCCAGCGACCGCTTGACAACGAGCCTGCCGCCTTGAACCTTCATGCCTTCCACATACGTTACCTGCGGCAGTCCAAGGTGCTCCGCCATCTCCGGCCCCACCTGTGCGGTATCCCCGTCGATCGCTTGCCTGCCCGCAAAGATGATGTCCACAGCATATCCCAGCTTCCTGACGGCAGCCGCCAATACCCTGGAGGTAGCGAGCGTATCCGCCCCGGAAAACTGCCTGTCCGTGAGCAGCACGGCTTCGTCGGCCCCCATCGCCAGCGCTTCCCTGAGCGCGTATTCCGCCTGCGGCGGCCCCATTGTCATGACAAGGACATGCGCGCCCAGCTCTTCTTTGGTCTTTAATGCCTCCTCCAGCGCGCTCAGATCGTCGGGGTTTATGATAGTGGGGATCCCGTCCCTGACCAGCGTCCCCGTCACGGGATCGATCCGCACTTCATTGGTATCCGGCACTTGCTTGATACAAACAACGATATTCATCTGCTTTTGCTCCTCATTTCAATATATTGGCGGCGATCACCATTTTCTGCACTTCGGAAGTCCCCTCGTATATCTCTGTGATCTTCGCGTCGCGCATGATCCGTTCCACCGGATAATCCATCGTATATCCATAGCCGCCGAGTACCTGTATCGCTTTTGTCGCCACCGCATTGGCAGTCTGGGCCGCAAACAATTTGGCCTGCGCCGCATCCAGCGATATGGGCAGCCCCTGCTGCTTCTTGAACGCCGCTTTATAGACCAGCAGCTTTGCCGCTTCTACCTGTACGTTCATATCCGCCAAATACCATTGCAGCCCCTGGAATTTTGACAGCGGTTTGCCAAATTGCCGGCGCTGTTTTACATGTTCCAGGCACTGTGCGTATGCCGCTTCCGCAAACCCCAGCGCCTGCGCCGCGATCCCGATCCTCCCGCTGTCCAGCGTAGCCATCGCCACGCCAAAGCCCTTGTTCTCTTTACCCAGCAGGTTTTCCTTCGGCACTTTGCAGTCGGCCATAACCAGCTCCCCCGTCGACGATGCGCGTATGCCCAATTTTTCCTCGATCTTCCCGATTGAAAAGCCCGGAAAGTTTTTTTCTACGATAAAGGCCGATATCCCACGCGTTCCCTTGGCCTTGTCCGTCATCGCAAAAATGATGTAAACGTCCGCAAAGCCCGCGTTTGTGATGAATACCTTAGAGCCGTTCAGGATATAATGATCTCCTTCCAATACCGCCATCGTCTGCTGGCTTCCCGCATCCGAACCCGCATTTGGTTCGGTCAGGCCAAACGCGCCCAGCTTTTCCCCTGAAAGCAGGCCGGGAAGGTATTTTCTCTTTTGCTCCTCTGTACCGAAATTGAAAATCGGGGATGCACACAGCGAAGTATGCGCAGCCACGATGACAGAGGTCGTGCCGCAGGCCTTCGCCAGTTCCTCCATGACGATGATATAGCTCACAAAGTCCGAGTCATTCCCACCGTATTCGCTTGGGAACGACATCCCCATCAGGCCGTATTTGGCCATTTTTTTCACCGTATCAAGCGGGAATTGCTCCGTTTTATCGATCTCGGCAGCGACCGTCGCCACCTCGTTTTCGGCGAATTTCCTGACCATCTGCCGTACTAAGTCATTTTCTTTTGTAAATTCCATCTCCATCACTACCTCAAAAGTTTTCCAAAGAATTTTCCAGCATCCTAATATAGCTTTCAAACGTGATCTCTTTTAACCCGTTCCCGATATAGATGCCCTGCGGATCCAAACTGCGTATGATTTTAATCTGCTCTACCGTGGGCAGCTCCGTTTCCCGTACGTCGTCCGCCACTTTCAGATCCCACGATACTTCGTTTTTCACGTCCTCTACGCTCACGCCGGGATGGACGCTCGCCAAATAGGCTTCCTTCGTCACTTCGTCGAACCTGAAAATACATTTGTTGGTAATGATGGCGGACGGCCCGCCCTGCTTGAGCCCCGCCTTCTCGCGCGAATCGTATCCATCCAGGTATCCGGGAGAGCTGATATAGTCTACGCGTTCCAAAAACCTGCGTTTTTGCAGCGGCAGCGTGATGATGGTGCGCAGCGCACAAGAGGCGATATCGTTGGCCCCGCCGCTCCCCGGCAGCCGCGCCGCCGGATGGAAATAGTCTCCCCCGCCGAAAATCGCGGTGCTGTTTAAGTTTCCGTACCTGTCGACCTGTGCGCCGCCCAGCATACCGATATCAAAAAAGCCCCGCTGCTGGTCGCTGAAAAGGCGCCACAGCGACGTATCCACCAATGCGTCCTCCACCCCTGCGTTGTCCCCGATGCCCAATATGATCCGCTTGGGCGCCGGCCCGATGCTGCCTGATTCCGTCGCGATGACTGCGCTTGGCGCATGCGTCATTTTTGCCAGCAAAGCCCCCAGCGTAGGGATCCCGACTCCCGCAAAAACGGTATCATTTTCTTTGATCTCCCTTGCCGACGAAACCACAAGGAATTCGGACATGCTGTATTCTTTTGCATATTCTGCCATGGTTTTGTTCCTTTCCTCAATATCTAAGCTTGCTGAACCTGCGCTCGACACGCGCCAGTTCGGAAAGCCGTCCATATCCTACCTTTTCCAGGTATCCTTCATGGCTGCCTGTTTTGTAGCACCATTCGTCCAGCCACTTCAAAAAATCCTCCCGCTGGGCAAACTGTTCCAGCTGCCGGGCATGGAAAGGAATATCGTACGCGTAAGCAAAAGGCATGTTCCATGGGTGGCAGGCATAGGGAAGCTCCACGACCGCGTCGACACAATACTCCGGTATGATCGTCAAATTCCCGTTTTTCCTGATCTCATCCGTCAAGACCAGCTCTTCGCAGGTCAGGATCGTATGCTTTGCCGCCCTGGCCATGTTTTCCGCGTTTGATGAGAAGCCGAACATCTGTCCGTTCCCCCGCTTGTCGGCCCTCGATACGTGTATGATGGCCGTATCCGGCGCAACTGCCGGAACGAGCGAGACCAGCTCCCCCGTATATGGATCCTTTTCTATTTTGATATCCTTGTTGTACGTCGGCAGGTCGGAACCCATCAGCGAACGGGAGGGCATGTAGGGAATGTTCAGCGCCCCCGCGAGGAAACGCAGCCCGATGGTATAGTTTGAATAATCCACGACCTCTACCTTATGCGGGATCCCGCTCTCCACGGCACGGCGGAAATTGTATCCCAGCCCCGCTACGGCGTAAGAGCAAAACGCGATCTCCATTCTTTTGACGCAGCCCGCCCCGGCCAGCAGATCCCCCGCTTCACACGGGCTGTCGCCGATCAGCGTCAGGTCTTTTTTTCCCTGCCGTATCACTTCATAGGTCTGCGCCACGCATTGCGCCCCGCCCATACCGCTGAAGCAAATGCTCGACCCGTCCGCGACAAACCGCGACACCGCTTCTTTGAGCGTTGTCCTTTTATCATGTTGTTTCTTCCAATTCGTCATAGCTTTCCCCTCTTCGCCTTACTGCGCCAGCCATCCGCCGTCTACGGCGATCGTCGAACCCGTCACATAATTTGCCGCTTCAGAGGCCAAATAAACGACCGCCCCCGCAATTTCTTCGGCTTTCCCCAAACGCCGCATGGGGATCTTTCCGGTGATATATTGGTAGACCTTCTCCTCGCCCAGTTCTTTTTCGTTCATGGGCGTCATCACATAACCCGGCGCAACGGCATTGACCTGGATATTGTACTTTGTCCATTCCAACGCCAGCCCCCGCGTCATCTGCAGCACCGCTCCCTTGCTTGCGAGGTAAGGCAATACCGCTTTATCCCCCACGATCCCGAAGATGGAAGCGATGTTGATGATTTTCCCCGCCTTTTGCGCGATCATTTTTTTGCCGACGGCCTGCGTCAGCATAAATACGCCCCGGAGGTTTACGTTCATCACGCGATCCCATTCGTCTATCGTGAGCTCCTCCGCCCGCTTGGTGACGGCCGTACCCGCGTTGTTCACCAGGATGTCGATCTTCCCAAATTTATCGAGAGTTGCCTGCAGAAGCGCTTCGACTGATTCCGGCCTCGAAACGTCCGTCGCTTTTGACAGCGTTTCTACCCCATATGTCTCCTTGATTTCCCGTGCCACCGCGTCACATTCACCGGCTGTCCTGCTGCAAACGACAATATTTGCGCCCGCCTGCGCAAGCCCGTTGGCTATACCGCGTCCCAGCCCCTTGGTACTCCCCGTAACGATCGCCACCTTTGACGTCAAATCAAACATCGGCAAATTCATCTTCCATTCCTCCATTTCATCCATTCTGTCTATTTTCCCTGAAAACAGGGCCTGCGCTTTTCCAAAAAGGCGCTCATTCCTTCCTCCTTATCGCCGGTCGCAAAGCATTCGCAGAAAAGGCGCATTTCATAGCCGTATCCCTCCCGGCTGCTTACCGCGCCGTAATTGACCGCTTTTTTCGCATATTCTACTGCAAGCGGCGCATTGGCGCGTATCCGCTTCGCAAGCTTTTCCGCCTCGGGCATCAGCCCTTCCCTGGTCGTCACAAGGTCTGTCAGGCCGATCTTTTCCGCCGTTTGCGCATCGACCGTGTCCCCGGTCAATATCATCCGCATGGCGTGCGATTTGCCAACGATCCCCGGCAGCCTCTGCGTACCGCCAAAACCCGGGAATATCCCCAGCGTTACCTCGGGTAGGCCGAAGCGGGCATTTTCCGAACAAATACGGATGTCGCACGCCATGGCCAGCTCGCAGCCGCCGCCCAGCGCAAATCCATTGATGGCGGCGATTACCGGCTTTTTCATCTGCTCCAGCTTGAAAAGCAGGGATTGTCCGCTGCCGATATAATTTGCTACGTCATGGATGTACATGCTTTCCAGTTCGGCGATGTCCGCTCCCGCAACAAAGGCCTTTTCCCCAGCCCCGGTAAGGATGACCGCATGCACATACGCGTCGGCGTCCAATTCCTGCAGCGCAGCATGCATTTGCGCGATCACCTGGCTGCTTAACGCATTCATACTTTCCGCCCGGTCGACCGTCAGAATCGCGATCCCCTCTTTTTTTTCCACCTTAATCGATTTCATTCTTCCGCCCCGTATCAATATGCGTAAAATCCTTTTTTCGTCTTCCTGCCCAAATAACCGGCGGCGACCATCTTATGCAGCAGCGGGCACGCCCTGTACTTGGTATCTCCAAATTTTTCATACAGCGTTTCCATCACGGCAAGGCATACATCCACGCCGATCAGGTCTGCCAGTGCCAGCGGGCCGATCGGATGGTTGGCTCCCAGCTTCATCGCATAATCGATGTCGTTGGCGCTCGCTATGCCCTCGCTAAGCAGGAAGGCCGCTTCGTTGATCATGGGCACCAGCATGCGGTTCACGACAAAGCCGGGGGATTCTTCCACTTCCACGCCCGTCTTCCCGATCCGCCGCACATATTCCTTCGCCTTGTAAAGCGTCGCGTCCGAAGTCTGGAGCCCTTTGATGACCTCGACCAGCTTCATGGTGTTGGCAGGATTGAAAAAATGCATCCCAATAAAGTTTTCCGGCCTTTTGGTTTGCGCCGCCAGCTCTGTGATGCTGAGGGCCGAGGTATTGGAGGCAATGAGGGCGCCATCCTTTAAGATATCGTCAAGCTGCCCGTACAGCCGTACTTTCGCCTGCATGTCCTCGCTGATGGCCTCAACCGCCAAGCTGATCCCGTCAGCCCCGCAAAGGTCGTAAAGCGGCGCGATATTGCCCAGTATCTTCGCCTTGTCCTCTCCCTCGAGCAGCGCTTTTCCAACCATCCTGGAAAGCGTCTTTTCTATCCTTTCGATCCCCTTGTCGACAAACGGTTGCCCGATATCGTACAGCAGGACGCAATAACCGGCCTGCGCAAAAACCTGCGCGATCCCGCTGCCCATTGTCCCGGCTCCCGCGACGAGTATTTTTTCCATATCCTTTGCTGCCTTTCCACACGTTTCCCGTTTACTTCTTTTCCTTTTCCCGGTCGATCCCCGCCAGATCCTGCGCCAGCTTTACTTTCATCGGCAGGTTGCCCATGCGGTACATCATGATCCGCTGCGCCTGCGGCGAACCCGCCCCATGCATACTTTCCACCAGCGCTGTGCCGCCCGTCATATTTTCTAATAGCCGCGCCATCCGGTACCTGTCCTCGACAGGATAATCGGCTTTGCCCGCCAAATACTTTTTCAGCTTCCCGCCGATCTCGGGATCCTCGAAATCCTGTTCCGAGGGCAAGGTCGCGATCAGTCCTCCCGCGATATCGTGGCTAAGCCTGTCGATCTCGTAGATATTTCGGGTCACATTCTGTTTTACGATATTTCCCAGCATCGGGTCGGGATAATAGGCGCCCGACGGCAGCTTGCCGCCTTCTGCGGAACATGCTACAGAGCAGCAGTACAGGCTTTCGGTCAGGTGCATCATTTCGATGAGTTTATCCTTTATGTGGGAGGCCTTTCCCGCGCCGTTGTATTCCGCCATCGCGGCCGAAGCACCCGTCACAACGTCGCTCACCCCGCTTTTGCATCCACCGTAATTTTGGCGGTGCAGCGTGGCAAAACGCTCCACGAGGGAACCGGAGAACTCATATTCCCCAGCCATAAACACCTTGTCCCACGGCACGAATACGTCTTCTAAGATCGTGATCGCCTCCCCGCCTACGATCCCGTACATGCAATTGCCCTGATCCATTTTGCATTTCTTCCGGTCGTCGTTCGTCTGGCGGCCAAAAACATGCGTCACGCCGGGTGCGTCCACCGGGATCGCGCAGGAAACGGCATAGTCCCGATCCTCTTCCTTCATCGCGGCGGTGGGCATAATGAGCATCTCATGGGAATTCACCATGCCCGTCATGTGCATTTTGGCCCCGCGTATGACGATGCCGTCCTCGCGCCTTTCAGTAATATGTACAAAGAGATCCGGGTCTGCCTGCTGCGAGGGGGCAAGCCCCCTGTCGCCTTTGGGATCCGTCATCGCTCCAGCGACCATGATATCGCTTTTCTGGACATACTCCAGATATTTGACAAATCTCTGGTGGTAATCCGTCCCAAGCTTCTGGTCCATATCATAGGTGGTAGAATAAAGCGCATTCAGTGCGTCCCATCCTACGCAGCGCTGGAAGCAGGAACCTGTACGCTGGGCGACCATGCGCAGCAGTTTTACCTTTTTCACCAAATCTTCCTGGCTCTGGTGGATATGTGTCCAACGGTTGATTTTCTCCCCGCTGATATGCGAGGTGGCTGTCGCCAGATCCTCCGTGAGCGCGTCATGCGCAGCGTCATAGGTCATGGCTGCGGCATTCACGTGCGGCGCGATCATCGGGTCGTCAACCGTGATCCTTTTTCCTTCAAAATATATGACCGGTTTAAGCTTCCTCAAGCTTTCCCTGTATTCGTTTCCCGTCATCATAGCTCATATTCTCCCATCCATTTAAAATGCCCGTGTCCAAAGCGATGCCATCGCCGGGCCGCCGCCCACGCACAATGACGCCCCGCCGTTCTTGAGATCCAGCCGCTGCATTTCATGCAGCAGGGAAACGACGATGCGCAGTCCGGTACATCCCACGGGATGCCCCAGGGCAATGCCCGAGCCATTGTGATTGACCTTGTCCATGGCAAGGGATATCCCATTTTCTTCCAGCATGCGTCCAACGCCCAGCCACTGGGCCGCGAACGCTTCGTTGATCTCCCAATACTCCACTTCTTCAAACCGCATGCCCGCTTGCTTTAAACATTTGGGGATCGCTACCGCCGGGCCGAGTCCCATCACCTCCGGGGCCACACCCTCCCCGCAGATATTGACCAGCTTGAGCAGCGGCTTGATCCCTAATTCTGCCGCCCTTTTTGCCGATGTCACCACGACCGCAGCCGCCCCGTCGTTGATCCCGGATGCGTTTGCCGCCGTAACAACCCCCTCTTTTTTGAACACCGGCCGCAATCCGCCGATCTCGTCGATGCTGTCTATGCGCACCGGGTGTTCATCCCTGCAGAAGCAGGTTTCACCTTTTTTGCTTTTGACCGTCACAGGGATAATTTCCCGCTCGAAGCGCCCTTGGTCGATCGCTTCGACCGCCCTGTTGTTGCTCAGCATTGCCAGCTCGTCACATTCCGCGCGCGTGATCTTGTATCTTTCGGCCACGTTTTCCGCCGTGACCCCCATATGCCCGCCCACGAGTTCGTCATAAAGCCCGTCGCACAGCATGCTGTCCTCCACGCTGCCCGGCCCCATGCGATACCCCATCCTCGCCTTGGGAAGAAGGTACGGCGCATTCGTCATGCTTTCCACTCCCACGACCAGTCCAAAATCCGTCTTGCCCAGCATGATATTGTGGCAGGCGATTTCCAGTGCGCGCATACCCGATGCACAGTTCTGGTTCACGTTGACGGCATTGCTTTTCTCCGGCATCCCGATTCTCATGGAAACCTGCCGGGCGGGCAGCGAGCCCTGCATACCGGTATACAATTGCCCCATGCAAATCTCGTCAATCATCTCCGGGGAAAGGTTGGCCCTGCTTATCGCTTCCCTACCGACAGTGATGGCCAATTCCCTGGCGGGGACATTTTGCAATGCCCCCATAAAGTTTCCGATCGCCGTACGGCAGGCGCTTACGATTACTACTTCGTTCATTATTTTTGTTTCCTTCGGATCGCTTTTTCCGCCGCGGTCGCAATATCCTCCGCTGTCATGCCAAATTTTTTCTTCAGATATTCAAGCTGGCCGACTTCGCCGAAGGTATCCGGCATACCGACGATTTCCACTGGTACGGGATAGTTCTGTACGACTGCTTCCGAGACTGCCGCTCCCAGCCCTGTTTCCGTATAGTGGTTCTCCGCCGTTACGATCGCCCCGGTGTCGCGCGCCGCTTCAACAATCGCTTGCTCATCTAAAGGCTTGATCGTGAGCATATCGATCACGCGTGCGGAAATCCCCTTTTCCTCCAGCAGCTTTGCCGCTTTGATGGACTCCGCCACACACAGGCCCATCGCGATCAGCGTAACGTCTTTTCCGTCACGGATCGGCACTGCTTTTCCGATCTCGAAAACCGATCCTTCTTCATAGACCTTGACTGCGCTCCTGCGAACCAGCCTTAAATAGAAATTCCCATATGTTTCAGCCGCCAGCTTGACCATGCATTTCATGACCGTAGAGTCCGTCGGCTCGATCACCGTCATCGTCGGGAAACTCCTCATGATTCCCAGGTCTTCAAATGCCATGTGTGTCCCGCCGTTGATCTGCGCCGAGATGCCCGGATCGCTGCCCACCACCTTTACATTCAGCCGGGGATAGCAGCACGACTCATAAATCTGGTCGCAGGCACGCCTGGCCGAAAACACGCCGAACGTATGC